>CALLZZ010000242.1 GCA_937858235.1 uncultured Clostridia bacterium
TGGGATCAGGATGAGTTTGACAAATGGCTCGAAGAAGAAAACCAGAGAATGCATGAACGGATGGATATCCTTGAAAAATTATAAAGCCAGAAAACTGCTGGACGGCAAGCCCACTGTTTTGGTTAATAACGGAAAAATAGTAGAGGAAAATTTAAAGAAAGCACAATTAACTGTCAATGATGTCATTGAAGAATGCCGTTATAAGAACGCATTTAATCTCGCAGATGTTGAGTTTGCTATTCTTGAAACAAGCGGTAGAGTGAGTGTTGAGCTAAAGGCCCCTAACCAGCCTTTGACCCCAAAAGATATGAATATTCAAGCTGCATATAAGGGATTATGCCTCAATGTAATCATTGACGGTGAAATTCTTGATGATCATCTGCAGATGATTGGTAAGGATAGAATATGGATACAGGAAGAGCTAAGAAAAGAAAACGTTTTAGATTTTAAGGAAGTGCTCCTGGGTTACATTGACAGTAATAATCAGCTCATTATTCAGAAAAAAAATAATTTAATTCCTTTTAATCCATTGATGTAAATATTTTCGCACTACCAATAAAGAATGAAGGGCAGCGTAATGTTGCCCCTCATTTGTTTTAGCTATATACGCTTTACAACGCATTTTTGTGCTGCTCGTCGGAGCGCAAAGGAAGCCCTGGAGTTGGTTGCTCCTGGGCTTTTCTTTTGCACTTGCTAACTGTTTTATAACGCTTGCTATAAAAGTGTTGGTGTATCAACATTTTTTTAAATGTGGATACTGCTCCACAGGCAGCCGCCGCCACCAAAACCATTATTACAGCATCCCATAAATGCAGTACCTCCTAAAGTAAGATTAATTTGACTCCGGAAGACCCGGGTCACAATTCATCCTATGCAATGGCAGGAGAAGGGTGCAGGGAACGGAAAGAAAAAAGCTGGGAGAGGTAGGGCGATGAAAAACGCAGTGGCGAAAGAAGCCACTGCGTTTTCGTTGGACAGATCATTTTTCCGGGGTCGGATTAGAGATTAAATAGCTGAGAGCCAAAAGGGAGTCAGCAAAATGGATGCTCTCCACCGCTACATTGGAGGAGTCAAGATCAATCTCAGTGTTGGTGAAATTCCAAATACCTTTTACACCGTCATCGACTAGCTTCTGCGCCAGATTTTGGGCGGCACATCTGGGAACGGTTAGAATCCCCACACTGATCTGGTTTTCTACCACAAAGGAATCTAGTTCTGATAGGGGGTGGATGGTAATGCCGTTGATGGTTGTGCCGACAATATTAGGATCGGTATCAAAGGCGGCCAATAAATCGAAACCGCTGTCTTTAAAATGAAAGTTTTTGATCAGAGCGCGGCCTAAATTGCCGGCGCCCAGTAAAACTGCCCGATAACCTTTTGTCATACCCAAGATCTCAGCGACTTCGTTACGGAGATCGGGAATGGTATAACCGTAGCCTTGCTGGCCAAACTCGCCAAAACAACTCAAATCCTGACGAATCTGGGAAGCAGTAACCCCCATATAGTTACCAAGTGCGGAAGAAGAAATACGAACATGGCCTTCTCTATATAGATGATCCAAGGTTTGATAATACCGTGGTAAGCGGCGGATGACGGCGTTGGAAACTTTGCGCTTCTTCATGATTCTGTATTGCTCCTTTAGCCAAATTATCCTCGCAATTATTCTAAACTTCTTTCACGGGATTGTCAACTTTTTAACGAAAAGATTCCGACGTTATTTTCAGAAGTAGATAAGAGGATCATTGGGGGGAGCACAGAGCGTGACCTGAGTGCTGCAGAGAACGGGACCGTCTCCACCCATAAGTTTTACATTTTTGATTTGAACTGTGGCGGTGATCTCCACCCAGTCCTTTGTTTTCAGCTGTTTGTATTCGGGGCCGGAACAGAGCATACCCAAAAAGGCGGTATCCTCGGCGCAGCAGACCATACCGAACCTGCCTGCGGCATACATGCCCCGTGGGAATTTCGGAGACTGGGCGACGATTCCGCGGAATTTGACCATTTTCCCTTCGTAACGCTGGGGATTGTCCATGCAGTCGGTGTACCAGAAGCCGTAATCATCATCGCTGAGCTCTAGGACAGGAAGGGACAGATCGAAGGGGCAGAGACCGTTGTCATAGTTTTCCACCCGGTCATCGGCGTACTCCAGATACATTTCTGCCCGGCGGTTGAGCATCTTGAGATTACGCTGACGGAGCGTATCGGCTAACTCATCGGTACAGCGGTTAAAGACGATCAAATCCGCTTCACGGAGCTTTTCCATCATCAGGCTGGCCATATTTTTGGCATAGCTGTTAAAGGTGGGGGACTCCACAATAGTAACGATCTGATAAAGATCCCAGTGCTTGGGGAAGGCGGGGAAAGCTTCGGCAATTTGCCACATGCCGTTGTATTCGATCACGATCTGAGTGGGGTGGTATTTGGCCTCCAGCGCCTGCATTTTCGACAGGGTGAGTTCCTCTTTCCCATGTAGAGCGATGGGAACTACGTTGTATTCCCCTAGCGTAGAGGTGTTATATTCCTCTTCACCCTCCTCACAGATCAGCAGTAAAGTCTGCTCATCTTCGGTAAAATCCTTGCTGGTGAGCATAGGTGCGATAAAGTTGGTTTTACCTGCGTCCAAAAAGCCACAGATCATATATACGAGAATGGGTTCCTGAGCCATGATTCTTCACCTCACATCCGTGGATTACAGGCAGAACAGGGTCTGCACATCTGCTTCTTTCAACTGGGAACCGATGACGCACAGACGGCCGGTGTAATCGGGAGCGCCTCTTCGAATCTCAATTTCGCCGGGCACCATATCAAAGTGCAGCCAAGTACCGTCTACACAGGGAACGATGCCCTTGGAGCGGAGTACCGTGCCGTAGGCACCGCTGTCCAGAGCGTCAAGAGCAGTTTTGATCTCGGCTTCCGTAAATTGACGCGGGGTTTCCATGCCCCAGGAGGTGAAGATTTCATCTGCGTCATGGCTGTGATGATGGCCGCAGCTGCACACGCCGGTTTCGTCGTAGCTGTGTTCATGTTCGTGTTCATGATCATGGTCGTGGCAGCAGTGCCCGTCTTCGTGGTCGTGATCGTGGTCGTGGCAGCAGTGACCATCTTCGTGGTCGTGATCATGGTCATGACAGCAGTGACCATCTTCGTGGTCGTGATCGTGGTCGTGGCAGCAGTGCCCGTCTTCGTGATTGTGATCATGTTCGGCCTGGAGCTGCGCCATCAGTTCTTCGGCCAATGAGACACCGCCGGTCATAGCAGAAAGAATCTGCCCGCCGGAGAGGGAGTCCCAGGGGGTAGTGACGATAATCGCCTTAGGATTCTCTTTGCGGATCAGTTCTACTGTTTCCTGAAGCTTTTTGGCATCCATGTCCTGGGTGCGGCTGAGGATAACAGCGCCGGCATGTTCCACCTGGTCGTTGAAGAACTCGCCAAAATTTCTCATATATGCTTTGCACTTTTTTGCGTTCACGACTGTGATGGTGTTGACCAGCTTCATGTTCGTTTCTGATGCGACTTGCCCCACTGCTTTGGCCACATCGGAGAGCTTTCCAACGCCGGAAGGCTCAATGAGGATGCGATCTGGATGGTACTGCTCCAGTACCTGACGCAGGGCCTGACCAAAATCGCCTACTAAGGAGCAGCAAATGCAGCCGGAGTTTATCTCGGTGATCTCGATACCGGCATCTTTAAGAAAGCCGCCGTCAATGCCGATTTCACCGAATTCATTTTCAATGAGAACAAGTTTTTGTCCCGAAAAGGCCTCAGCAATCAACTTTTTAATAAGGGTAGTCTTACCGGCGCCTAAAAAGCCGGAAATAATGTCAATGGTGGTCATGTTTGTTACCTCGATTCAGGATTCAATTTCAAACCTTATTGTACCCCAAATGGAGGAAAATGCAAGCACAGAAGGAAAAATAGAGCAGCATCTCTTGTATGAAAGCAGAAGAAAGAATACGATAGAATGAACCAAACAATGAGAAAAGAAAGGCGTGTGTGATGTAACTCTCAAAAAGGGTGGTGGCGAAAAGCAAAATGGTTGCTACAATCCAGTTAAAAAATCCAGGTTGCGGAGCGCACTTTTTGGAAAAGCAAGTAAATAAGGTCGGTGTCAGAACAAACAGTTTCACGGCTGATAAAAGGGGGAACGCAGTGTTGCGCTCCCCCTCTTTACGGTAAAAGATTATGTTACTTGGTCAGTACATCCTTCATAATTGCCAGACCAGCATCCATTTCTGCCTGGTTAATGACCAAGGGCGGCAGAAGCCGGATGGTCTTGGACCCTGCGGTGAGAACCAGCAGATTTTGGTCATACAGCTTCTTGACCAGTGCAGAGCGGTCTACGCCGTCTTTCAGCACTACGCCAACCATCAAGCCCATGCCCCGAACGATATCCACATAGGGAGACTGGAAAGCAGAGATGGCATCCCGTAAATAGGCACCCTTCTGGTTGATTTCGTCCATCATGTTGTCGTCCAACACATCCAACACTACATTGGCAGCGGCAGCAG
Source organism: uncultured Clostridia bacterium (assembly GCA_937858235.1). GTDB lineage: Bacteria > Bacillota > Clostridia > Oscillospirales > Oscillospiraceae > Onthomonas. Next base: position 4,509 of record CALLZZ010000242.1, read on the forward strand.
CAATGGGGTTGCCACCAAAGGTGGTGGCGTGGGTGCCCGGCCCCAGGACAGTCCGACACTTTTCGTTGCACAGCACCCCCGCCATAGGCAGACCGCCGGCAATGCCCTTGGCGAAGGTGACAACGTCGGGTAGGATGTCATACTGCTGAAAGCAGAACAAGCTTCCAGTACGGCCTACGCCGGTCTGTACTTCATCTACCAGCAGTAGGTAGTCGTTTTCCGCACAGTAGGCGGCCAGCTCTTTGATAAATTCTTTGTCCAGGGGCAGTACACCGCCCTCACCCTGAATCAGTTCCAGCATGACGGCGCAGGTGTCGTCACCGGTCTGAGCTTTCACAGAGTCGAGACTGTTGGCGTCAGCGTAGCGAAACCCTTCGGTAAAGGGGAAGAAATACTGATGGAATACATCCTGGCCGGTAGCTTGCAAGGTAGTAATGGTGCGGCCATGGAAGGAGTTGTTCAGAGTGATGATGGTGGAGCGACCCTTGCCGTACTTGTCGAAGCTGTACTTACGAGCCAGCTTAATGGTACCCTCGTTGGCCTCACCACCGCCGTTGGCAAAGAAGGCGGCAGACATACCGGTGCGTGTACAGAGTTTTTCTGCCAGCTTTGCGTAAGGCTCGGTGTAGAACAGGTTGGAGGCGTGCCCCAGCTTATGAACCTGCTCATCTACGGCCTTGATCCAGGCCGGATGCCCGTAGCCCAGGCTGGCCACGCCGATACCGCTGGCAAAGTCGATGTAAGTTTCACCGTCCAGACCGTACAGGGTAGCGCCTTGGCCGTGATCCAGCGCCACGTCGAAGCGGCCGTAGGTCTGCATGGTATATTGATGATCCAGTGCTTTCAGTTCTTGAAAGTTCATAGTTCAGCCTCTTTTCGCAACATGGGAGTTGGATTGGTTACAGCAGCATCGTACCGATGCCCTGGTTCGTGAGCATTTCAATGAGGATGGAGTGGGGAATGCGTCCGTCCAGAATAAAGGTGCGCTGAACGCCCTGCTGAATGGCGCGAACACAGCAATCCACCTTGGGGATCATACCGCCGGAGATGGTGCCGTCCTGCTTGAGGGTGTCGATCTCGCCAATAGGCAGATGAGGAATCAGGGTAGTCTCATCCTTGGGGTCCCGGAGCAGACCGCGGACATCGGTGAGGAGGATTAGGTTTTCCGACCCCAAGGCGATGGCCAGTTCTGCGGCGGCGGTGTCGGCGTTGATATTGTAGGAGCACTCGGCGTCCACTCCATAGCCTACGGTGGAGACGACTGGGATGTAGCCGTTGTCCAGGCAGTTGTAGATGATGCCGGGGTTGACCTTTGTGATCTCGCCCACCAAGCCGTACTTGGGATTTTTCACCTTGGCTTCGAATAAGGCTCCGTCAAGACCGCATAACCCCATCGCCTTACCACCCATGCGATTAAGGGCAGCCACCAGGTTTTTGTTGACCTTACCGCACAGTACCTCTTGTACTACGTCAATGGTCTCTTCATCGGTGTAGCGTAGGCCGTCTACGAATTTGGATTCCTTGCCGATCTTTTTCAGCATACCGGAGATCTCCGGGCCGCCGCCGTGGACGACCACCACATGAACCCCCACCAGGGAGAGCAGGATGATGTCGCTCATAACGGCGGTGCGCAGTTCGTCGGAGATCATGGCGTTGCCACCGTATTTAATGACGACAATCTTGCCATTGTACTTTTGAATATAGGGAAGCGCCTCGATCAAAATTTGGGCGCGAGTCAGGTAATCGTTAGACAATCTGGGTCACTCTTTCTCCATTAAAGTTTGGGGTCAGGTACGGTAATCGCCGTTGATCCGCACATAGTCGTAGGTCAGGTCGCAGCCCCAGCAGGTTGCAGTGCAGTCCCCTTCGTTGACGTTGATAATGATGCTGACTTCGTGTTCGGAGAGGATTTTCTTTGCCTCGTCTTCGTCGAAGTCCACGGAGGAGCCGTCCTTGCAAACCTGGATTTTGCCGGCCGAAGAGTAGAAGGAGGCATCTACCCGGTCAGGACGGAAGGGGGCTCTGGAATAGCCCATGGCGCAGAGCACCCGACCCCAGTTGGCGTCAGCGCCGAACATGGCGGCCTTGACCAGGTTGGAGCCCACAACGCTTTTGGCCAGCCGTTCGGCAGACTCCTCGCTGCGGGAGCCGCTGACGGTGCAGGTGAGGAGATGGCTGGCGCCTTCGCCGTCGGCAGCAACAGCCCGTGCTAGATAGGTACAGACGTACATGAGCGCGCCCTTAAAAATCTCGTAGTGTTCGTCTTTCCAGTCGATGAGGGTATTTTCGGCCAGGCCGTTGCAGAGGACGATGCAGGCATCGTTGGTGGAGGTGTCTCCGTCAACGGTGACCCGGTTGAAGGTGCGGGGAACCACGTCGTGGAGGGCGCTGCCCAGCATGTCGGAGGTGATGGCGCAGTCGGAGGTCAGGAAGCAGAGCATGGTGCCCATGTTGGGGCAGATCATGCCGGCGCCCTTGCAGATGCCACCCAGGCGGACGGTTTTACCGTCGATGTTCAGTTCCACAGCGATCTCTTTTTTTACCGTGTCAGTGGTCATAATGGCCTCGGCAGCAGCATCGGAACCGTTGCGGCTGAGGGCGGAAGCCAGAGCGGGAATACCTTGCTGAACACTTTTGATGTTCATTTCCACACCGATTACACCAGTGGAAGCTACAGCGAAATCCTCAGCAGTTCGTCCGGTAGCAGCTGCTACCGCAGCGCACATAGCCTCAGCATGTTCTGCACCCTTGGGCGCACAGGCATTGGCATTGCCGGAGTTGGAGATGATACCGTGGAGGATGCCGTTTTCCAGATGAGACATGGTGGTGTAAACCGGCGCAGCCTTGACCCGGTTATTGGTAAAGGTAGCTGCTGCGGAACACTCGGTTTCCGAGAGGATCAGCGCCAGATCGTTTTTCTTAGGATCACTTCCGGCCTTCACGCCAACGTGGATGCCGGATGCGGTAAAGCCTTTTGCGGCGCAGACGCCGCCGGAAATCTTCTTCATAATATGAAATCTCCTTTGCTGAAAAGTAAAGTAGGTTCGAGGTTACAGTGCCAGACTACAAGTCTCTTTATAGCCCAGCATCAGATTCATGTTCTGAACTGCCGCACCGCTGGCGCCCTTGCCCAGGTTGTCAAAAAGGGCGGTGACCAAAGTGCGTTCCGCTCCGCCGCAGACGATGAGCTGTAGGGTGTCCTTGCCAGCCATAGTGTTGGCGGCGATCATAGGTTCATCGTAGCCCAAGGGGGCAACGGAGACCAGTGTGCAGTCATCGTAGTGTGCCTTGAGGGCTTCCCAAATGGCTTCCGCTGTAGGCTTACCCGGGAGGAGGTGGTTGTGAAGCATGATGGAGGTGGCCATGCCCTTATAGTAGTTGTCTACTACGGGGCAGAACACCGGAGGGAAGTCCAGACCGCAGATGGCCTGCATTTCAGGCATATGTTTATGGTTCAGGGTCAGGCCGTAGAGGCGGGGGGAGAAGAATGCCTCATCTGGGTGTGCCACCTCGTAGTCGGCGATCATACCCTTGCCGCCGCCGGAGTAACCGGTGAGGGAATAGCAGGTCAGAGGATAATCCGTGGGGAGGATGCCGGCCTGCACCAGGGGAGCCGCAGAAGCGATCAGGCCGGTGGCGTGACAGCCCGGGTTAGCCAGACGCTTGGTAGTCGTAATAGCAGCCTTTCGTTCCGGAGACAGTTCAGAGAAGCCGTAGGTCCAATCAGGATTGGTACGGTGAGCGGTAGAAGCGTCAATGATGCGTACAGCGGGATTTTCCACCAGGGAGACTGCTTCCACAGCTGCCGCATCAGGGAGGCACAGGAAAACCAGATCGGCAGCGTTGAGGAGTGCCTTCCGTTCTGCCGGATCCTTCCGTTTTTCCGGGTCAATGGAGAGCAGTTCGATGTCGTCTCTGGCACCCAGCCGCTGGTAGATTTGCAGACCGGTGGTGCCAGCCTGACCGTCAATATAAATAGCAGGTTTCATCTTTCTTCATCTCTTTCCGGTATCAGTAAAGTGGATCAGTCCCGCTGAGCCACAAAATCTTTGATGTACTGAATCTGACGGGTAACGTCATCCTTGCTGGGGCCGCCAAAGACCTTCCGTTCGTGGACGCAGTGCTTTAGCTCCAGAGCCTCGTAAACGTCGGAGTCAAAGAGGTCGCTGATGGCACAGAAGTCCCGGAGGGTGAGGGTTTCCAGGTTTTCGCCGGACTTGATGCACATGTTCACCAGGCGGCCTACGATCATGTAAGCTTCCCGGAAGGGCATCCCCTTCTTAACCAGGTAGTCAGCGCAATCAGTTGCGTTGATGAAGCCGCTAGAAGCTGCTCTGGCCATGTTCTTGGACTTGACGGTGAGGGATTTCAGCATGGCGGAAAAAACGGGCAGACAAAGCTCGACGGTGTCGATGGCGTCAAAGACCGGTTCCTTATCCTCCTGCATGTCCTTGTTGTAGGCCAGGGGGAGTGATTTCATAATGGTCAGCAGCGTGACCAAATTGCCGTAAACCCGGCCGGTTTTGCCGCGCACCAATTCTGCTACGTCAGGGTTCTTCTTCTGGGGCATGATGGATGAGCCGGTGGAGTAGGCGTCATCCAGATCCAGGTATTTGAATTCCCAGCTGCACCACAGGATGATCTCTTCGGAGAACCGAGACAGATGCATCATGAGGATGGAGCAGGCGGAGAGGAATTCAATGGCATAGTCTCGGTCGGAAACCGAGTCCATGGAGTTTTCGGTGGGTTTCTTGAAGCCCAATAGCTGGGCGGTCAGATGACGATCCACCGGATAGGTAGAAGTGGCCAGTGCACCGGCACCCAGGGGACATTCGTCCAGTCGTTCCAGACAGTCCTCCAGACGGGTGACGTCACGGCGGAGCATGTTGGCGTAGGCCATCATATAGTGGGCAAAGGTAGTGGGCTGAGCGCGCTGGAGGTGGGTGTAGCCGGGCATAACGGTTTCCAAATTTTCCTCTGCCTTGGCGACAAGAACGCGTTCCAGATCCAAAATGTGGCTGATAATCACCGGGATCTCCTGCTTGACATACAGGCGGAAGTCCACCGCAACCTGATCATTTCGGCTTCGGGAGGTGTGGAGGCGTTTTCCGTCCTCGCCGATGCGCTGGGTGAGGATGGCTTCGATGTTCATGTGGATGTCTTCGTTTTCCATGGTGAACTCGACTGCGCCGCCCTCAATGTCGGCCAGGATGGCTTTCAGACCTTCGATAATTTTGTCTGCGTCCTCCTGGGCGATGATACCCTGCTTGCCTAGCATGGTGGCGTGGGCAATGGAGCCTGTAATGTCCTGCTTGTACAGACGGGCGTCAAAGTCGATGGAAGAGTTAAAATTGTTCACCAGTGTATCGGTTTCCTTCTGGAAGCGTCCAGCCCAAAGTTTCATATCTTATCGCTCCTTATTGGGAATGAAAATGATCCCGTATAGAAGGATTGCCGCACCGGTTCCGTGCGGCAATCTTTTTTGTATCGTTGTAATGAATCGAATAATCGAAGTTAGCTTATTTCAGCTTACCCTGTTCCCGCAGTGCCTGAACGGTAGTGGGCAGACCCCACAGGTTGATGAAGCCAGCAGAATCCTTCTGATCATAATCGGATTCATCGAAGGTAGCCAGGTCTTCGGAGTAGAGGGTGTAGGGAGAGGTCATGCCGGCGGGGATGATGTTGCCCTTGTAGAGCTTGAGCTTTACAGTGCCGGTGACGTATTCCTGGGTTTTGTCGACGAAGGCGGAGAGGGCTTCCCGCAGGGGAGAGTACCACTTACCGTTATAGATCAGGTCAGCAAAGACGATGGAGAGCTTTTCCTTTTCGTGCATGGTGTCTTTGTCGATGGTGAGCATTTCCAGCAGCTCATGAGCCTTGTACAGGATGGTGCCGCCGGGTGTTTCGTAGACGCCGCGATCCTTCATGCCGACCAAACGGTTTTCCACGATGTCAATGATGCCGATACCGTTGTCACCACCCAACTGGTTCAGCTTACGGATGACGTCGGAAGCCTTCATCTTTTCGCCGTCTACGGCCACAGGTACG
>CALLZZ010000243.1 GCA_937858235.1 uncultured Clostridia bacterium
GACGATATTTTAGAAAAAATGCCGACCGGCATTGACACCGTAGTCGGCACAAAGGGAGTCTATCTTTCGGGAGGTGAGGCTCAGCGTATTGCTCTGGCCAGAGCGATCCTCAAGGACGCACCCATCATTGTGCTGGATGAGGCTACCGCTTTTGCCGACCCAGAGAACGAATATCAGATACAAAAGGCCTTTGAAGAATTAACTCGCGGTAAAACCGTGATGATTGCCCACCGCCTGTCCACCATTCAAAATGTCGATCAGATTTTGGTGTTGAATGATGGCAAAGTGATTGAAAGCGGAACCCAGGCAGAACTGCTGCAGCAAAAAGGCAAGTATGCCGCCATGTGGGCGGATTACAGCCGAACTGCCCAGTGGAAGGTTGGAAAGGAGGCTTTAGCATGATAAAAAAGCTACAACGTATTTTCGCCCTCAGCGAACGAGGAGCAAAGGATTTAGTAAAATCCACACTGTGGACAGTAATCTGCAACATCGCTTTGATGCTTCCCGTAGGCGTCATCATGGCAACCGTCCAGCAGCTGCTGAACAGTGCGGCTGTCGGTGAAAGCCCCATGTCACAATTTTGGCTTTATACCGGTTTATCGGCGGCTCTTCTGGTGCTGCTGTATGTCCTGCACTACTTCCAGTATGCTGCGCTGTACAACGCAACCTTTTTAGAGAGCGCAAACCGCCGCATCAGTATAGCCGAAACCATGCGACGCCTGCCGCTGTCCTTCTTTGGTAAACGGGATTTGAGCGACCTGACCGCCACCATGATTACTGACTGCGCTCAGCTTGACCAGATGTTTTCCCACCATATTCCCATGGTGATTGCATCCTGCATCTCCACGACTTTAATCGGCATTATGCTGTTTGTAATGAACTGGCGTATGGCGCTTGCCATCCTTTGGGTAGTCCCCATTGCTTTGGTGTTGACAGTGGGTACCAAAAAACTGCAAGACAAATACGGCGGCAGGAGCATCCTAAAAAAGCGTGCTGTTACCGACCATATACAAGAAGGTCTTGAAACCATACGGAACATCAAGGCCGATAATCTGGAAGAAAGCTACCTTTCCGAGCTGGACGAAAAAACAGAAATTGCTGAAAACGGTTGTATCAAAGCCGAACTGGTGGGCGGTTCCGCCGTCAGTACGGCGCAAGCCTTTTTGAAGGTGGGTCTTGCCACAACGGTGCTTGTAGGCATCTCTCAAGTAAAGGCAGAAAAGCTTGATTTTCTGTTTTTCCTCGGGTTCTTATTTGCCGCCGCACGCATCTATGACCCGATTGCTCTAACTTTGCAAAACATAGCCGCTACCTTCAATGCAAAGCTCTATATCGATCGTATGCGTGCAATCCAAGAAGAACCGATACAAACCGGAACGGAAGATTTTGAGCCAAACGGATTTGACATTGTTTTCGACCATGTGGACTTTTCTTATCAGGGCAGCGACGAGGGTGTTCTGAAGGATGTATCCTTTACGGCGAAGCAAGGTGAGGTCACAGCGCTGGTAGGACCTTCCGGCGGAGGAAAATCTACCGCTACCAAGCTTGCAGCTCGTTTTTGGGACGCCGGAGCCGGAAAGATCACCTTGGGCGGAGTCGATGTATCATCAGTCGATCCGGAAATTCTGCTGAAATACTACGCAATTGTATTTCAGGATGTGGTGCTTTTTCGTGATACCATTATGGAAAATATCCGCCTTGGGCGACGGGATGCAAGTGATGACGAGGTGATTTCCGCCGCCAAAGCTGCCCACTGCGATGAATTTGTACAGGGACTTCCCGAGAAATATGGAACCTTGATTGGGGAAAACGGAGCAACGCTATCCGGAGGGGAGCGCCAGCGTATTTCAATTGCCCGCGCACTGCTGAAAAATTCACCCATCGTTTTGCTGGATGAAGCCACTGCCAGTCTGGATGTGGAGAATGAGAGTGCAGTGCAAAAGGCACTTTCGCACCTGCTGCATGGCAAAACGGTTATTATCATTGCCCACCGTATGCGCACTGTTGCCGGTTCCGATAAGATTGTAGTGCTTGAAGGAGGCAGAGTAGTCGAACAGGGAGCTCCGGATGAGCTTATGAAAAACGGTAAAGCCTTCCGCCATATGGTAGAATTGCAGCATAAAAGCACCACATGGACGCTCGGAGAAAACGCCTAAATCTTTATTCCGAGGTTTATGCGTCTCGTTTAAAGAAATTTATTGCTGCATGCCAAGCACAGTGAAAACATAACATTCAAATCTATGTATCAGCCGCTTTCGGGCGGCTGATTTTGACTATTTAATAATTTAATTACCTCTTTGCAAACAGTTGAATTTAATTAAATGCTTGTTCTGTTCTTGCTATTATCTCGTCCTGCAATGCTTTTTCAAGGTTATTGAAAAGATCAGAATATCCTGCAACTCTTACAATCAAGTCCTTATACTCATCAGGATGCTTCTGGGCATCCATAAGGGTTTGCCTGTCAACCACGTTGAA
>CALLZZ010000244.1 GCA_937858235.1 uncultured Clostridia bacterium
CTCACATTCTCTCCACACGGGCGCAACGTGGGCGGTACGATGCTAATGGGTATCAGGATGCCACCCTGCCTACCAAAAGGCCACACAGGGCAACACCGCCGCCCACACGCCCGGACAGCGTTTCTGCTTACGTCAGCATGTTGTCAGAACCGCCTGCCGAAGCAGGGTGAACCGGCCTCTTGGGTTTTGCAGCGGCCTCACGGGAGAGCTTATCGTCAATGTATTCACGGGTGGCCTGTGGAACGTGCTTTTCATAGAGCTTCTGGACGGTATCCTCCAGCTCCGTCTGCAAATCCGTATCCTTTTTGCTCATGTGATAGGTCAGGGCATCCAGCTTTTCGCTGTCAAAGCTGACAGTCAGTGTTGCTTTTTTCATCGTAGCTTCCTCCATTTCACAATTTCATTTGGGGTGACTGAGAGAGTTTATCATTCTCTTGTGTCACCCATTTTTCATAATCCGATACCGAACAGTACCCGGCAAGCATGGACGAGAATTCTTCCAAGCGGGAAGGCTTTACCTTATCCAGCTCCATCTGCAAGCCGTAGTAACCGTTGTAAACCTTGACCACCTCAGCATCCAAAACATCAGCCCATGCCTCTTTCCCGGCATCGGTCAGGGTATGCTCATCCAGCTCCACAACGGTAGCAGGCTGCACCTCCACATCCTTGTGGAGCAGATGGATATCCTCCCAATGAATGTGGAGAAGGTCTTTCAGCCTGCCTCCCGGTGAGCTGGGTTCCGGCAACTGCTCCGGCTCCGATTCCTCCGGGTAACCGCCGTACCGCGGACAGAAGTTGAGGTAATAGCACACGTCAATGCTGCTATCATCTAACTCCACATTGGCCACTTCCTCACGCTCATGGAGCATATCCAGCAGGGTATCTGTACTGTTAAAGTGATGCTCAAAGCCGGTTTGCTGTGCCAGCTCATCAAAGCCTATAATCCAGTTGCCCTCTGTTGTGTTTTGGGTTCCGGTGGACACAATGTAATCCACCGCCTCCGTCAGTTTCTGGTTGAATTGCTGCAAGGCCGGGGAGGTCAGAGCGGAAATGTTGGGAACATAGGAGGCATACCGGCAGTAGCCGTAGCCCTCCGATTCCACCAGCAATCCGTCATTTCTGCCCTCGCCAGTCAGTAGCAGGCAGTGATACACACCGTTGCTGTCACAGTGCATCTGCTCCATATTTTCCTGAATGAAGTTATAATCCCTCATAGGTTTTTGCAGCACAGCTTCAAAAATATCAGCGGGAAGCCGAATGGTTTTCGATACCTCAAAGCTCCGCAGATCGAAATCTGAGGGCTTCCGTTCAAAAATTGCTTTCATATAAAGCCGCCTCCTTTACGGCAAAAACTGTCTTGGATTCACTTTCTTACCGCCGATGCGCACCTCCAGATGGAGGTGGTTTCCGGTGCTTCGCCCGGTGCTACCCACGGCGGCAATCACTTCGCCCTGCTGCACGGTCTGCCCGGAACGAACATAGACCTTGGAGCAGTGACCGTATAAAGTGACCATGCCATCTCCATGATCAATAACCACATGGTAGCCATAGCCGCTGCTGCCAGAGTCCTTTACATAGCTGACCACACCGGAGCGGGCGGCCTGTATCGGTGTTCCTTTGGGTGCGCCCATGTCGAGGCCGGAATGACCCTCGCCGCCACCGCCGCCAAACGGATTCGGCCTCCAGCCAAATTCCGAGGTGACCATGCTGCGCCAGTTCGCTCCGAGGGGGCTGGCAAAATCACCGCCACCGGTGTAAATCTCACCGTCAAACACACCGCCGGACCATTCATCCTCGCCCATGCTTCCATCTCTCGGCAGACCGTGACCATAAAGTACACGGCTGTAAATCTGAGCGGCATTTACTTTATTTTCCTCTGTAATGGTTCTGCCGAGGGAGCTTTCAAGGTTTGCATATATCTCATTTAAATCAGTAATGGGAACAACCACCGTGTAAGTTTCCTCGGTTTCGTTGCCGTCCTCATCGGTGACGGTACGGGTGCGTTCCTCGTAGCGGACGAAGCAATGGGCAAAGGCTCGGTAATCGGAAGCGTTCATCCGCAGATTTTCAACGCCGAAATACAGAGAATAAAAAATCGACTTCATGCGGGTACTGTCGATGCTTCCGCTTTCGATCATGGGTGTAATCTCGGACACAGCACCGTCTAACTCAGAGAAGCTGCCCCGCATATCCTCGATGTACTGCCGGTACTCCGCTGGCACCTGTGAGGAGATACTGCCGCCATGAAAGCTCAAATCCACAGCGGAATTATTGTGTTCTGCGGTACCGGACAGCAGGCTCATAATCATGACGATGATTAAAATAAACGGGGTGAGGATGGCGGCAATCACCACGCCCACCGTTTTCCCTGTCCGTTTGTCGGTAGCTGCGGCGATTGCCGCTTTCACCGCAAGAGTAATGGATGCCGGGTCTGCCATCGGGGATCACCACCATTTCTGCTGCCAAAGGTTGAACTGCGCATCCTCCGCAGCCTGCTGCTCCTGCGCCAGACGGATGGATTTCTCCACCGCCTGATCCAGAAAATCCGTATCAAAGCCTGCACTTTCATAGCCCTCGGCAATGGTGTGAAGATAAAAATCCGAGGGCGCGCCGAACTCTCTGCCATCATTCATGATGTAAACCATTGCATTCACAGGCTTGTCGTTCAGCTCCACCTCCAGCATTTCCTTGCGGTAAAAGTTCGGAAATCCCTCGTAACGGTCGAGGGAAAGCTCATCCTGCGGCCTGATTTTCCATAGAAGCACAGGCACGGAGCTACCCTCCAGCGGCTCAATGGTTGCAACGGCACCACGGCTGCCGCCACGGAACAGCAGCTCGTATCCTTGGACTTCGCTGGCTCCCACCACCTTAGCGGTAGGGCAGCGGAACGCCATCTGCGGCAGATGAAGATTGCTGCCGTAGGCAATATATAAACGGGATTTAGCCATGTTTTCCTCCTTACATTCGCATAGTAAAGGCCGGGGCATCTTCTGCCCCGGCTTCGATTTCTTCTGGAACAGTCGTCTGGACTTCCTGCCGTGCCTGCTCCAGCTCTTTTTCTTTTTTCTGCCGCATCCGTTCCTTTTGCTTTTCTGCCTGCGCCGGATCACGCCAAGCGATGCAGCCGTCCAGATTCTTCAGCAGATGCTCACGGGCGGTTTTGAATTCATCCCCGATCAGCCCCAAGCGCAGCAGCCAAGTGCGAAAGGTGTACTTTTCATTGGTGGTCTGTGTCTTGGTTCGGCTGGCACAGCGTTGATTGAGCGCCTGTGCGGATATGGCCATGCACAGCTGAATATAGGCCTTGATTTTTCCTGCATGGGTGGTTCCGTTGAACAAACGGAACTCCACCGTACCTTTCTGAAACACCGAATGAAGATTCAAACAATGGTACCGGCTATCATCGTAGTGGATGTCGCTGCGGCTTTCGCCGTTGTACCAGATCCGACCGACTTGTTCCAGTGTTCGGGGCTTTCTGCGGTTCAGCTCCTCCAGAAACCGGTTGTCCACCGGCTTGCACCAGCGGTGCTGTCTTGCTACCGATACCTGAAGCGCTTTATAGATCAAGTCCTCCTTGGCGGCCATGATGTTGGTGATATTTCGCAGGGTATTGGCATCAAAAGGCGAAGCATCCACATGAACATGGATGCCGCAGGAGCTGTTGGAAATGGCACCGGCCTCTCGGAGCTTGCGTACCAACTCCTGCACTTTTTCGATGTCCTCCCAGCGACAGATGGGGCTGACCATCTCGGTTTTGTATTCCGAAGATGCGGATACCGTCTGCCTGCCATCCTTTCTCTGCGGCGTAATACTGGCATCACTCATGAATTTCCACTTGCGCCCTTGAGAGTCGATAGCGGAATAGGTATCGTAATAGCTGCCGTCATACACAGCCGTTGTTCCAAAATAGGCGGCGGCAATATCGGCGGCAGCCTTGCGGGTGATACCGGTCAGCTCCACCTCAATGCCGAAGCGCTGGGCTTTCATGTCCATTTTTCTCACCTCCAATCATCTATAAAAGGGCATAAAAATACCGCCTGCTTTTCAAACAGACGGTACTTTCAATCGAAGCGTACTTATTTCTTTTTTACAGAGTAGCAGACCTCGGTGACATATTCATCGGGATTCTGCGTTTGAGCAGGGCTGACATGATAGATGCAGAACATCATGCCGTCAAATTCATAGCCGTTATCCTGCACCCAGCTCGCCACCGCGTGGTTTACAGCTGTGAGCTGATCGTAGCTACCCTTGTAGGTAGCCGAAGCGATCTGCACCGCAGGCTCAGTCTTGAATACCACATTTTCCGTATTTTTGTAACTACCCTTGACGGTCATTTGCACCTCCACATCCACATCTGCTTCCTTGTAGCCATCATCATGGAACATAGCGAGGCTGTTACAGTTATCGGCGAGTTGCATCCCCAGTGAAGCGGTTTCTGTCATCAGTATGCCCCACAGCGTTCCCTCCTGATCGTAGGCGGGAATCACCTTGCGCACACTGGCAACATAGCGTTCAGGAAAAGTCTTTACAGTTACATTATAATTCATAGCAGTTGCATCCTTTCTTAGCCGTTTTATGGCCGTATCAAGGAGAAGTAATCGGCATTTGGTTTCCTCTGCTTCGGCCTGCATTTCGGCCTGTTTTACCGCCAGATATTCGGCCAACGTCTGCGGATTATCATAGCTCTTGAGGATTTCCACGATGGTGGAAAGGCTGAATCCCATATCCTTGAGCGCTACAATTCGTGCCGCCATCGGCAGTTGATCCTCCGCATAATAGCGATAAGAGGTAAAGTTATCGATGGTTTTTGGCATCAGCAGGCCGATTTCATCGTAATGCCGCAGCATTCGAATACTAATCCTTGATAATTTTGAAAAATCACCTATTTTCAGCATTTTTATTTCCTCACATATATGTGTTTTTGAGCTCATCTACAGTATAGAGTATACCATAATGTGAGAGTCAACAGGTTTCTTAATTTATCTTCCACCCGCCTTTCCGAACAGTTTTGCCTTATGTTCCGGAGCGTTCACCATCAGGTTATACCGCTCATTGCCGCATTTGTAGAGGCACACGCCACGCTGCGGGTAGCGGATCAGGTTGTATTCGCTCTGCTCCAACTGGAGGGTATCGATGTAGAACTTGGCATCAATATTCCCTGCGTTGAACAGGAATTGATGGGTCGGGATGCTGAACAGGGGCTTGGTGTACTCCCGGATACCCTCAATATTGAAGTCCTCCAGATTCTGTGAGGCGATGATGACCGCCGAATCCTTTTTCCGCACACGCTTGGAGAAGTTGCGGACGTACTCCACGGCGGTGAGGTTGGTCAGGAACAGATAGAACTCATCAATGCTGGCAGCAGTGTTGC
>CALLZZ010000245.1 GCA_937858235.1 uncultured Clostridia bacterium
ATCTCTGGACAACTAACACCGTCTATCTTCGGACATTATGGAGTAGCTCTAACAAAATAGCAACACGATGAGTATAACGCCCCAGATATTCAACTACATATCCTGCATTTTTAAATGGTGGCTTACAGTAGACAATCCATTCTTTTTGATAAAGTGATGATATGAAATCATTAAACATACCCTTATCTTGCAAATAAGAGATTGAACCATAAAATTCAAGCTTAGCCTGTTTAAGATAATATAAAAATTTACCTCGAAATTTTCTTGATAAAACCTTAACCGGGATAAAAAACTTTTTCTTAGAGTTAACCCACCGTCCACAAGAATTGAGGCCACCGCCTGGAACAATACAGTGAATATGAGGGTGGTGCAGCAAATTCTGTCCCCAGGTATGAAGTATTTCTGTAAAGCCTATTTGTGCTCCCAAATATTTTTTATCAGCACAAAGCTCTGATAAAGTTTCGGCAGCAGCCTTAAATAAAATATCATAAATAACCCTTTGATTTTGGTAGGCAACAGGATTTAAAGTATCAGGAATGGTAAAAACAACATGGAAATAGCCGACATTCAGCAAGTTATCTTTCCTTGCTTCAATCCAGCGTTCCTTATTTAAAGTTTGGCACTTGGGGCAATGGCGATTACGGCAGGAATTGTAAGAAATACGTATAAAACCGCATTCATCACACTCATCAATATGACCGCCTAATGCGGAGGTTCTACAAATTCCAATAGCACGCATAACTTTCAAATGATTTGCTAAAAGCCTGTGATTAAGCTGATAAGTCTTTCCGTGTTGGGAAAAAACATCCTGTAATTCAGGCATTTGAAGGAACCGATGAACTACAATACACGGGCGAGTTATCAAGAGGGCTTTTAATGTCAGCGGTTAGATTAGCAAGGTGTAAATAAATTGTAGTGGACTGGATACTGCTGTGACCGAGTAATTCCTTAATCTGCAATAGAGTGGCACCGTCTTCAAGCAAATGTGTAGCAAACGCATGCCGAAGAGTATGTACTGAAACATTCTTTGTAATCCGGGCTCTTTTAGCAGCTTTGTCGAAAGCCCACTCGATACCTCTGGAAGTGATATGGGACACATTGTATGTTCCAAGAAAAAGCCAACCTTCAGGATGTTTCGGGCGGTATTTATTCCAGTATTCGCGTAAAACACTAAGACAAGTTTCTGAAAGCAGGGTGTAGCGATCTTTGCCTCCTTTACCATAGTCTACAAACAAGCGCATGTTTTTTGAATCAATATGCTGTATTTTAAGCGCCGCCGCTTCACTTACACGTAGACCCGAGCTGTATATAACCATTAGCATTGCCTTGTGCTTTAGATTGATGCAATTCTCGATAATTGAGAACACTTCTTCTTTTGTTAAAACTTCGGGAAGTGTTTTGCGATTCTTCTGGCGTGGAATCTGAAGATAATTAAGCGTACGATTAAATGTAACGGCAAAGAGAAAACGGATAGCCGAACTGTAATTATTTACAGTTCCAGGCGAAGCTTTTTTCTCATTAATCAAATACAATAAGAATTTGCGGATGTCGTACTCATTTAGTTCTTCAGCCGGACGGTTGCAATACTCAAGAAAAATTCGGGCATTTAATGTATAGCTTTCCAGTGTGTTTTTTGATAACCCCCGAAGCAGGATATCTTCTTTCATTCGTAGCAAAATTTGTTCTTTGTTTTCCATGCTGCATTCTCCTTTAAAATTATTAGCAGTAGCACTGCATAGCAATTTTAAGGCACTTGCAGATATTTAAAAAGCATTTCGAAAATACCTTGCATTTGATTAGAAAGTATCACCGAGCCCCAATGTCTTTACCACCGCGATAGCGGTTTTGTTCAAGGCGGGTTATGCTAAGCTTAGCATAATCCGCCCTGCGGAGTGCCTTTTGTGCGTTCCTTGACCGTGCCATCTGGCATAAGAAAAGGTGCATTGAGCCATCTCTGAATGTAGAGTATAACCCATGGGTTTTCGGTATGCTTACGAACCGCCTTCAGCAACAATTCATGGTCTATGTTATCAAACAGACCCTTGATATCGAATTCCAGCACCCAGTCATACTTCCAGCATCGCTGCCGAGTAATGATAAGCGCGTCTGCTGCCGATTTTCCTGGTCGGTATCCATAAGAATCCGGATGGAAATGTGGTTCCACTTGCGGCTCAAAATATATTTTGGCCACCATCTGCGCTACCCGGTCTGCCACAGTTGGCACCCCGAGTATTCTTTTGCCCCCGGTTTTCTTGGGTATTTCCACCGCTTTAACGGGCAGGGGAAAGTAGCTGCCGGAAGACATTCGGTTCCAAATCTTGTAGAGGTTGTTCTTCAAGTTTGCTTCAAATGCTTCCAGACTTTCGTCATCCATTCCGGCTGCTCCCTTGTTCGCTTTTACTCGTTGGAATGCCTCCAGTACCACATGCTTGGAGATATCATACGACTTTGTTTTGTCCATTGGCTCCTCCCTTTCGGTTGACCTTTGTTCAAAACTGGATAACACAGCCCCTTGGCTCCACTTCCATTACAGAAGCTTCATTACTACTACAGGCTGTTCCGCCCCTGCATTCCGCATCAGTACTTTCGTCCTTACGGGTCCGCCGCTTGGAGTTTTCCCTTAACATCGGTATGCAGGTTCCCACGTTCCTAACCGAAGCCTGTGCCACGTTCACGCCGCCTTCATGCCGGTCACCATCTGATCGGTAAACAGGTTTCCTCCAGACTTGTCCCGGGCTAACGACTACCTCCCGGTTTTGATGACGTCCCTACGCTTTCGACACTTTATCAGCGGTTCACTGGTGTTCGTCTCCATTGGCACTTACCTGACAAAGTCTTGCTTTGCCTTTTCCGTAACGCTCACTACCATGGCTTTTGTCCACAGCAGCTTACGGTGGTTTGAAGCCTCCACCTGTATGGCGGCTCCGAGGGGCCTTCCCTCATCTTCGATTAAGCATGGCTCTTTGGCTGCTTAAAGCAGCCTCGTGCCTTCGTGGCGCACAGTCATCAGCGTATCGTATTAGATTTACTTTGGTTTTTGCTCGGTAGTGATTTTCTATTTTACCTTTTGAATTTCGATGGTACTTGTCTTGAATTAATTTTTCAAGACCATCCAGTGTCATGTTTGCATATAGGCTTGAGATGGCTCCTCCCTGTGGTGAACCTGTGTTCGTAGGAAATAGATTGCCCTTGTATATGAACCCTGATTTTAAAAATTGCCTCATTATTCTTTTGTCCATCGAGATATTTTCTTGTAGCCAGTCATGATTGATGTTATCAAAACAGCCTTTTATGTCTCCTTCTAAAATCCAGGTCGGAGAGCATTTTCTTGCCAGTACACAGAATATCTGTTCACAAGCATCTTTGGCGCTTCTTCCCTTGCGAAAACCAAAAGAGATGTGGTCTCCTGTGGTTTCAGCCACGGGTTCGAGTGCCAGGGCATATAGTGTCTGCATAGCTCTGTCGTACATGGTGGGGATTCCCAGCGGTCGTTTCTTGTTCTTGCCTTTCTTTTTAATGTAAACTCGCCTAAGAGGTTTTGCTCTGTAGTGTTTGTCAGTTAGCGCTAATACCGCCTTCATTTTTGAAGCTAAAGTTGACCATAGCTTTTTGTCTACACCAGAGGTGTTCTTCCCCTTATTCGATGTTACTTTCTTTACTGCGTGGGCTCTGGCACAGAATGAATGGGTAAGTAAATACTGTAACCTTTTGACTTTATTTCTGTCACACTTCACTGTTGCCTTGGCGATTCTGGTTTGTAGCCTATTAACATCTTTTTGCACCTGCGTCCAGTCAATGGAATCCCATTGCTCGGCTAGTGTGTTTGTGTCTTTTAGCCTCTCGGTTTGATCCGTCGTTGAGTTACTAAAATTCATAGGTTTACCTTCCGTTCCTGCCAAGAAATACCGTAGGATAAGTCAGCACCCTTTCGAGTTGGGGCAAATTTTGAACCCCTATCTTCTTTCATTACAAAAGTAGCATTCGCTTTTTATCCCTTTCCTCTGCCCTCTATGCCGTTTCTTCCCCTTACGGTTAGATACCTCATTTTCTCTTATGAGGAGCATATAGGATTTACCAAGTTCCGCATGATACATAATTATGAAAGCCTTAGGAACCACCTTTGAACCGGGAGTTCTTCATCCATTCGCATTGGTTTGCCAGTTCGCCTTTGCTTGACTCCTTACCATTTTTTGGTCGAAGCGTTTCAGCCTATTTCGCTTCCTCCAGCGTAACGATTCCTACAGTGATTCACTTTACGTTCTCCATAGCTTCCTTACTCTAGCAGTTATCCCAGTTTTAGGCTACTCGGATTTCCACATTGTCTTGTGAGCTTTCTAACCCAGACGTTACCGTCTACGCTAGTCACAATAGAGTTACCCCGAATGGATAGGATAGCCTTTCGGCAATATATCATGCGACTTCTTGTCGCACTTGACTACCGCGATCCGAATGGCAAACAAGCCCAGGAGCGGGATTACGTCTCTTAATAGCAGTCTCAAGTGCATCAATAACCAGCTCTTTGGTCATCCCCCTGTGTCACAATAGTTGTCATGGAGCTCCAATAAAAGTATAGTAAATA
>CALLZZ010000246.1 GCA_937858235.1 uncultured Clostridia bacterium
CAGCCCCCACAGGCCAGCGGTGCAGGGACAACAAGCTCCACGATGAAAAATATCTCAAGGAAAGGATGGAACAGCATTTTGCCCAACTTGAACGAACTCAAGGCTTTGAACAAGCCGCAGGAGATACCGCAGAAGCTGACCACGCCCTATCTGCCGCAGGTCAGCGCCATTCCGACCGAGGAATGGGATGCCATGCTGAACAGTCAGACCGTATTGTTGGAGCGGATGGCGGCGCTGGGGCAGTATATCTCGACCTTGCCGACCAAACCGGAAATCGAGAAAGCCATCCGGGATTATTGTCAGGGGATATACGACAATCAGGGGGATATGCTGTGCCGGGTGATCAACGACCAGCACAGGAGGATTTCTCAGACAGTGAACGACAAGATAGACAAGTCACAGGACAACCTGAAATGGCAGCTGCAGGAGGGCTTTCAGAAGCAGACGGAGCGGCTCCGGCACCGGGATATGCTGCCGTGGAAGCTCAAGGTCAAGCGGACAGCCGTGGGGCTGCTCTCCTCGACAGTGCTTTATACCTTGCTCAGTCTGTTGAAAATCTTGTAAATCCCTATGACTCGGATGCCAAGCGTCAGAAATACGAACAAGAGCGTATGCGGCGGAAACCCAGCAAAAAGAAAAAACAACGGCACGGTTACAGTCCTCAGTACGAGCAGGACATGGAACAGAGCATGTAGGAGGTGTGCTTATCTGAAATTAAAAGAGGTTTTGAAGCGATGTATTCGCATCTTTCGTGACCGCAGTGCACAAGCAGATTTAGGCGGTGCTGTACAAGACCTCAAAGAGATAGGAGAAAAGGTGGCTGTGAAAATTGGCAGTACGACTTATCTGGTGGCTTCCTTTTTTCAGCAGAACAGTAAAAGCCAAAGTACAGCACTGGATAAGATTCAGAGGCTGATTGATAAAGATACATCCCAGCAGAGTTAAATTCTCTCCCATAAACCGATTTGTCCGATAGACGCCTAAGCTGATTGAGGGTATAATGCCGATAGGATATTTACTCTCAATCGGTTTGGCTGACAGAGATGGGAGGATAAAATGAGTAATCAGTCAAACCAAATTACGGCACTATACTGTCGCTTGAGCCGTGATGATGAACTGCAAGGGGACAGCAACAGCATCCAGAATCATGATGTAATGTATAGAGGGTGGATTACACCAAAAAACATTACATCATGACTGGCGGCTCATTTGTGGCGAATGAAAAGACAGTTATGATAAAGGAGGGATGCCCTCAAACCTACCGTAACTGTCAACCACATTCCCACGAAAGGAGCCTTGTATGGAACTGACTTACACAAAATGCGGCGATTATCTCATTCCCGACCTTGTGTTATCGGACACCAAAGAGTACCATATCGGGAAATATGGCCGGTTGCGCCGTGCCTACTTAAAAGAACACCGGCCCATTCTGTATACCGATCTCATTGTCACTGAAAAGTTGTTTCCCCACTTGGAGGAAATCGACACCGCCTGCCGGGAGCGGCTGGAAATTATCGAAAAAGCCATGATGCAGCAAGAGGGCGTCACAGAAGCCCTAAAAGCTGCCGACCAGATGGCATGGGTGCGCTCCATGAACTCCATCCACAACAGAGCCGAGGAAGTTGTCCTGGCTGAGCTGATCTACTGTTGAGGGAGGGAACGCAATGATTTTAGAAGCCATGTATAACGGAGAGTTTTATCCCTGTGAAACAGTCGTTCCCGCGTCCCCGGAATACCGCAAGGCAGTCCAAACCTGTGCGGCGTTGATGGAGCAGCTATCCCAGCGGCTCAGCAAAGAGGACTATGCTCTGGTGGAGGAACTCCGAGCGCAGAACGCTATCGCCCAGTGCGAGGAAAGCGAGAGTCACTTCAAGTATGGCTTTTCGGCGGGGCTGATCGTCCAGCAGGAAGCCCATGAACAGCTGCAAAACAAGAAATAAGCGATGGCCGAAAAAGCCCACGCAGCCGGAAAGAGAACCGGAGGCGTGGGCTTTCTGTGTATATGGTTAGTCTGTCAGATCATCCGAAGTTTCCGCAATCAGCCTGTCAAAGTCGCTCTGATAGGTCCGATCCTGCAAAACCTGGAACTTTTCAAACTCTTTCTCGGCAAAGGCTTTGGCGATGGCGGCGGTCACCTTGCCCTTATCATGCAGAATATCTTCCTCGTTGAACTGTAAAAATGCGTCAAGCCGTTTGACCCAATCGGCCATATACATGACGTTTCCCCGGCGGGCCTGCCGTTCCGCATAGTCCAGATACATGGTGACGATCTCGTTTAGGTTTCGCATTTCCGTTTCGTTCAGATAATTTTTAGCGACGGTGACATCCGATTTGCGGATGCGGCCTTTGGGGGCGTTTTTCCATGTGGCCAGGCCCATGTTGGGCTTGGTGCTGTCGGCACGGCCATATACGATCTCAGCGGCGGTATGATGGGTGACCGCATAGTGGAGCTTATTCTGCACCGTGGCGAAAAACTCCTTTGTGATGGGGCTTTCCACATCGTAGTCGGCGCTGCACTGGGAATAGATGTCCGTGATTTTCTGGTAGAATCTTCTCTCGCTGGCCCGGATGTCCCGGATACGCTCCAGCTGTTCCTCGAAATAATCCTTGCCGAAAAAGTTCTCCGGCTCCCGCAGCCGTGCGTCATCCATCACATAGCCTTTGATGATGAACTCTTTCAACACCCTGTTCGCCCAAATGCGGAACATGGTCGCCTTTTTGGAGTTCACACGATACCCCACGGCGATAATGGCGTCCAGATTATAATAGTTGGTCTGATAACGTTTTCCGTCCGCCGCAGTTGTTTCCATTTTGGAAACAACTGAATCTTCGCTCAGTTCGCCGGATTCAAAAATGTTTTTCAGATGCTTGGAAATGGCCGCTTTCTGTACCTCGAACAGCTCTGCCATTTTTGCCTGCGTCAGCCAGAGATTTTCCTGAAAGAGCAGGATCTCCACCCGTACCTCTCCGTTTTCGGTCTTGTAAAAGAGAATTTCTCTGGTTTCATACGGGGTCAGCCCCTGTTCCTCGCTCATTCCTCGTCACCTCCATCCGTCCGGTTCTTTCCCCGGCTCTTGTAGACATTGTACTGATTTTTGCACCGTGGGCTGCAAAAGGCGGCGTTGGACCTGCTGCCCAGGAACACCTT
Source organism: uncultured Clostridia bacterium (assembly GCA_937858235.1). Taxonomy (GTDB): domain Bacteria; phylum Bacillota; class Clostridia; order Oscillospirales; family Oscillospiraceae; genus Onthomonas. The sequence goes on from CALLZZ010000246.1 coordinate 3,149, forward strand.
CTGGCAGTGCTTGCACAGGCGCAGGGGCTGGTCACCGTCCACCAGCATGAAGCTGAACATCATCTGGATACCCAGCAGCAGGGAGTGAAAATCCCAATAAATAGTGGGCTTATCCAGCAGCTCGATGTGGTAGCTGGGGGCGATCCCGCCGAACGCAGCCATGGCCTTGCGGTACAGCCCCCGTGCGTCCTCGTCGATGGAATCATAGTCATTGTAGTACAAAATGGCGGTGGTCAGCGTAAAGGCCCAGTCTTTAAACTGCTGGGCAACCCAGTCGTAGGGTTCCGCATATTCCCGCTGGAAGCTCATATTCTTCGCCATCGGCTCGTCCATGAAAGTCATGGTCAGGGCAACCATCGTCCGGTCACCGGACACGTTCCATGTAGATTCTATGCCTTTCTTCACCAAGTCCAGCTGGTCAAAGGGATAAAACAGGGACAGATATTTGTCCGTCGCCATGGATTCTTCCTTGATAAAATGGTTTTTCGGCAGGTACACCGCCTCATAGTCCATAAAGGACGGCGTGGTGAGCAGGGCGGTCATCAGCCCCAGCAGGCCGTACCGGGTGACAAACTCCATTATCGCCTTTTCCACTTCTGCTTCCGGCTTGCGTCCCATCATCAGCATCCCCACATTCAGCGCATCCAACACAATGTTGGGGACCTCTTTCAGCGGATTGTAGACATCCGGCTTTGCGCTTTTGCCGGGGGTGATGTACCGTTTGCCATCTTCCGCTGTTTTCAGCTCATAGTGATCGTACCGCACCCAATGGGAACGGGACTGTTCAAATAAATTTTTCATGAGTTGTCACCGTCCTTATTCCCAATCGGAAATTCCATATTTCTCAAGCAGTTTTCTGGCATATTCCAAGCCACTGTCCGTCAGATACACCCTTTTTGTTCGAGATGGGTGACTGCCCTGCCGGATATAATCTTCATCCCACAGGTCGTTTAGAATATCAAAATCGTATCCTTTCCAGGCATAAAATTCCGTCGCCTCAGAAAACTTGCCCCCCTCACAAAAGCGGGATAAATACAGCAGAGCCATGGTCAGTTCTTTCATCGCCTGCTTTGCTTTGGTTGGTTCCATAAGCTGTTCCCTCCATTCTCTATCTGTTTTCCGTCCCTGCTATCAGGGGCGGTTTTTCTTTTTTCTGCGCTTGGTCTTGTTTTCCCGCCGGATCACGGCGTCCTTGCCCTGTTTCCTTGCAATTTTCGAGTATTCCTCCAAAAACTGGCGTTCCCGCAAGGTCAAGCTGCCGCCATGCTCCTGCTTGCCGCACAGATGGTCATACATCTGGCGCTGCAATTTCTTGTGGATGGTTTTCCGCAGTTTACGGATGTTGCGGTCAGACTGCCCACGGACAGCGGCAAGTCGGGTAGAGCTGTACAGCCGTAAAGAGAGAAAATACAGAACTTCCTTATGTTCCTCGCTCAGCTTTTCCACCATGCGGGAAATAAAGGGATCAGCGGTCAGGTTGTGCATCTCATAAGGACAGTCAAACAGGATGTCCAGAAAGTTCCCGGCCATCAGCTGCCGGTATGCGGGGTTGTTCATCCAGCGGGGAATGAGCTTGGGTTCCGGAACCGCCTGATATTCCAGCGGCACATCCCCACGGAGGTTTTCATGGTCCCGTTCCCGGCGCTCCCGGTTCCGGTCCAGCTTGTTCCATTCCTCTACTACGGCCCGGAAATCCTTCTCCGTGCGGGCGGCTTCCTCCAGCCGCCGTATGGCCTCGGCCCGCATCTCCCGTTTGAGCCGCTTATCGCTGACCGGGGCAGCTTCTTCTTCCTCGGTTTCCAGTTCGGCATCATAATCAATGGGATGCTCGTCCTGCTCCAGCTCATTTTCCAGCTCTGCCAGACGTTCTTCCGCAAGCGCCTGTTCCAGCGTTTCTTCCGCCCCTGCGCCTGTCCCATCGTCCCATCCGGTGAAGCCACCCTCGGTATCCAGAAGCCCGTCATCAGACAGATACGCCATGACCCCACCTCTTTTCAAAAAATATTTTGCGATTTTTCAAAAATGGTTCCGTTTTGCACCCCGGATTTCTCCTATTAGTGAAAGAGTAATCTAAAAACAAGTTACTTGGGTTACATCAGCTCGTTCACGCAGGAGAAAGGGGGCTTTCGCCATGTTCAGGCTTGACACAAAAAAGAAGTAACACAATCACAGGTTACAAATATCGGAACTATAACAACAGTATACACCGGATGCGCTGAAAGCGCAAGAAAGAGAGGTTCTATGGCAGATGAAAACGCCGTGTTTCTGACTCGGCACATTGGCAAGACCACCTATAAAGTTCGTGTCTACCTCAGCGAAACCACCGAGGAAACGATGGAAGATAAAATTCTGCGGCTGATCCGCAATGACGGGCTGGCAAACCAGCCGGAATGTGGTATAATGGAACTGCCACAAATGAGCCGTCCGTCTGAAAGGAGCGCCTGATATGGCAAACAGACAGACGGAAGAAAAAATCACTGCGCTCTATGAGCGCCTGTCCCGTGACGATGACCTCACGGGCGACTCGAACTCCATTCTGAACCAGAAACGTTATCTCGAAAGCTATGCAGCACAGCGGGGCTACACCAATATCGTCCACTACACAGACGATGGGTGGTCCGGCGGCAACTTTGACCGTCCCGCATGGAAGCGCCTTGTGGCGGACATCGAGGCGGGAAAGGTGGCCCACCTGCTGTGTAAGGACCTTAGTCGGATCGGCAGAAACTACCTGCAAACCGGCTTTTACACCGAGGTAATGTTCCGGCAGAATGGGGTTCATTTTGTTGCTGTCGCCAATAACATTGACAGCGAGGAACAGGACAGCGGCGAGTTTGCGCCCTTTCTCAATATCATGAACGAATGGTATCTGCGTGACCAGTCCAAAAAGGTTTCGGCAGCATACCGTGTCAAAGGCAAGGCGGGCAAGCCCACCACCAACAACGCCATCTACGGCTACAAAAAAGACCCGGAAAACAAGGACCACTGGCTGGTAGACGAGGAAGCCGCCGCCGTGGTGCGGCGGATCTTCCGGCTTGCGGTGGAGGGGCACGGCCCTCATGAGATCGCCAAGATACTCACACAGGAAAAGGTGGAGTGCCCCGCCTATTATCTGGCCCGCAACGGCAGGGGCTGCCGGAAGAACACCGTGGACACCAGCCGCCCCTATGACTGGTACGGCTTTACGGTCAGCACCATGCTGACAAAGCCGGAGTATATGGGGCACACCGTCAATTTCCGTTCTTCCAAGAAGTCCTATCGGGATAAGCGGGTAAAAAATGACCCGTCCGACTGGCTGATTTTTGAGAACACCCACGAGGCCATTGTTGACCCGGAAACTTGGAAGCTGGCCCAGCAGGTGAAGCGGACGGTACGCCGGACAGATACCACCGGCGTCGCCAATCCCCTGACCGGTCTCGTGTTCTGCGCTGACTGCGGAGCCAAGATGTATAACCACCGGGGCAAGCGCAAAAAGGACGGGCGGGAGTATGGAACCGACTTTTATAACTGCTCCACCTACACCCTGACCTTTGAGCGAGAAACGCAGATGTGCTTTTCCCACACCGTCAGCACAAAAGCCTTAAACGCACTGATTCTGGAAACCATCCGTACCACCGCCAGCTATGCCATCCAGAACAAGGAGGAATTTATTCAGAAAGTTCGCAGCATTTCACAGGTTCGCCAGCAGGAAGCGGCAAAGGAGCTGAAACGCAAGGTCGCCAAAGAGCGCAGGCGCAGCGCCGAGCTGGATGTGCTGATTAAAAAGCTGTATGAAACCTATGCCATGGGCAAACTGGAGGAAAAGCGGTTCGAGCTGCTGTGTGCAGAATATGAGAAGGAACAGGCGGAACTGGAACAGCTGCTTGCCTCTGAGCAGGCACAGCTGGACCAATTTCATGAGGACACTGACCGTGCCAGCCACTTTTTGGCACTGGCACAGAAATATACGGATTTCACCGAGCTGACCGCCCCCATGCTCCATGAATTTGTGGAGAAAATTCTGGTCCATGCCCCGGACCGAAGCACCGGAGAACGAGTGCAGGAAATTGAGATTTACCTGAACTTTATCGGGAAGTTTGAAGTGCCCATGCCCGAACCCACCGAGGAAGAACTGGCTGCGGAGGAAAAGCGCCGCCAGAAGCGCATCCGTGACCATGAAAAATATCTGCGCCAGAAGGAGCGCAAACAGAAGATTGCCGAGGGGCTGATCGTTCCGGGTGAACCGTACCAGCTGGTGTGCCAGTGCTGCGGGGAGCCGTTCCAGTCTGTCCGCCCCAACGCTAAATTCTGCAAACCCGCCTGCCGGGAGAAGTTCTACCGGCAGGAGAAGCGGAAAGCCAAAGAAACGGAAACATCACAAACTGCATAAGGACTGCGGCCTGCCCAAACAAACCGGGCAGGCCGCTTTTTTTATGCCCTGAAACGGAGGGATTTTTGATGACACTGTTTGAACTGGTAAAACAAAATATTTGTGTGCCGGATGCGGCGGAACACTATGGGCTGCAAGTCAACCGAAACGGGATGTGCAGCTGTCCGTTCCACAAGGACCGGCACCCCAGCATGAAGCTGAACGAGAGATACTTTTACTGTTTTGGATGCGGGGCCACCGGCGATGTGATCGACCTTGTGGTGAGGTTGTTTGGCCTGAGCAGTTACGAGGCAGCGCAGAAACTGGCGCAGGATTTTGGGATTGGCCCGGACAAGCTCCCTACGGCAGCTGCCCTGCCCAAACCGGAACGCCCCCTGATGAAAGCATACCGGCAGGAGGAAGTGCGCTGCCTGCGGGTGCTGTGCGATTATCTGCATCTTCTGGAAAGCTGGAAGGTGCAGTTTGCACCCAAGACAGCGGCAGATGCTCTGGATGATCGGTTTGTGGAAGCCTGCCAGATGCTGGACTATGTGGAGTATCTGGCGGATTTGATCATTGCCGCCGAGCTGGAACAGCGGGTAAAAATTGTAGAAATGCTGAACAAGGATGGCCTGATTGCCGGTTTGGAGGAACGGCTGGACAGGCTGAAAAAGGAGGACGACGCCCATGAAAAACAAAGCGCAGCCTGACGGGATGCCTGTCTGGTTCGATGGAAAAAGCATCAACGAAGCCCTGTTTTGTGAGGAGTTCTTGCAGACACACAAGATCATCTTCGCAAACGGGGCTTTTTTCACGCCCGAAGGTCGTGTGGCCGATGAACTGCCCCTGCGGGGTGAGATTTTTGAGGAACTGAAATGCTGCGCGGTCAGCAATATTCCCCGCAAAATCAGCAACATTGTGGAGCTAATGAAGCTGGCAGCAATGGTGGAGAATTTTCCCCCGGAGCCGGATCGGATTCATCTTTCTAACGGTACACTTTTTTGGGACGGAACCTTTGCGAAGGGAAAGCCGAAAATCGTCCGCAACCGTTTCCCCGTGGCCTATAACCCCAATGCCCCGAAACCTGTTCTCTGGCTGCAATTTCTGGATGGTCTGCTCTACCCGGAGGATATTCCCACCTTGCAGGAATATATCGGCTACTGCCTGATCCCCAGCAATAAGGGACAGCGGATGATGGTGATTAAGGGCAACGGAGGCGAAGGTAAGTCGCAGATCGGCGCTGTGCTGGGAACTTTGTTCGGCTCCACCATGAAGGATGGCAGCATCGGGAAAATATCGGAGAACCGGTTTGCCCGTGCGGATTTGGAACATATTCTCCTGTGCGTGGATGACGATATGCGAATGGAGGCCCTGCGCCAGACCAACTATGTAAAATCCATCGTCACCGCCCAGGGCAAAATAGATTTGGAGCGCAAGGGTAAGCAGAGCTATCAGGGATGGATGTGCGCCCGGCTGCTGGCTTTCTCCAACGGAGATTTGCAGGCGCTGTTTGACCGGAGCGACGGATTTTACCGCCGCCAGCTGGTGCTGACTACGAAAGAAAAACCGGCTGGCCGTGTGGATGATCCTGACCTTGCCGAGAAGATGAAAGCCGAGGTGGAGGGCATTCTGCTGTGGGCCTTTGAAGGTTTGCAGCGGCTGGCTGCCAACAACTTCAAGTTCACCGAAAGTGACCGCACCAGAGAAAACCGGGAGGCAGTCAAACGGGGCAACAACAATGTCTATGATTTTCTGGATTCTGACGGGTATGTTCGCCTGAAAGCCGTATGTCCGCCAGCCCCAAAGAGCTGTATGAGGCATACCAGATTTACTGCACCGAAAATAATCTGCCCGCCCTGAAACCCCGCAGCTTCAGTGAAGCCCTGATTGCCTGCCAGAGCCGCTACAATCTGGAATACTGCAACAATGTGACCAATGCAGCCGGGCGGCGGGTGCGTGGCTTTCTGGGAATTGAGGTGCTGGTAAGAAATCATATATCAGTGTTTTCCGGTGATTCGATGCGTACGTACGTACCGGAAGATGTGCCGGAGGAATGGCGGCGCTGAACCGTGTACGTACGTACATTTTGATTGACCCTTGTTCTCCCTTTTATAGCAATTCAGCGGTTATGGCAGTCAGAATCGCCAGCCAAACAACCCAGTCGAATCAAGGCAAGTGGGAATAGAAAAGTATTTGACGGTTGGAAGAAATCATTTTACGAAACCGTGCTTCTCGTCCCGGTGAACCGGGTGCATGGAATCATGGGAAAATGCACGGTTTCAAGCCAAGTCACACGGAACGGGAAAGTCGGAAGGTGCGGCTTATGGACAGGACATCGTAGCGGCAATTCTGAACGGATTTGGTGACAAGGAGATTTTTCGCCACACAGCGAAGCGGTTATGCCAGTGGGCGTACCGGCTTCGCTTTTTTATCAAGTAAATTTAGGAGGATTTTTATGATGACGGTACGCAACGAGATTAAGGCACAGATCGTCCGGGCGGGATACACCATGCAGGAGGTAGTTGACCGGCTCCATGAGGAATACGACTGGTCAGACAGTGTTTCCAACCTGTCGGCTAAGCTCCAGCGGGAATCCATCCGATACAAGGAGGTTGTGGAACTGGCCGATGTGCTGGGCTATGACCTGATCTGGCAGAAACGAAGGTAATCCCATGACAAGTGAAGAAAAGAAACTGTTGCAGGCAAAGCACCGCTTGGAGGAAGCCCAGGCACGGGACCGGGTGAAGGAGCGAAAAGCCCGGACAAGGCGGCTCATTCAGGAGGGCGCTGTACTGGAAAAAGTGCTGCCGGAAGTACAGGCGGTAGGACTTGATAATCTGGAAGAATATCTGCGGCGAAAGCTGGCAGCGCACGATTGAAAACGGCTGGGAGGTCTCCGGGAAACCGGGGGCCTTCCTCTTTTTTATCCCGAAGGGCGCACTTACTCACCACCTGCTAAAGCAGGCGGTGGTAGCCCTCCCGTTGGTCGGGCACGTGCGCTCTCCGAGGGGGATTGCGGCTCCTGCGGGAGCCGCTGGACAAGGCTGTATTTCTACCAAACTGCCAGCCTTGCCCATGCAGTCGGCGCAGGGGTTTCCACTTTGGAATCCCCTGTTCATGGGGTGGTATATTGCCACCCCATCCCGCCGCCTGCCTGCGTCAACCTGCCACCGGCAGCTTGACACAGATACAGGGGTGGAACAAATCGTTCCATCCCTGCTGGTGGTACGTCGCATTTCACGACGTACCTGTTGCAATCAAGTACGGAAGAAGGGCTGCTGCGTTTCACAGTAGCCCTTCGGAAGGACGGTAGGAAATGGCGATTTATCATTTGGAGGCCAAGGTGGTAAGCCGTGGAGCCGGACGCTCTGCCGTGGCTGCTGCGGCCTATCTGAGCTGTTCTCGGATGCTCAATGAGTACGACGGAGTGCAGCATGACTATACCCGCAAACAGGGCCTTGCATGGCAGCAGGTTTTTCTGCCGGTCACCGCTCCCGCAGAGTGGCAGGATCGAGAAAGATTGTGGAATGCTGTGGAGGAAAACGAAAAAACAAAGGACAGCCGCCTGGCCCGTGAATTTGTGGTCGCTCTGCCGATTGAGCTGAGCAAAGCACAGTGGGAAAGGTTGCTGTCCGACTTTGTTTCTGATACCTTTGTGTCTGATGGGATGTGTGCGGATGTGGCAATTCATGATCCATACCCTCCCGGTCACAATCCCCACGCTCACATCCTGCTGACGGTGCGCCCGCTGGATGAAAAGGGAAAATGGCAGTACAAGACCGAGAAAGAATATCTCTGTGTCAAAGACGGCGAGGAGCGGGGATTTACCGCCGCTGAGTTCAAACAGGCACAGGCCGATGGCTGGGAGAAGCAGTACCGGTATAAGGTAGGCAAAAAGAAGGTGTATATGACCCCGTCCGCAGCGCAGGCACAGGGCTATGAAAGGGTATCTAAGTATCCCAAAAGCACCAAATACGGCAGACAAAATCCCATCACGGAACGATGGAACAGCGACGAGCAGCTTGTCCTGTGGCGGGCTGCATGGGCGGATGTGGCAAACCGCCATCTGGAGCGTTCCGGCCACGAAGAACGCATCGACCACCGCAGCCATGCCGAGCGTGGCCTGCTGGAGCAGCCTACGGTCCATGAGGGTGTGGTTGCCAGAGCCATGGAGAAAAAGGGTATCATCTCTGACCGATGTGAACTGAACCGGCAGATCAAGGCGGACAATGCCCTGCTCCGGGAGCTGAGAGGACAGGTCAAAAAGCTGGCGCAGGCAGTCAAGAACACCCTCCCGGCGCTTGCCGAGGCCATGGAAAATCTGCGAAAAAATTTGCTTCTGTTCTGCTATCAGCTGGGGTATCTCCGCAAGGGCAAGGAACGCCTGAACACTTCGCTGAATACGCTGCGCCCTGCCCTCACGCAGTACAATCAGCTGGCAAAGGACATTCGGGATAAGACGAAAGAGCGCCGCAGCCTGATTTCCGAGAAAAAGGCTCTTTCCGCTGTCCATGTATTCCGGCACCGGGAACTGGCAGCAAAGATTGCGGCACTGACAGAGGATTTGGAGGAACTGCGTTCGGAAAAGAATCTGCTTCTGGCGTCGCTGGCATATACCGAGGACGATGCCGCCGATAAATTTCCCAAAGACATCGCAGCCATGGAGCAGAGCCTGAAACGGTTGGAAGAACAGGAGCAGAAATATTCCGCCGAGCTGGACGCCGCCTTGACTGAGTATGCAGGGCTTCGGGAGCAGGCACAGGGCTTTGACCTGGTGCAGCTCTATGAATCAAGGCAGGCCATCCGCTCCGGCAAGGAGCAGGAAGCGGAAAGCCGTGCGCAGGCGGTTTACGGCGAGAAGTTCAGCCCGATTTTAATGTTTGACAGCCAAAAGGCGGTTTCCCGAATGCTGCATGAAGATATAGAGCGGCAGGCTGTGCGGAGGATGGTACGGCAGGCACAGAAGGGGCAGCAGACTTTTCAAAAGAAAAGGGGTGAACAGGAACGGTAAACCCCGTTCCTGTTCACTGAATTATTAGAATTCTAAAGACAGATCACTACTACCACTAATTGGTCAATAGAGCCAATTTCATTTTCTTCACATATTCTCCGATGTATTTCGGCGCGTCCTTTCCATACTGTTCAAGCAGCTTGATGATTGCTGAGCCGACAATTGCACCGTCAGATATATTCGCCATTTTCTTTGCCTGCTCGGGTGTGGAGATACCGAATCCGATCGCACAGGGCACATCGGAATTTTCTCTTATCACTTTAACGATGGAAGCAAGGTCTGTCTTGATTTCGCTTCTCATACCTGTCACACCAAGACTTGACACGACATAAATGAAACCTTCTGCTTCCTTTGCAATCATAGCGATACGGTTTTCAGAGGTAGGAGCGATCAGTGAAATCAAGTCAACGCCGTATTTTTTGCACAGTGGCTGAAACTCTTCTTTTTCTTCAAACGGCAGATCTGGCAGAATCAGTCCGTCAATTCCAATGTCACAGCAGGTGGACATAAATTTTTCCGCACCGTAGGAAAACACGACATTGGCATAGGTCATAAATACCATCGGAATTTTCACATCACGGCGAAGCTCTTTCACAAAGGCAAATATCTTATCAGTTGTAATACCGCCGGTCAGCGCTCTCAGGTTTGCGCCCTGAATAACAGGCCCCTCTGCAGTAGGATCAGAGAACGGAATACCAAGTTCAATAAGGTCTGCACCGTTTTCCACAGCAGCACGGACAGCTTTCGCGGTGGTTTCCAGATCAGGGTCGCCACAGGTGATAAAGGCGATAAACGCCTTGCCATTTTCAAATGCTTTCTGAATCTTACTCATGGATATCCTCCCCTCTATAACGGGCAATAGCGGCGCAATCCTTGTCGCCTCTTCCGGAAATTGTAATCACGATGATTTGCTCCTTGCCCATGGTCGGTGCAATCTTTATTGCGTGCGCAACAGCATGGGCCGACTCAATGGCAGGGATAATTCCTTCGGTCTTTGCCAGATATTCAAAAGCATTTATTGCTTCATCATCCGTAACGGGAACATACTCCGCTCTTCCGATATCATACAGATGAGCGTGCTCAGGGCCAATCCCGGGATAATCCAAGCCTGCCGAAATGGAGTAAACGGGAGCAATCTGACCGTCTTTGTCCTGGCAGAAATAGGATTTCATGCCATGAAAAATTCCAAGTCTGCCGGTGGCAATGGTAGCTGCTGTTTCTGCAGTATCAATACCTCTGCCTGCCGCTTCGCAACCAATCAGACGAACCCCTTCGTCTTCAATGAAATGATAGAAGCTGCCGATGGCATTGGAGCCGCCACCCACACAGGCGATCACTGCATCGGGAAGTCTTCCTTCTTTTGCGATCATTTGCTCTTTGATTTCTTTAGAAATGACGGCCTGAAAATCACGAACGATGGTTGGAAACGGATGAGGTCCCATGACAGAACCCAGGCAGTAGTGGGTATCATCGATACGAGATGTCCATTCCCGCATAGCTTCGGAAACAGCGTCTTTTAGGGTGCCCGTGCCTGTTTTTACAGGAATGACTTCCGCACCCAAAAGTCTCATACGATACACATTAAGGGCTTGTCGGATGGTATCTTCCTCGCCCATAAATACCACACATTCCATTCCCAGCAGCGCAGAGGCAGTTGCTGTAGCTACACCATGCTGACCGGCTCCTGTTTCGGCGATTAGTCGGGTTTTACCCATCTTCTTTGCAAGAAGTGCCTGACCAAGTACATTGTTGATTTTATGAGCTCCCGTATGGTTTAGATCTTCACGTTTCAGATAAATTTTCGCACCGCCGAGGTCTTTGGTCATCTTCTCGGCGTAATACAGCCGTGAAGGTCTGCCCGCATATTCATTGAAAAGTTCGGTGAGTTCACGATTAAATTCGGGATCGTTTTTATAGTGATTATACGCTTCTTCCAGTTCGATGACCGCATTCATCAGCGTTTCGGGAATGTACTGACCGCCGTGAATACCGAAGCGTCCGTTTGGATTTGTCATAATCTTTCTTCCTTTCTGACAGCGGCAACAAACGCCGCCATTTTTGTTTTATTTTTTACCCCATTGGTTTCAATTCCTGAGCTGACATCGACTGCAAATGGATGGAGTGTTTTGACCGCATTCGCCACGTTGTCAACATCAAGACCTCCAGCGAGAAAATACGGTCTTCTGATACTTTTTACGAGGCCCCAATCAAATACCGTCCCCGCACCTGCACCTGAATCAAGGAGGACATACTCAGCGGTGCAGCGGTTTACAGCCTCTATGTCGCCTGCCGATTGGATTCGAAAAGCTTTGATGATTGCCCTGTCGGTAAGCTGGCGCAGATCATGGATATATGCCTCATCTTCGCTTCCGTGGAGCTGGCATATGTCAATTGTGCCGCTGTTCAGCAGACAGACAATGTTTTCAGGATTTTCATCTACAAACACGCCCACAGCTTTTATGTTCGGGTTAAGCAATCGCTTTAAATTTGCTGCTTTCTCGGGTGTTATATACCGCTTGCTTTTCGAAGCGAAGACGAATCCGATATACTCGGGTTTCAGCTCATTTGCGGTCTCGATGTCGCAAGGGCGGTAAAGACCGCAGAGCTTGATCTTTGTCATAACACACCTCGCAGTTCGGCGAGCTTGGCTTTTTTGTCTGGTGCCCGCATCAACGTTTCACCGATCAGCACGGCATCCGCACCGATATCACGTAGCTTTGCTACATCCTCCGCACTGCTTACTCCGCTTTCCGAGACAAACAACACATCACGGGGTATCAGCTCTCTGAGTCTGCGGCTGTTATCGGTATCCACAGAAAAATCCTTTAGATTGCGGTTGTTGACACCAATGATACGTGCTCCCGCATGGAGTGCCATGTTTATTTCACGCTCGTCGTGTACCTCTATCAGAGCGGAAAGCCCAAGTTCATCGCAAATACTGATATATTCTTTCATCTGTTTCTCACTCAGTATGGAACAGATCAGAAGCACCGCCGATGCGCCAAGCACCTTCGCCTCATAGATCATATAGTCATCTATCGTGAAGTCCTTACGCAAACACGGAATAGAAACAGAATTTGCGATCTCTTCGAGGTATGTATCACTGCCGAGAAACCACTTTGGCTCGGTCAGTACCGAAATACAGTCGGCGCCTGCCGCTTCGTATTCTTTCGCAATTTTCAGATACGGAAAATCGGGATCTATCAATCCTTTTGAGGGAGATGCCTTTTTGCACTCACAGATAAAAGAAACTCCTGGCTTTTTCAGTGCATGTTGAAAGGAAAAATCCCCTTTGGGAAGGGCTAAGGCCTGGTGCCGGATTTCTTCCAGCGGCAGGGCCCTTTTCGCCTGCTCGGTGCGCTGACGAGCGTAGTCGGCAAGTTGATCGAGAATCGTCATACCCCCACCTCCGGACGGTTACTGACTTCGATTAACTGATTCAGCGTTTCGAGTGCCTTGCCGGAATCAATCATTTCTGCGGCAAGTGCAATACCTTCCTTTATGCTGTCAGCCTTACCGCCGATATAAAGCGCCGCACCTGCGTTCATTAATACAGCATTTCTCTTATGACCCTTTTCGCCATTTAAGATAGCAAGGGTGATCTTGGCGTTTTCTTCAGGTGTGCCTCCCTTCAGGTCTTCTTTCGTGCAGCGTTCAAATCCGAACTCCTCCGGCGTAATCACAGAAGATTTGAACCAGCCGTCTCGGATCTCGCATATCGTAGTCGGTGCGCTCATGGAAATTTCATCTAACTTTTCCTGGCCGTATACTACCATGCCGCGTTTGACACCGAGGTTAATAAGAACCTGCGCCAGAGGTTCCACAAGATAATCGTCATACACGCCGAGAAGCTGCAAGGAAGGTGTTCCGGGATTTGTGAGAGGGCCGAGAATATTAAATACAGTTCGGAAACCGAGTTCCTTGCGAATAGCGCCCACATACTTCATAGAGGTGTGGTATTTCTGTGCAAAGAAGAAGCACATACCCACCTCGTTTAGAAGTTCTATGCATCTTGCGGGACTCTGTTGAATGTTTACGCCGAGGGCTTCCAGACAGTCTGCTGTTCCACACTGGGAGGATGCGGCTCGGTTGCCGTGCTTTGCTACTTTCATACCGCCCGCCGCCGCAACAAGGGCGGAGGTGGTGGAGATATTAAAGCTGTGCGCATTGTCGCCGCCGGTACCGACGATTTCAAAGAGCTCCATACCGGTTTCGACTTTGGTAGCGTGCGCCCTCATAGCAGCTGCACAGCCTGCGATCTCATCGGTCGTCTCAGCTCTTGCACTTTTGGTGGAAAGTGCGGCAAGAAAGGCGGCGTTCTGTGTGGGTGTGGTCTCACCGCTCATGATCTCATTCATCACGGTGTATGCCTCGTCATAGGTGAGGTCTTCTTTATTTACGATTTTTGCAATGGCTTCTTTAATCATGGCTCATATCTCCTTTATAAAATTTCTAAGCATCTGCTTTCCATCCGGTGTCATAATGGATTCAGGATGGAATTGTACGCCATAGATGGGGTAATCCTTATGCTGTGCAGCCATCACTTCGCCTTCCGTGGTGAGAGCGGTAATTTTCAGATACTCGGGAATTGTGTCAGCATCTGCCGCAAGAGAATGATACCGTGCGACAGGTGCAACTTCGGGACAACCTTTGAATAACAAACAATCTGCGTCAAATCTGACATTCGACTGTTTGCCGTGCATCAGTTTCTTTGCATAAGTAACCGTCGCACCGAATGCCGCACAGATGGCCTGATGACCGAGACAAACACCGAGAATCGGAATTGTTTGGCCCAGTGTTTTTACAGCTTCAATGATGATCCCGGCATTTTCCGGCCTGCCGGGACCCGGGGAAAGAATAATGCGGTCGGGGTTTAGTTCCTTAATTTGGTCAACCGTCATTTCATCGTTGCGGATGACCTTGATATTCGGCTCGATCTCGCCAATGAGTTGATAAAGGTTATAGGAAAAACTGTCGTAGTTATCGACCAAAAGAATCATAATTCTTCCTCCTGTGCAAGCTCCAGTGCTTTCAGTGAAGATTTTGCTTTGTTCAGGCATTCCTCAAACTCCTTTTCAGAGACAGAGTCTGCCACAATCCCGGCACCGCTTCTTACAAACACCTTGCCGTTTTTCTTATAGGCAATGCGGATGGCAATGCAGGTGTCCATATTGCCCGTAAAGTCGATGTATCCGATAGCACCGCCATAGATGCCGCGCTTGTTGTTTTCAAGCGCTCCAATCAACTGGCAAGCTCTGATCTTCGGCGCTCCGGAGAGCGTACCTGCGGGTAGTACTGCCTCGATAGCATCCAAGGCGTCTTTATCTTCATGGATCTCTCCCAGGACTGTAGAACCGATGTGCATGACATGAGAGAAGCGTTCGATAGAATGGAACTTTTCGACCTGCACTGTGCCGAATTTGCTGATTTTTCCGAGATCGTTTCGTCCTAAATCCACCAGCATATTGTGTTCAGCAAGTTCCTTCTCGTCCTCAAGCAGCTCTGCTTCCAATGCTTTATCCTCTTCATCGGTTCCCCCTCTCGGTCTGGTCCCGGCAAGCGGAAAGGTGTGTAACACTCCGTTTTCCAGCTTGACGAGGGTTTCGGGAGAAGCGCCGGCTACCTCGACATCTGTCCCCGAAAAATAGAACATATAGGGGGATGGGTTGATGGTGCGAAGTACACGATAGGTATTGAGCAGGCTCCCTTCAAAGGGGGCACTCAGACGGTTGGAAAGTACGATCTGGAAAATATCCCCTTCGCGGATATGATGTTTCGCCTGTTCAACCATTTCGCAAAACTCTTCTTTGCCGAACAGCGGCGTTACCGCTCCAAGCAGTCTTCCTTCGGGTTCCTTTTTCTTTTCGCCATGCCTAATAAGCTCTACAAGCTGTTTTAACTCCATAACCGCTTTGTTGTAGCCGGTTTCTACATCGTCCAGCGGCATGTTGACGATGAGGATGATCTTTTGACGCAGGTGATCGAAAGCGATCACCTTGTCAAACAGCATCAGGTCCACATCCTTGAACGCCTCCGTGTCTTCCACATCACATTTCACAGCAGGCTCGCTGTACCCGAGGTAATCATATGAAAAATATCCGACAAGCCCGCCCGTAAAAGAGGGAAGATACCCAAAACGAGGACTTTTGTAATCGGCGAGGATCTGACGCAGATAGGCAGATGGATCTTCTGTCGTCACTTTAAGATTGCCAATCTGCATTTTTCCTTCCATACAGGTGATCTCCAGTTTCGGGTCAAACCCCAGGAAGGTGTACCGCCCCCAGGTTTCGTTTGCCTGTGCGGATTCCAGCATATAGCAGTGTGTCGAGATGTTTTTCAAGATCCTCATGGTTTCGATAGGTGTTGTAAAGTCGGAAAGGATTTCACAGCTTACCGGCAGCACATTATATTTTAATTCGGAAGCAATTTTCCTGACCTCCGTTAAAGTTGGCCGAATTTTCATTTACTGCACCTCCAAATTGATTAAATTTAATTATTAGGAATTACTTTACGGATTTAATTTTTCATTAGGCGCATGGAGCGCCACCAACGTTTCACAAGAAGCATATTGCAACCTCCTTAAAAAGGAAAAGACTCCTTTGACTTTATATCTCAGTCAAAGGAGTTCTATAAAACAAAAACGTCCTTGACAGAAATATACTTTCTGTCAAGGACGAATAAAACACTTATCCGCGGTGCCACCTTGATTCACGGCATGACCCGTGCACTTAGCAGGATACCTACATATCCCCGGCAAATGACGTCTGCCTGCAACGTCGCAGAATACTTTGTGAAATCACATTTGACTGCGCCCTCAGCGGTCCATTTGACAACTTGTTTCTTACCTGACTCTCAGCAACACAGGCTCTCTGTAAAGGCATCATTGCCGTTATCTCCGCTTCAACGGTTTGAATTATTAACTTTTTATAGATTATAGCACGCATATTTCAGATTGTCAATATGTCACTTTCGTTTCAACATAAACAGTACAGACGAGACATTTATCATGGGCAGGGAAATACGAACTTGCGCACTGAATAAGCAGAACTGATAGTGCACAGTTTTAGCCTAACGAAAATATTAGACAGTTATTTGCCGCATGGCAAATGCTGTGTTTTAGTAGAGAAAATACCCTTGACAAATTTCTTTCCAAAAGAAAATTCTGCAAAAGTATGCCGATGATAACGGATTCCGAAATACTCGTT
>CALLZZ010000247.1 GCA_937858235.1 uncultured Clostridia bacterium
AACATTCCGGCCTTAATCTCATTGCTGTGCTTATCAAAATACTGCATCATTGCTCATCCGCCTGCCTCGGCTCTGCGGTCTGCCTGATTTTTTCTTTCTGTTTTTTAGGCAAAGTGCTTGGCGGGATTTCGATATCGGCACTTTCATCGATGTATTCCCGCACATTGGCAGGGACGAATTTTTCATAAAGGCGCTGGAGCTGGTCGCAAAGCTCCTGCTCCAAGTCCGCATCTTTCTTCTCCATATAGCGTTTGACCGCCCGGAGTTTTTCGGCATCCATTTGTACGGTGATGGCTTCTTTTTTCATATTGAGTGTCCTCCCTTGAATTTTTTATTGGTATCAGTGCCGCAAAACAGAAAGAAAAAACCAGCCTGTTTACGGCAAATAGTTTCTCGGATTCTTCTGCGCACCGTTCACTCTCACCTCAAAGTGCAGATGATTTCCGGTGCTTCGCCCTGTGGAACCTACCTTTGCAACGGTTTCTCCGGCCTTCACCGTCTGCCCCTCACGGACGAGGATTTGGGAACAGTGTCCGTATAGGGTGACCATTCCATTCCCATGGTCAATGGTCAGATAGTAGCCGTAGCCGGTGTTTCCGCAGACCACAGTTTTCACTGTCCCCGCCTTTGCCGAGCGGATGGCAGTTCCTTTGGAGGCGCCAAGGTCAAGGCCGGTATGTCCCGCCCATTCCCCTGTGAGGGGGTCTGTCCTGCCGCCGAATTCCGAGGTCACCATGGAACGCCAGCCGCTGCCGAGGGGAGAAATAAATCCATCGGCAGAAGATTTTTGTGCCTCGGCGTAGGGTCTGCCGTACAGAACCTGATTGCCGGAATCGAATAAGTCCCGGTAGACGACCTGTCCTCTGGAGGAGGAAGCGTCAACCACTTTGCCGTCACCGGCGTAGATTCCCACATGGGTGATGTTCATAAAACGGCCGTTAGGTTTATGGCTCCAGAACACCAAATCACCGGGAGCAAGACTTGATTTTGGAATGGTCAGCCCATTGTCCACGCAGTATTTTCCCTGCGCCGCAGCCGTACCGGGAAGATTTACCCCCAGCTTTTTGTACACCCACCGCACAAGATAGCTGCAGTCGGTGTAGCTTCCTTGTCCACGCAACTCTTGGGAGTAGGGATCACCGAGGCGGGAAAGGCCGAGGCGGACAGCTTCAGCTCCCACCTCACCCACAGGCAAGTCAGAAAAGAAACCGTCAAGCTGGTCTGGAGTCCACCCCTCCCACATGGTGAAATCATCATCCTCGGCCGGAGCTCCGATACCGTATAAGGCACGGTAATAGATTTCATTGGCGTTTGCCTGATCCTCATAGGTAATAGCTCTGCCGAACAATGTCCTGATGTTGTTGTAGATGGCAGGCAGAGAGGTAATGGGAACAGCCACGGTATAAGTTTCCTCTGAGGTTGTTCCGTCATCATTTTCCACGGTGCGGGTACGTTCCTCGTAGGTCACAAAGCAGTCCACATATTTCCGGTGTTCCAACCGGGAGGGGGCTTCAGCGCCGAAAAACAGAGAATAAAAAATAGCCTTGATTTGGTAATCGTCAAGGCTGTCACCATCCTCCATCTGCGCATTCACTGTGGCAATGGCTCCGTCTATGAGGGTAAAGCTCTGCCGCATATCCCTGATGTATTCCCTGTAATCCGCAGGCATACTCCCCGGAATCACACCGCCATGGAAGCACAGCTCCACGGCAGTGTTGTTGTGGTTGGTGGTGCCGGAGAGCAAGGAGCAGACCAGCACGATAATTAAAATAAGCGGTGACAGGACGGCGGCAATAATCCAGCCTACGGTTTTTCGGATTCGCTCATCCGAGAGTGCGGCAGCGGCGGCTTTTGCAACAGCCGTAATGGTAGCGGGATCTGCCATGCTATCACCACCATTTCAAGCCGCCAAAACCGAACAGGTTCTGCTGTTCCGGCTCCGGCTCGCTTTCCATGAGCTGCTCGGTATAATCTATCGCCTGTTCCAAAACAGCGGTATCAAACCCTGCGGTTTTGTAGCCTTCGTGGATAGTATTGTAATAATAGTCGGAGGGATAGCCCAACCGATGCCCCGGCGTCATAACGTAGACCATGGCTGAAACAGTCTTGCCGTCCAGCGGAAGGTCTATGATTTCCTTGTCGTAAAATCTGGGAAAGCCTTCATAAACATCGAGGGCAGCCTCGTCTTTCGGCGTGATCTTCCACAGCAAGACAGGAACAGAAGAACCCTCGCAAGGCTCAATGGTAGCCACCGCACCGTGCCTGCCTCCCCGAAATACAAGGGCATAATCCTTTATCTCGGAAGCCCCGACCACCTTGGCGGTGGGGCATCTCCCAGCCATCTGCGGCAGATTGAGGTTGCTGCCATAGGCAATATACAGTTTGTTTTTCATACGATCTCCTTTACATTGACATAGTAAAAGCGGAGGACTGTTCTTCCTCCGCTTCCATTACAGTTTCCGTCACAGCTTCTTCCGGTGGAGCCTGCTCCTGCGACCGCTCCGCTTCACGCTTTTGCCGCAGCCGTTCTTTTTGCCTTTCTGCCTGTGCCGGGTCTTTCCATGCGATGCAGCCCTCCAAGTGATCCAGCAGATGCTTACGGGCCGTTTTAAATTCATCCCCAATCATACCAAGGCGCAAAAGCCACACCCGAAAGGTGTATTTTTCATTGGTGGACTGTGTTTTTGTCGGGCTTGCCGACCGCTGGTTGAGCGCCTGTGCGGTCATGGCGAGGCAGAACTGCACATATGCTTTGATTTTTCCGGCATGGAGGTCCCCATTGAAAGCACGGAATTCCACCGTGCCTTTCTGGAACACGCTGTGCAGATTTAAACAGTGGTAGCGGCTGTGATGATAATGCTCATGGCTGCCATCTCTGCCGTTGTACCAGATACGTTTTAGTTGGTCGAGGGAAGTGGGTTTCTGCCGGTTGATCCGCTCTAAAAAGGCAGGGTCAATCTTTTGGCAGTAGCTGTTTTCTCTGCCCCGCGAAACCTTTAATGCCTTATAAATCATATCCTCCTTGGCCGCCATGATGTTGACCAGATTGCGGAGTTTTGGAGCATCAAAGGGAGCGGCATTGATGTGGATATGGATGCCGCAGGAGGAATTCACAAATGCCCCGGCTTCCCGGAGCTTGCGAATCAATTCCTGCACAGTTTCGATATCCTGGTACTGGCAGATGGGGCTGACCAGCTCCACGCTGTAGTTCCTGTCGGCGCTGACTTTTCTGCGGCCGTCCTTCTTTTGGCAGTCAATACTGCCGTCGCTCATGACCTTCCATTTGCGCCGCTGGCTGTCACAGGCATAATAGGCATCGTAGAAGCTGCCTTCATATTCCTTTGTCGTACCGAAATGTTCTGCAATCACCTCGGCGGCACGGCTTCGTGTAATCCCGGTCATTTCAATTTCAATCCCGAAATCCTGACCCTGTATCTCCATTTACCCACCGCCTTTACCACATCCTGTGCTGCAGGGTAAGGTCTTTTTCCTGTGACAGTCCCGCTGTTTGGGCAGCAGAGTTGATAAATCCGCACAGCCGTTCCCTGCGCCAGGTATCAATCAGGTACCGTCCGCATTCCTCATTGAGAGCATTGATTTTCAAGACTGTATCCCGCACACACTCCGAGATAGCGGCAGGATCACCCTCTGCGGATACGAGATCATCGATGTACTCATCCAGAATCTTTCCCATGAGGGACACATCCTCCGGCGTATAATGGTAGCCGCCGGCGTAAGGGTTGGGGTATTCCTTTCCGTCCATGCAGCACCGGAGATACTCCAAAATAGCAGGGCGTTCTTCGTGATCCGCTTTTTGGTACTTCTCCATAAAAGCTAAAATATCCGCTTCCCGATTCGGAGTGTAGCGGATAAAAGACAGCATATCATCGAGGATACCCGCCTTGTTTTCTTTCTGATTTTGAAGTCTGCCCATGACTTTTTCTCCCTTCTTCATTATCTGCCGCCTGCCTTTCCGAATAGCTTTTCCTTGTAGGCAGGGGCATGGACCGCAAGGTTATACCGCTCAATGCCGCATTTGTAGAGGCACACACCACGCTGGGGGAAGCGAATCAGGTTGTATTCGGATTCCTCCAACTGGAGGCTGTCGATATAAAACTGCTTGTCGATGTTCCCGGCATTAAAGAGGAAAGAGTGAGTAGGAATGGAGAACAGCGGTTTCGTCAGCTCCCTGATGCCCTCGATGTTGAATGTGTACCACCCCTACGTTGCCGCAAGGCATACGCAGGGTAGATACTTTGTTGTGATAGGTAATTCTTTGAAGTTATCTCCGAATTTTCCCCCACCTCACACCGGGCATGCGCCTTTCAGCGCACCCGGCGTACCATCAATTTGATTTCATGGCCCTCCTGGGCTTTCACACAACCATAAACCTCACGGCGCATGGTCGCTTAACAGATTTCAGTTGTTAAGTTTATCTCTGAACGAGATGATTTTGCGTTTGACTTTTGCCTCTGTACTTTGCGGGATTTCTTTACCGTGTATCTGCTTGTGACATTCGGTGCAGACCCACGCCAAATTGGGGACTTTATTCAGCTGATTCAATGGAAGTTTGGGATAAACGTGGTGACATTCACGTTGTTCTGTGTGTAAAAGTTGCCATTTGCAGCAACGGCAGACCATTTTATCTCGGTTAAAAGCATACTCACGGTTCATGTAGTATTCAAAGTTGTATTTGCCATTGTAGGCTGACATTTTGAGCTTTTCAGAGTTATACAGAGCGGGGCGGTCGCGGGGTAGTTGCTTTTTAGCGGAGCAGTATTTCTGGTAGAGCATTCTTCCCTCGGCAGTATAAGGGGTCATGTTTTGGTTAAACGGTTTCTTTTCATACTGCACATGGGTAAGAAATGCGTAGGTGATGCCAACCCATTTTCCTTGATAATTCACGGCAAAGGTCTTGGTTTCATGCCCCTCATGCCTTGCAGGAAGGTTGCTTAACTTCTGTAGCTCAACCTTCATCTGCAAATAATTTTTAGGGTACATTCGCTTCCAGACCGCAAACACCATGCTGTTCACCCTGTAATCAATCATGTTAAAGGCGTAGGAACTAATGCTGCTTTTGATGTATTCCGATATGCCCATGATGACCGAATTTACATATTCAATTTGGGCTACTCGACAATTCAATGCTTTGTGTTCCTTGATTTCCCGAATTGCCAAGCGTAGGTTTTTAATTTTTTTACCCAATTTGATGTAATCAGGGTAGGGCTTCGCCACCCACCATACTATCTGCTTGCTTTTGTTTTTCTCACTTTTTGCTACTCTGATATTGAACCCAAGGAACTTTACCCCATTTGCCTTCATGTTTGTTACGACCGTCTTTTCTTCAGATATTTCGAGCTTCAGACGATGCGCGAAGTATTTGGAGAGTTCCTTTTTCAGCCTATACGCTTCTTTTTCAGCAGTGGTTAGAATAACCCAGTCGTCGGCAAAACGGATATTATACTTCGGGAAAATTCCCTGTTGCCGTAGTTTCCTCATATCACTGCTTTTCAGTTTGAGCTTTGGGAATGGGTGATAATATTTGCGCCCGACGTACCAATCAAAGTCGTTGAGATACACATTTGCAAGTAATGGTGAGAGGACACTGCCTTGACCTGTCCCGACCGATGTGTCGAAAAACAAATCTTTTTCCATATAGCCCGCTTTCAACATTTGGCTGATGATTTTCACAAGCCGCTTGTCGTGTATTCCCATTTTCCACAGTTTTCCTAGTAGTATCCTGTGATTGATATTGTCAAAGCAACCCTTTATGTCACCCTCTAATGCGTAAGTCGGCATACTACCCGACTTGTTTGAACCGTTAATGATGTTCACTATATCTCGTACAGCGTGCTTTTGTGCCCGATACGGTCTGAAACCATAGCTGTGAGGATAAAATTTTGCTTCGCATATTGGTTCAATGATAATTCTGATGCATTCCTGTATAATGCGGTCAAGCATGGTGGGAATGCCCAGAGGTCTTTGCTTGCCGTTCGCCTTTTCAATATATATTCGCTTGGCGGGTTTGGGCTTGTAGTCGCTCACTGTACTGCGAATTAGCTCTATCACTGCTTCTTTTGGCATTTGCAGATACTTGTCCATTTTGTTGCGGTCAACACCTGCGGTCTTGCTGCCTGCGTTTGCTTTGATGTTGTGAATTGCCGTAATGATTGTCACTTCATTACAGATTGCTTCCATTAAACCTGTGAACGCTGTTCCTTGTTTGGATTTTTCGTACAGCAGGTCGGTTAATTTTCTGAGCTCTGTTTCGTTTGAAAATCCAGCGTTTATATGCACAAAGCAATCACTTCCTTTGTAGTTCGCTACCCATATTTCAGGGAGTTACGGATTTTCGATTTTGAAATCTGTTAATCAAATTGACTCGTCCCCTTCGCCGTGGGGCATTTCAGCCCCTTGTAATTGGCTTTCCCAATCGCAGACTACTATGGGACGGCTGACTTCCTGCACACTTCATCATGCTGCAACACTCCATGCACAGGCTCTCAAACGTTCCTAAATCTCTATCTTTTTATGCTGAACCCTTAGGTTGTTACCTTACACCGTGAAAATTGAGCATACTTTGAATTACAGTTGTCGTATGCTTTCCCAAGTCATTTCAGACTTTGAGCGAGTACCCCCAAAGACTACGGAAATACCCCTTTTCATTTGCTGGTCTTTCGACCCTAAACCTTTACGATGCTGCATAACTTTTTCTATCATAACCATAGGTTCAAGATGACCGCATTATATAGCCCTTGTTGCCAAGAACATCAAATTACGACTTTACCACGCTTTGCACCATAGGCGATTACAGCCGCCTAACGCACAGTGGAGTATCATCTTCTCGTGCCGCCATAGATTTTAACATTTCATCATCGGCGTTAATTCTGCACGGCAAGGGTACTGCCCCCTTGAATTCGAGATTTAAGTTCTCATCAGTATTTTCTAACGTTTAGTGCAACTGACGGGTGCTTTTCACTTAGCCTGCTAAGCTAAATTTATGCACAACGTTTCGCACAGTCCTCCAAATTCTGAGATGCCAGAATTACCGCCGACTCCTTTTTTCTGACCCGCTTCATGAAATTTCGGATATACTCAATCGCAGTCAGATTGGTCAGGAACAGATACAGCTCATCAATGGATGCGGCGGTGTTGCCTTCGGTCAGGAGCTTGTCACTCATGAAGGAAAGCACATTGAACAGCAGGGCGTTTTTTACGTTCCGGCTGGCTTGCAGCAATCCTTTGACGCCGAACACAATAAAGCGGTCGGAGGTCACGTTGGTGTGGCCGTTGAAGAATTTGCTTTCTGCGCCCATGCACATGGAGTGGAGCCCCAGCAGGATTTCCTGCAGCAATTCCTGCGGATAGAGCTGATATTTGGTTTTGTCATATCCCCTGAACTCATCGTCAATGAGGGCGTAAAGGTCCGATAAAATAGGATAGTCTGTGGCTGCAAGGCTCCTGAAATCAGTGCGGTCGCTGATGCCAAACTTTTCGTACAGCTTGCCCAGCATGATTTCTATGGCGTCGATATGGCGGTCGGAGAAATCCTTATAACAGCGGAAAAAATCCTTGAGAAAAGAAATGTGCTGACTGAGCTTGGTGGACTGGCGGAATGCCTGGGGAGCATCGGCATCCTCCGGGCTGCCTCCTTCATCCCATGTTTTAGGCTCCAGCGGATTGATCCGGTATTGCCCTCTCATCAGGTCGATGAAACAGCCGAAGCTCTCCGCGAGGTCAATGTATTCATGCTCAGGATCAAGGCACAGCACGGCCTTGCCCGATTCGAGGATGTTGCAGAGGATGAGCTTGAGAAGATAGCTCTTGCCCTGGCCGGAGTTGCCGAGGATCAAAATGTTCGCATTCGTCTTGTCATCGTCACGCTTATCAAAGTCCACGATGATATTTGAGCCAAATTTATCACGGCCAAGATAGAAACCGCGGGGATCGGTCTTGCCGCTGTAATTGAAGGGATAAAGGTTTGCTACCGAACTGGCGGGCAAAACCCGTTCAAACTGGCTGCCAAATACATTCCGACCCGCAGGACCGACAGACAGAAAGCCCTCGCGCTGGCGCAGTATCAGCCGATCCACATTGAGTTTTGAGCGAACCAGCTCGGTCAGAACATCGGTCTGGAGGAGCTTTAAATCGTCCAAATTGTTCGATGTCAGCTCAATAAAAACAGCGCAGTGGAGGAGCGGCTCACGGTTTCGGTGCATGGAGGACACCAGTGTGACCACATCCTGCAAATTGCTTTCGGCGGTGACTGTCTGCTGGAGATCGTTGGTGCTGCTCTTATCCATGCGGTTTTTATTGGCCGCGTTATGGATGATTCTCTTTTCCTCGGCCGCCGTTACCTGTCTGGTGTAGATGCGCAGGGTCACACCGTCCTTTTCCCCAAGGTGACGCAGGATGGCCTGCTCGTCGGTTGCGGTAGGATACTCACGGAGAGCCCAGACACACCGATAGGTGTTGCCGCATATAAAATGGTCCGTATTGAACTTGATGATTCCCGGTGCGATCATGTCAAGAAAATCCTTGATTTTCGGCTCTGTCGCCCCAGCATCAGCCTTTGTTTTTCTGATTTTAGGCATGAAAAAATACCTCCTGTCCAGCCGAGGGAGGTTCCACGCCTTTTGGCCGCAAGGTATCTCCCTACGGCCTATTGAATTTTACTTATTCTCCGAGAATCACCCAGCGCTCGCCATCGTAATCCTCATACATCTCAGTAGTGACATTTTGCTCATAGTAGACTCCAAGCAGGCGCTTGGTATCGGCTTCACCGGCTCTGCGCGCAGTGAAGCCCTGATCCTTGAGGCTCTTTTCAATGCGGGAGAGGTAGGGCCCTACGTCCTTTTCTTTTTCTCCACGCAAGCGGATGATGATTAAAAATTCCCGC
>CALLZZ010000248.1 GCA_937858235.1 uncultured Clostridia bacterium
GCGAGCATAAAAAAAGCCCCGCACGCAAAATGCGTGTCGAGGCTTTCGATTTGGCGGGTTGCAGTGATTAAGATAATGGCTGAAAATCCTTTATTATCAATGGTTTGCGGGTTCCGGCTCTCCTAATTTTTCTGAGCAGAAAACAAAGTTGAAGGAAAAACAAGTCTGGGCAGAAAAGATATACCTCTTATTCTGAAAGCACATAGTTTAACTCTGTTTTCGTGAGCACTCGCTGCAAAGCCCGCGATTCACTCTATCACCAATACCGCCGTAGGATGCCATAAAAACATCAGGCTTCCAACAATGACATGTATCGCAAAAACACCATCGTCTGCCAACATCATCGACAACCATTTCATTGGGGATAATGGGATACTTTGCTTCCAGCATCTGAGATATCTTTTGTAGTTCTTCGCTTGCTAATTGAAGTGCAGATAGGGGATGTTCTATCTGCTTGCGATTACGATATTCGGTCATTATCTGATGCAGGTGCGTGATTTGAGCGTTATCGGCTTTTTGCTGCTCATCCTGTAACAACATGGCCTTTGCGTGTATCTTTTCGCGTCCTGCGTTTTCCTTTGCCAAAGCTTGTTTGCAAGTTTGCTCCTCTGCAAGGTGTTCCTCGTAATATTCATGCTGACGCGCAAGGTTTTTCAGTAGCCAAGCTTCAATTGCGGGACTGCTGATCCACTTCTTGTCATCAGCCTTATCACGCAAGCGAATCTTCACTTCATCCGACTTCATGTGATGCAAATCAAAATCGGCACCCATATGGATTGCAATTGTTGGGATATCCTGAAACGGCTTTGGCTCTGATATTTTGCAAAACGTTGGTGGCGGCACAAGGGATACTGCAAGTTGGTGGTGTTTGACATTATCCGTAAGGAGAATTGCATCCGGGATTCCCTTTGTATTTCTGTGAATTTCATATTTCTCTACACCAAAGGTCTTTGCCTTGATAATCAATTCGGTATCTTCAAAATCGTTATCCATCAGTTCTACAGCCGCGCGTACATCTTCAATTGTGGCTTGTCGCTGAACGGGAATTCCATAATATAAACCATAGCAAGCTGGAAAAGCAAAGCAGGGGCGCTCATTAATAGCTTCACTGAGAAGACGATAAAGGGCAGTCATAAGGGCTTTTACGGAGTCGCACGGTTCACCATCGTGTCTAAAGTGCGGTTGCCTGATTTTCCCCATTACCGCTATAAAATGGCCTTTACATTCAGGACATATACACTTGCAGTTGCGTCCACGCTCATTTGGCGTGAGATCGGCTATTGTTATGATTACGCCACTCCTCAGTGCAAAAGGGTTCTTCAGTTCCACACAGCACCCCTCCAACAACAAGCAGCATCATAAATACCTTAACATTATATCGTACCAATAGGAACGTCTATCCTGTCCTTGGCAACACACACACCGTTTTTAACCAGATAACATTCTACAAAGTGCGGACCCTGAAAATCGGTATGTTCTTTTTGGTGCGTGGAATCTGTCTTTTTGATTTGCCCCCGAATATTGTCCCTCTCCTCAGCCACATGGCCGACATTTCTAACTTTCCAATAAATTGAATATGGCTCAGGGCAATCCGTTTTATTGATAAAGAAGTCCAAGCTCTTGTTGCGACGCAAAATTCCATTGTCTTTCAGGAACGCCCGGAGAAAGAAATCGCGCCAGCCATCCTGAGATACTCGGCAGTCAAGCTGTAATGCGTACCGGATATCAACGGGGAACAGGTTCTCAATGAACTGTTCCGTATTTCGATAACTGCTGCTTGCCGTAGCAAAGGAGTTTTTAGTTGTGGTTGCACTCGCAGGGAAGCTATTTCCAAGCAGCTCTCTTAAAACGTAATTGATGTCGTCGCCGGATTCCAAAGCATCGGCGATCTTCTTGGATGCCTTATTTGCTTTTGATACAAAAGCTCCGCCCCCGGAATTATCGACTTGCTGATTACTTCCAACTGCAAACCAATAACTTTGATTTTTATCTTGGGATTTTAGATAGTCGAAAACATTTTGGAGAATAGTCAAGTAATCGCCGTATGCGGAATCGCTATAATCATCATTTTCTGAAAAGTGATTATAGACCAAAGTGTCTATCAGTAGGCCACCAAATTCAAAACCAACCGTATTTTTCCAGTTCCGCATGATATGGCAGAAATCAAAATATATGCCATCCGAATTATCGTTGCACTTTTTACATTCCTCTTGTTCGCTCAACGGATCAGTATATTTCCATTTGCCGTCATCATGTGTATCAGGATACTTAAACCGGTTATCCGACTGAATAAATGCTGGAACAAGTTCTACTGTGTATTTCGTGAATTCGATCACGACTACTTGTCCATCGCCCCGCATTTTCGTGTTTGGATATCGTTCTTTTAGAACGTCCTTCACGTCTTGCAAAAGTGCTGACTGGCCATTGCTTTGATAATCATCGTATTTTTTATATACGCTTTGTGGCAAATCGAAAAGGAGATCAAGATCACTGCTGTTTTTAATTGCAGTTTCTCTGCCAACGGAGCCGACTATGTACATGTGTGAGGAGGTATCCTTATCGAGGTCATAATAGTGAGTATTTAATTTTTTTGCGATTTCACCTGCAGTTGATTCCATATCTGCTTTGTTGTCAAGCTGAATGTCATCGCAAAATGTTTCAAAATCCTGTTTGAGAGACAAAATCAAACTCCTTTCTTTAATTCATCCGGAAGGAGGTGGTCGATCTCCTCATCAGAAAATGTATTATCTTGGGTGATATTCAGCGCAACTCGTGCCATAGCGACTGCCTTATCGGAAGTGTTCGGTGCATCTGCATAGACCTTGTCAAGTTGATGAACAGTGTCCTCATATTTTTCGTAGAGAGCAGTTGGTTCGTCTTTCTCAAGGTGTATCTGTAATATAATAAGTTTGAGTTCATCCCGTATTGCCAGCAAGTTATTAGCCGCGGCTTTATGTTGGCTGACCATCGTCTGCAGATCAAATGATTTGAAAAAGGCACTTACAAAAATAGAAATAAAGGATAGTAAAGCAGACACAATTTTTAGCCACAGCTGATCTGTAAAAATCAAGGAAACGATGCCCACAGATGTCATAGAGGCAGAGACAATCTTCGCTGTTTCCATGACTTTAAACTGGTTTGAACAAATATCTGCCTGCTTCTCTTGAATTTTATGGGACCATACTACGCTTGCGAGTGTTTCCCTCACAGACGATTCGAGAATTGAATATGATTTATCCATACTCTGTTCCTCCATTATTTCCACTCTCAGTGCCTTAAAAACTGCGTCTCCTACAGTCTGATAGGAAATCAAATTGAAACAACAACAGTTCTGCAGACACACTACCCAAATCAGCCGCAGAGGTGAACAAAAGCGAGACCTTCTTTGCAGCGCTGTCAAGGCACACCTGCAGTGAATCGGCCAGCTCGTCCGCTTTGATCATTGTGCCGCTGATGCTACTCAACACCGCAAGAGAACTGATGGCCGGTTTACTCAGTGCACGCGCATTATAATAGTCGTTGTATTCTGATATTTGTCTTTGGCGTTCGCGAACATTGAAGAAGATATATTTAACAATGATGCGATTTTCAAGATGTAGTTTCGACGCTCAATATAAGTCATCCCCACACCTCCGTGCCTTTTTATATTTGTTATCTATTATACTGCAACTTATAGTGGTATGCAAGATGAGCTGGCTATATATCGTGCATTCAGCGGTGGCAATATCGCACATATAGTGTTCTCTACATAGAAAAAGGTACGCACTTATAAAAAGCGATCTAATCTTTTAATACAATGTCCGACAGTAATTGAAGAGTGTTCAACAGCCGTTGCCCTTTAAGTTGGGCATATTTGCTGTTGCAATTATGCGGTTGGTCTAACGTTCTACGTACTTACTGGTACCGTCCGTAGATGTACCATTCAGGCAGATCCTGCGCCAGTATTTTCGTTCTGCGATGTCCGGAGAACAGAGTCCCGTCATTGCTTTCGATGTAACGGAGGTGATGATCTTTGAACACTCGGATTTCTACTGTATAGAGAGGATTCTTGAACCCGTCCCTCATGAACCGCATCCACCTCCCGCATCGAACTGTTCAGCGGATTCAAACCCGTGATACAGAAAGTGCATTTTGTCGACGCGCTTATCAATGTGCCAGTGTCCGCAGAACCATGCCTTGTACTCGACCGCTTCCTCAATATTGTCAAGCCAGTGTTCGGTACTGTCGTCAACGGTGCTCTGGTCGATCATGGGCAGGAATACCTCTGTCGGCTCATACTTGAAAGGACAGGTATGTGAGAGGATCACATCAAAGTGCTTCTCCGCAATTTGCTGCTCAACATATGCTTTGATCTCGTCGGAGGGCTGTTCATCCTCCCACCAACCGTACCCGCGTGAAAGCCGGTAGAACTTGTCCACGCTGTATGCTCCGCCGATGACGAGGTATTCAAGCCCTTCCAGCGTATAGATATCGCCGTCCCGTGCAAACAGGATATTGGGAAATGTCTCCTCAAACCAGACCGTGCCGCCGTTCCAGTCCTTCGTGATATAGGACGGGATGTTGGCCGGTCTTATTTCATGATTTCCGTGGATGCAGAGGATCGTCGGCTTGAGGCGGTGGAGCACCGTTTTCATCGCTATGTCACGCTCATCAAGGCAGAAGTTCGCTCCTACATCGCCGAGGATCACGACGGTATCGGCAGCCGTCAGATTGAACCGCTTGCAGAACCGCACAACCTCGAATGCCGAACCGTGAGTGTCCCCAGTAAAGTAAACCATTTGGATCGCAACCTTTCCGCGACTATTATATCAGCCTATCTGCCCGAAATCTTGGACACACAGAAAACATAATCACTTTTCCAAAAACATATTCACTATGAAACTGCGCAAAAATAAACCAGCAGTCAAAACCATGACTCCCGGTCGATTGTTTTCTCCGCGAGGTGCGCTAAAATTCTTATCGATCCGTGCGTGTCAGGATGGATTTGTGGTCGCGCAGCGATGTTTTCATTGCTTTTACCGTGTCGGTGATGACCATCCTTTCATAATCGCTGCAATCTGTCAGGAGCATCGTGATCTCTTGACTGGCAGCCATGACGGAGCCGGTGAGCTGCTCAGCAAGGAGAATGTCCGCCGGGATGTCCAGCGCGTTTGCAATTTGTACGAAGGTGTCGAGGCTCATGCTCTTTTTCCCGTTTTCTATGTAGCTGACATAAGTGGGAGATTTGTCTATCAGCTCCGAAAAGTCCAGCTGGGATATGTGGTGTCGCTTTCTGATAATCATGATCCTGTGCCCGATGGCGCGATAGTTTAGACTCATAATAAGAACCTCCAAAATAAAAAATGTCGGTTCCATTATAATGTCAAGGCTATATGATAATCCTCTCTTTATATCAATTTAGCTCGCAGTTGATATAATTCAGATTATAAAATAGTCTGTGGATTAAGTCGAGAGGGGTGAGGCGATGGCAGGGCGCGATACAACAGAGAGTCAGGTGATCGGCTCACGGATCAGAGAGGCTCGGATTAAGAACGGTATGAGCCAAGCGGAGCTGGCGGTGAAGTCCAGCATTTCCTTGCCGCATATCAGCGACATAGAGCTTGGGAAAAGCAATATGATGCTCACCTCGTTCATTCGGATTGCTGAAGCCTTGCAGGTGTCCGCCGATTCATTGCTCCGACCGAATGTGCCGGGCGTAACGAGCCTCTATGAGAGCGAGTTTTCGGAGATCCTTAATGACTGTACTCCATCGCAGATGGATTCCATCTTGAAAATCGTTCGGGAACTGAAGCAGACCATGTGTAAAAAAGAAGAAGAATAACATCTATCAAAGCGGGTTGGAGTGATCCAATCCGTTTTTTTATTTCAAATCTAAACCAGAGGTCAACATCTTGACTTCTGGTTTATTTCTTTCTTAGCCTCCAGTTTATATAATTTTCAAGAAAACACTATGTTCCGGAGGGATTCTATGTCTGATCTGATAAAACGAGCCGATGACGCTGATCTCGAAGTCATGCCGTCTTTTGACTTCGTATTCGAAAAAGAGGCCGAGCAGCAGACGCAAATCGCAGAGCATCGTGCATGGCTTAAGAGCATTAAGCATGAACGCCCCCTGCCGAAGCATCACTTCAAGGTTGCGGTCTATATCCGCTATTTTAACCAGACAAAACACGAGGACTACCTCGCGTTTCACAAACAGCAGTTTCTGGATACCATCGGTCTCTGCCCTAACTGGGAGTTTGTCGGTTTCTATGTGGATGAGGGTGGAACCGCGCCGAACATGGAAACAGCCGAGGAATGGTCGAGGCTCCTTCAGGACTGTTACGAGGGAAAGCTCGACCTCATTATTACCCAAAAGGCGAGCAATGTTTCCAAGAAGCAAACGGAACTCAGCTTCTGCGCGAGGATACTTGCCTCGCTCGAGAAACCAGTTGGCATCTACTTTATTTCTGAGGACATCTACACTCTGGCTTCATACTATCAGGAGGATTTGAAAGACCCGTTTTTTCTCCCTGTCCCTGATTGGCAACTGCTGCCCGACGATGCTCTCGATATGAGAGGTTTACTCCATGATTGATCAGAGCAAAAAACAGAAATTAGCGGAGCAAAAGGCGCGTGTCCACAGAAGGGTTTATGCCGAGGTTGATCCGAACAACTACGAGTTCATACCGGCTAAGAAGCAGATCGATTACTATGACAATGATGTTCCGCAGCGTGTCGCCGTGTATGCCCGTGTTTCGACAGATAACATCCAGCAGACCTCGTCCTACGAACTGCAAAAGAAGTATTATGAAGAGTTTGTAGTCCATCATCCAAACTGGACGCTGGTGAAAATCTACGCAGATGAAGGGATAAGCGGGACTTCGCTGGCACACAGGGACGAGTTCAACCGGATGATTTCCGACTGTCGCGCTGGGAAGATTGACATGATCATAACCAAGAGCGTTTCCAGATTTGCCCGAAATGTCGTTGACTGTATCAGCATGGTGCGAACGCTGGCCGAGCTCACACACCCGGTCGGCGTATTCTTTGAGAGCGAGTGCATTTTCTCCCTGAAGGATGACTCTCAGATGGCACTGTCCTTTCAGGCGACCATGGCGCAGGAGGAGTCGCACATCCGAAGCCGCAGCATGGAGACCTCGCTTCGTATGCGGCTCGACGGCGGACTTCCATTGACGCCGAAGCTTCTGGGGTATTCCCATGATGCAGACGGAAAACTGGTCATTAACCCAGATGAGCAGTCAACGGTAAAGCTCATCTTTTTCATGTATCTCTATGGTTACTCAACTACGGAAATCGCGGAGGCTCTGACTGAGCTGGGGCGAAAAACCTATCTTGGAAATGTTACTTGGACTTCCAACTCGATTGTTCAGGTACTTCGCAATGAAAGGCATTGCGGAGAGGTTCTGACAAGAAAGACTTTCACTCCGAACTACCTGAATCACAAGTCAAGGAAAAACAAAGGCGACAGGCCGCAGAGTGTCTATCGAAACCATCACGAAGCCATCGTATCAAGGGATGATTACATAGCTGTCCAGCACCTGCTGAATAACGCGAAATACGGAAGTAAGTCTATACTCCCCGAACTCCGGGTAATTGACAGCGGCCTTTTGCGAGGCTATGTCACGATCAATCCCCGTTGGGCTGGCTTCAAGGCGCCGGATTACTTTCAGGCTGCCGCCAGCCTGAAACCTTCCGATGGCGCGGAAGATACCGAGGGCTATATCGAGGAAGAGCCGGAAATCCATGTTGCCGTGGAGGCCGGCGACTTTGATATGCGCGGGTTTGAAATCACCCGCTCCGAGTTCTTTGATTCCCACCGCCGCCCGTATGCGGTTTTCCAGGATAAGCAGATTAAGTTCAGCACTGATTGCGTTAGGAAGCTTGGTAAAAACAATATGGTAGAGTTTCTTGTGAACCCGCCAGAGATGAAGTTCGCCGTCAGAACTGCAGCCAAGGACAGCCGCCACGCTGTGGCCTGCTCGCGGGTGTCAAATGGGATTTACTATCCCAAGACCATTTCCTGTGCGGCATATATGGACACGCTGTATCAGATATTTGGATGGAACTCAGATTTTAAATATCGTGTTACTGGGACTCTCTTTCAAAAGGAAAATGAGGCCGTCTATTTGTTTAATATGAGCGATGCCGAAGTCTTTATCAAGCCCTACCTGATGGCAGGCGCAGCAGAGTCCGATGCTCCAAAAGATGAAATCAAGCCTCTCTCGGTATCCGGAACAAGGGTGCGGGCTGTGCCGCGGGAATGGATGAGTTCTTTTGGAAACCAATACTACCTGCATCAGCACATTTTTCCGCCCGTCGAGTCGCAGAGCGAAAACGATTGGAAGATACGCTTGGAGGGCCAGTTATTCGAAACAGGCGAAAAAATCCATGTTACGGGATTTGACGAACTCAAGTGCTTCATCACACAGGAACTGAGCAGAGGTGAATTGGAGGAGAAAACAAATGAATGATTTGAACAACGGACAGACGCAGGGGGTTCTTTCGGATATGCTGCAGCATCTTCAGGAGGCAACCCCCGACAGCGACACGGCCTTCACCCTGCGAGAAGAAGTCGACGAGCAGTCCCCCAACTCGACTCCCGTTGACGGTGATGTGATTGAGCTGGGCGGCGAGTTCGATTATGAGGGCTATCAGGTGGTTCGCCGCGAGTTCTTCGCGCATACCAACGAGCCGTCCATCACCTTCAATAATTTCAAGGTGTATGTCAATGCCGCGTGCTTGAGCAGGTTCCCATCTGTGGACTATGTGCAGGTGCTGGTCAACAGTGACAGCAAGATCCTTGCTATCCGTCCGTGCAGAGAGGAGGAACGTGACGCCTTTTCGTGGTGCGTCCCCGGCTCGACCAGGAGAAAGCCACGGCAGATCACCTGCCGTCTGTTCTTTGTGAAGGTGTTTTCCCTCATGGACTGGAACACGGATTACCGATACAAGCTGCTTGGGAAGGTTATCCACGCAAACGATGAATACCTTATTGCCTTTGACCTGTCGGCTACCGAGGTATACCAGCGCGTGTTCAAGGATGGTGAGAAACCCAAGACCTCCCGCACTCCCGTCTTTCCGGAAGGCTGGCAGAACCAGTTCGGATTGCCTTTTAAGGAACATCGCAACTCAATGCAGGTCAATATCTTTGAGGGGTACGCCGTCTATGGCATTAAGGAAAACAGCGTGACTACAACTGTGGAAACCGAGGGCGCGACATCTGATGCACACCCGGTTGAAGCGGCAAATAACAATGCGCCGGGAGGTTCTGATGTATGAGCAGCAAGACAGAAATGGTTGCGAACCTCACCCTTGATATGAAAAGAAATCGGATTCGAATATATAGGGCGACGCTACGCGCGCTCGGAGATCCGGCGTATATCCAGTTTCTGATCAATCCGGAGGAACTTTATATTGCGATCCTCGGTTCTGAGATTCCGCTGTCCGGTGGAACTGCAAACAGGGTCAAGATACCGAACTCGCGTCTGGATGGCAAGCTGTCTGTCGAGTTCTACAGCGCCGCGCTGCTCGACGGCATATATAGCATCTTCGGCGTGTTGGACCGTGAATATAACTACCGCCTTACAGGTGAGATTGACCAGGTGAATCGGGTGGCTTATTTTTCTTTGCGTACACTGAAGCGGATCGAGCGGAGGAAACTCAATGATGGACAAGGGGTATAGAGAGCTTTGCATTGACGCTGAATTCAAAACATTGATAAGGCCGCTGCGCCGCGATGAGTATGCCCAGCTTGAGGCGAACCTCGTTCTGGATGGATGCCGTGACCCGATCATAGTATGGAATGATGTCCTTGTCGATGGGCACAACCGCTACGAGATTTGCAATCGGCTTCATATCCCGTATGCGGTTCAGGAGATCGAGTTCGACAGCCGGGAGGACGCCATCGTCTGGATATGCAATAATCAGCTCGGCCGCCGGAACATTACGGAGGAAACCCGCAAGTATCTGATTGGCCGGCAATATGAAGCAGAGAAGATCGTCGGCTTTCGCAGAAACACGGATGGGCATAACCAGTACACGAGAGCAGACGATTATGACGAGATAGACGAGCCCAGCGATATGAGCGGCAAGGAACGCAGGGAAAGCGGCCGGCGCACCGCAAACCGGCTCGGCACAAAATATCACGTTTCCTCGGGAGCTGTACAGAAATACGGGAAATACAGCGCCGCACTGGACACGATTGCAGATAAAGCGCCGGAACTGGTTCCACAGATCTTGTCCGGCAATTACAAGATTTCACACGACAATGTCGTTGCGCTGTCAATGATGGAGGCTGAGGAAGTGCGGAAGCTGAGTCAGAAAGTCGGGCATGGGGCGGCGCCATTCATTCGATACAGCGAGTCGCGGAAGGATTTCACCGATGAACCGGCGCAAAAGCCGGGGCCGAAGCCTCCAGAATTACCCGTAATAAAGACGATGCCCACATTTGATCCTGATGCAGAGGTCACCGGGCTGACTCTCACGATTCCCTCGTGGACGAGCTCTATTGATCGAACAAAAGCCGCTGCGGACTTGCGTACCGTTTCGCCGTCAGCGAAGAGACGGCTTGAAGATGCCTTGCTGTCGCTGCAGAGCAAAGCGCAGGACATGATCCGCGCGATAAAGGAGGACTCCTGATGCCCGATTATAGTATGTTCGTCCCCCATGTTCATTTTGAACTGATCCCAATAAAGAACTTGGTTTCTAATCAGGAGTACCAGCGGAACCTGTCATGGCGTCATGTACAGAACGCCGCAGAACACTTCGATTTGTACCAGATCAATCCGGTCAAGGTTAGCTGCCGGGAGGGTTCAAATTATGTCTTTAACGGCCAGCATACCATAGAGATCGTGGCGCTCGTTTCGGGGTCACGGGATACGCCGGTCTGGTGCATGATATACGACGATTTGAATTATGAGAACGAAGCGTTTGTCTTTGCCAATCAAATGAAGTTCGTAAAGCCGCTGAAACCCTACGAGGTGTTCATGGCCAACATTGAGGCCGGGAGCGATAAGCAGCTCATCATCAGGGATTTGGTAAAATCGTATTCTCTATCCATCGGACAGGTAAAAGGCTACGGTGTAATCTGTGCCGTATCCGCGCTGGAAGGGATCTACGATAAGTTTGGCTACCATGTATTAGACCGTACCCTGCGTCTGTGCGCGGGGACGTGGGAGGGAGATATGAATTCGCTGTGCGCCAACTTCCTGAACGGTGTCGCAAGGCTTGTGAATACCTACGGGGACAAGCTAAAGGACGAGCTTTTCAAGGAGCGAGTCGGCGCTACCTCGGTCAAACAGCTCACCCGCAACGCAAAAGAACGGCGTCCGGGTTCCCTCGGATTTGCAGAGGCCATGCTTGTTGCATATAACAGGAAATGTAAATATCCTCTGGTTTGGAATAAACTCTATGAGAAAAATCTCGGCACGAGCGACGCGCTGGATGTCGATGTCGATCTGCCAGATGATGAAGTGGACGAAGCGGAAACCGTGGAAGAATAAAAACTGGGTTCCCCTCAAACTCCGTGGGAAACCCAGTTTGCAGTCTTTATTGTTCAGAGCTTTAGCGAGAATGCCGGTCGCATATATTCAACAGCACCTCGGCTCAGTCCAAATCTATCTGCGACCCTTTCCCAGCTCTCCTGCACCGTTGTGACGATGTCTGATGCGGCTTTCTCCGCTTCTGCCTTTGTCAGTCCGAAATATTCGGAAACCTCCATCGCCAGATCCAGATCGATGCTGTTGTCCAGCTCGGTCACATTGAGCGAGAGTCGGTCGCCGGATGGGATCGGGTTCACATCAAAGAGCGGAGAGAGTTTCCAGCCGGACGGCGTCAGGAGGAAACCGTGGTTGCGAAGATGGTCATCCGTGTTGGACACCGCCATATTGAATACGATTCGCTTCCAAAGCTCCTTGAGATCACGCTTTGGTTCCGCACCGTTTGCGCGGATAAAGGCGGCTATATCAAGATAGCTCGTTCCGTCCGCGCCGGAAGCGCCGTCAGTTTTGCCCAGCAGCGTCATGGCGGAGGCGAAATGAATGCGCCGTTTACCATCGCGGTCAAAGCGCTTTACCAGAAAGGTGCTGCCATTTTTTGAAAAGGTTTCGAGCTTTGACTCCGGCGCATCCAATGTGCAGCGCCGTGCCAGCTCATGGACGACTTTTTCCCATGCACCGGTGTTGCTCTCATCGTGCTTGGATGGAAACTTGGCTATCCAGAGTGAGCCATCGGTTGCCTGGACGGTCGCTTTCGGTCTGGCTCCTCCCAGAGAGGAGCCGGGAGCCAGGAGCTCTTTCAGCCAGCGCTCGTCGAGTCCGCTGTCGTCATTCTCAAATGCGATGGAGGCGTTCTCCAGCGTCCGCAAGTTGATCCACGGAGGCGTGGCGTAGACTTTCTCGTTTGAAACAAATTCTCCGCCCTCCTCCAAGCTGAATCGAAGAGCGCCCATACGGGATTCGTCATATACGCCGAGCAGGAAATCGCTATCCGTCAGCTTGCGGGGTTTGCGATCCTCTTTTCGCGCTTCGATGGCCTCTTTTCGCGTCATGAGGAGCCGACCCCAGCGATCAGGACAAGAGTCCGCGAACAGTCCAAACAGCTTCTTATCCAACGGAGCATACTGCCGCCCCTTGTAGAGCGAGAGATCCGGGTCAAGAGGGTATGCGCTCTCGAAGGAACTCAGCCATTCCGGGGTGTATTCAAACGAGAAGCTCTCAATCCCTCTTACAAACGAGGCGCGCAAGATCCCTACCAGCGACGGGGCTGCAGCGCGCCAGTTCTCATATACATATATCGTTTTTTCGGCCTGAGCCATACTAATCACCTTTCTTTGGCGCCCGTTTCCTCGTTGGCAGTTCAAGGTCTTGCAGCTTCCGTCCAAACTCGTCGTCTTTGGCGATCAGGAGCAGGTCTGCGTCCAGATTGTTCAGCGCGTGAAGGACGGCCGCATAGGAGCCTATTGCAACGGTTGAAGAGCCCTTTTCTATTGAGTTTAGCGTCTGCCTGCTGATTCCTGCCCGTTCCGCAACGAGCTCGGAGGTCAGCTTTCTCCGGAGCCGCGCCAGCCTGATCTGCTCACCCATCCGCTCGAGTATCTCTCGGGTTCCGGGCATGATAACCGCCGATTTCTTGCTCATTCGATCACCGCCGTTCCTGTAATGTCTAATATAATATACAAATATAGCGATATTGTCAAGTGTATAGGCTGTTATATTACTCGGCAGTGATGTTTTCTTCTACGATATAGCCGCCCCCGAATATGATATCCAGCTTTCCGCTTGGGTAGACCTTGATGCATTCAATCATTTGGCGGACAATGGAGTCGTCATATTGAAATCCACTTTGCTCCCGTTCGGAGATGACTCGCTGAATCTGGTCGAGGCGGTCATTGGGAGAATTGTCCGGGCTGGCGAGCTCCTGTATGGCGTTGATTCTGTTCTTGAGGAGCGCAATCGTATCCGAGATTTGTTTGAACTCATCCTCGCGGCTTTCAATGTCGTTTCCGGTCTGAACGCTTTCATTGATCAATTCAAGCATTTTTCGGTTCAGCGCATCGACTTTGCGCTGGAGCAGGTCGACTTCGTCGGAGCATCCGTTCAAGCCGATTGCCTCGCCGATGGTCGCTTTCATAAGCGCCATGTAGGTGAGTCTGTCATCCTCGTTAAATCTGTTGAGCGCTCGCATGATGGCGTTTTGGAGTGCTTTCTCATCGATGGTGGCGGATTCCTTACAGTACTTCTTTCCGTAGTCGAGACGGTTTATGCACCGCCAGACGACCCTTTTTTGCTTATAGGCAGTCCATGTGACTCTCTTATAGCGGCTGCCGCACTCCCCACAGATTAGCACATCCGTCAGGGCAAATCGAGAGTATTTTCCTGTCGATGTGATTGAGGATTTTGTAGACTTCGGCGCTACTGTTTTTCTCCTGATGAGTTCTTCCTGAACCTTGTGAAAGGTATCGCGGCTGATAATTGCCGGATGGCTGTTCTGTACATAGTACATGGGAGCCTCGCCCGTGTTCTTGCGCCTTGTCTTAGATATGCAGTCGACGGTCACGGTCTTCTGGAGAATTGAGTCGCCGCAGTATTTTTCGTTTGCAAGGACATTGGCTATCATGGAGCTGCTGAAGGATAAATTCTTACCGGGGATTTCGGTGTGTTCAGCTTTTAGGACAGCCGAGATGCGGGGAGGCGTTTCGCCGGCAAGGTACATATTGAAGATTCGCATAACGATTGCAGCTTCGTCCGGAACTACCTCCGGCATTCCATCCTCGCCTTTCCGATATCCGAGGAGCTTCTTGTACATAAAGATTGAATTGCCATCCTCAAATTTTTTGCGATAGCTCCATGTGATGTTTTTGCTCATGCTTTCGGATTCGGACTGAGCGAAACCGGCGTATATGACGAGGTAGAGTTCGCTGTCAATCTTGAGCGTGTCAATGTTCTGCTCCTCAAAAAGCACCCCGATGCCTCTGGATTTCAGGATTCGTACATGATCCAGACAGTCCACCGTGTTTCTGGCGAAGCGAGAGACGGACTTGGTGATGATGTAGTCGATTTTTCCGGAGAGGCAGTCGTTAATCATCTTTTTGAACTCGGGCCGTTTATCGGCACGAGTTCCAGAAATGCCCTCATCGGCATAAAGCCCCGCAAATTCCCAGTCTGTCCTTGCGGCGATCATCTCCGTATAGACCTTCTTTTGCGTGGTGTAGGAAGTGAGCTGTTCCTCGCTGTCCGTGGAGACTCGGCAATAAGCCGCCACGCGCTGCTGTCGGTACTTTTCCTTATCTACGATCAGGGAACGCTTCGGCTCAATGACCGTGATTGTCTTTTTCGGTATCTTGGTTACTTGCATTGTCATCATCTCCGATTTCCGTGTCCGTCTTGGTATGAAGGGTGATCCTGCCTCCGTCGTCAAGGGATATGTAGCTGACGAGATCGGTGAAGTGGCTTTCGCTGAACTCCTCCTGCGGCGTCATCATCTCAGCGCGTTTTCTGGCGATAGAGGCAGCGATGTTAATTCTGGTTTCGCTTTCTCGGTAGAGCTGACTCGCCATTTCTGCAGTTTTGGCAATTATGAGTTCTTCAT
Organism: uncultured Clostridia bacterium; assembly: GCA_937858235.1. Lineage (GTDB taxonomy): Bacteria > Bacillota > Clostridia > Oscillospirales > Oscillospiraceae > Onthomonas. Next base: position 15,091 of record CALLZZ010000248.1, read on the forward strand.
TTGGATTGTCTCTCTCAAGCTCGAGGCTGATTTCGTTATTCAGCTTCAAGACAGCCGGAGACATCTCAGGCCGCTTTTTGTGCCGCGGAATCAGGAGCCTTGTGTTGTTGATGATTCTATTCATCAGCACATTGACCTTCTCGAGAAGCTGTGTATCTCCGATGCGAACCTTGATTCCACACTCATCATTCGTACACATCCAACTTTCCCTGATGCGGTGCTTTGTGCTGACGCGCCGTTTCATGGGTGCACCGCACTGTTGGCAGCGAATATAATCCCGCAGGAGGTTGATTGCTGCGGTATCTTTCTCAAATGTATTGCGCTGTCTGGCGGTTTTCAGGCTGATCGCCGTTTCGTAGAGTGCTTCATCAATAATGGGGTCATATTCATCATCGCCGGTGTATTTGGCATTGTCGATGATTCTGGCGATACGCGCTTTATCCCATGTATCTGTGCGCTCGCTATAGGGTATCTTTCGACCGGTCAATTCCTCGGCAATGGCTTTCAGCGATGCGCCGCTGATGTAGGCATCGAATATTTCCCGAATAACATCGGCTTCACCATGTTCGATGACCGTCCTGCCGTTTCGGATCGTATAGCCATATGGGATGTAGCGTATTTTTTTCATGCCTTATCTCCTATTCAAATCAGCTCTGTGAAACGGAGTCCGCCAATCACAGTCAGCGTCATTTCGTCGTTGGGGTCGATAGAAATTGCCTTTACGACCTCAGCAAACAGCTTCTCATCGAAACGCTCGAGCGGGTCTTCCAGCTCATCCAATATGGTCTTCAGATGCTTCACATCTTCGAGCATTTGGATGATGTGAGAGTCCAGCTCCGTCTGGCGCTCCTTTTTCAGCTTGGCAAGCTGGTTGTTGATATCGCGGGACTGGGTCTGATGCACTTCAGCGGCGAGATAGCCTTTGGCACGGAGCTGCTCAAGCATGAGGAGCTTTGCGTTCAGTTCAGCGATGCTCTGGCTCATCTCACGAGCAGCGATATTGTTTTTCTTATGCAGCAGGACGGCAGATTCGAGCCGGGATATCACTTGCCCGAGTATATCCTCTTGCCCGAAGCGCAGCTTATTGACCATCGCCGTGAACCCGTCGTAGATGCGTTCTTCGCTGTAGTAGTTCGAGTTGCAGGCGTTTCTGTCATTGACATGCCGACAGCATGCCCATTTGACGGTTCCCGACACGAGGCGTCTACGAAAATACGAGCCGCACTCAGTACACTGAATGCGGCTCGTAAGAGGGTATATATTCTGTGTTGCAACCTTCGAGAAGTTATCCTGTCTCTTTTGAAGGAGCTCCTGAACCTTGGTAAAGGTATCTTGGTCGATCAGCGAGGCGTGAGTGCCTTTTGCGTAGAACTGATCCTCCTGACCTCTGTTTGCGTATTGCTTGAAGGGGACTGTCGTATCACGGTATGTTTTCTGATAGCGGCAATCGCCGATATACCTTTCGTTTTTTAGGATGTACGCGACCTTCGCCGAGCGCCAGGTGCCTTTCCCGGTTTTTGTCAGGATGCGGCGGTTGTTTAGCTCCCGAGCTATCTCGGCCGTGGAGCACCCGTTCAGGTACATTCTGAATATTGAGCGGACGATTTCTGCTTCCGGTTCATACACCATCAGTTCTTTATCTATGAGATGGAATCCGTATGGAGCATTGCTGTCCACATATTCCCCGCCCTCCATGCGCTTGACAATTGAGAGGCGCTGGTTCTGGGAGATTGCTTTGGATTCTTCCTGCGCGATAGCGGAGAAGGTGTTCAAAAGCATCTCGTCGCCAAGTGCGAGGGTAAATATTCCTTCTTTTTCAAACTGGACGCCAATACCGAGGAGTTTCAGCTTGCGAACATAGACGAGCGACTCTTTTGCGTTTCTGGCGAATCGGGAAACTGACTTTGTAATAATGAGGTCTATCTGGTGGAGCTCGCACATATGGATCATGCGCTGGAACTCTGTGCGGTTATCCGCTTTCATACCAGAAAGCCCTTCGTCAGCGAAGATATTTACCAGCTCCCAGTCTTTTCGCTTCTGGATCATGCTGGTGTATACCCGCATCTGGGTCGCATAGGAGTTTTGCTGATCAGCCGAATTGGACGATACTCGGCAATAAGCGGCGACTCTGGACTTCGCCATGGCTTGCCGCGTGATTGGCGATATCAGTCTTGCTTCGGGCATCAACGTCAACTCCTTTCCTCAAAAAGTGATTATGTTTTCGCTGTTTTTGTATATGTTTTGGTCTGTATCATATTATGATACAGACCTCCGGTCGGTCGGCAACACACATTATACCGACACCTTTTCCGAATAGCTACACTATTATGAGGAAAAGAGAAAAAGAATTATTCTGCCAAAACGATGTCCGCGCCGGTCAGTTGGAGGTAGTATTTCTTGGCTCTGAGGTACTCCTTTGCCGTTATGGAGCCTGTCTCAAGCATCTCCTTCAGCACACTCACAATGCATAGGTAATTCGCGTTTTTAGTATTTTTTTGTGACAGCATATGCTTCACCACCTTACTGCGTGCTTGACTGTGCCTTTCTCCCATTCCTCGGGGTGATACTCGTCGCCGTAATTGTCTTCAACGGTATCATTGTCGCTGTCATAGTCCTCCGGCTCACAGTCACCCATGTAGCTCTCTCTCAGTTCTCTCGCATAGCGACGTTCCTCCAGATTGTCAAGAAACATATCAATGTCATAGTCGCTTTTCATTTTTTTGATGTCGTATGCGCCGCGACCGGGCGCCCAAATCTGAAGGCCTTGATTATCCAGACAAGTCATGATGTCCAAGCCCATGAGCAGGCTGGTGTTGAGCTGGTCCAGGCTCTTGACCAGCAAAACATCAAAAGCTCCATCCTTGGCCGCCTGGAGCATCTGAGCAATACCGTGCCCGCCGTTTCTCGAGTGATAGTCGATGGAGAAACCAGTCAGGGTGAACTGGTTCTCGCCTGCAAAGGAGCGGAGCGTGTCCTCCAGAGTATCATAATAAGGATCGGGGCTGCGCGTCATTCTGATATAAATCCAAGCTCTCTTTTCCTGTTCGTTGTTCCTGAAAGTGTTGTTTTCAATTTCATGTATTTTCATTTGTAACAGCCTCCAACAGTATGTATTTCTTAATGTCACAAAAACGGAGACCCCCAACCTTTGACTTTGCTCGTGGGATGACGATCTCCGTGGCTTCTGACATTAAGCCTGGTTTTTCTTTTGTCAGTAATGGCTCTATTCGACACTACTTCCCGAGCCATGGCGACGAACGAGAACAGCGGCTGGCGCCGCTTCATGGGATTCTAACCCTCCCGAGGATCTCTCCGGACTGCCCCCATTGCGTGTGGCTGTGGCTGGACAGAAGTATCATTGTAGGCTGACGGGGTCGTCGCACAGCGGTTTGCCAAAACCGCCTGCCGGGGATGGTGATGCGCTCAACGCCTTATTTGGCCGTCACTTGATGGAGCTTTCACTCCACAGGCGTGTCATGGCGCATCCCCGGTATTGCTTTTCCTTTTGGATCCGTCAGCTAATGTGCTCTCGTTGTCGGATATGACCGCACAAGGCGGTGTTTTTCAAAGTTCAGAGAGAAGGATTATTTTTCCCCTCACTGTGTAGCCGACGAGAAGGCGTTTTCTATGCACTTTTTTTCAAGTTTCAAAAAATTTCTTTATTTTTGCCAACCGACGAGAGGTCGTGTACTGCCTTTGGTAACCAATCCGCTCCAAATCCGATTGGTTATAATCCTCTATTGCAACAAGCGTAATTAGCTCTAAGTCTTCCAGCGAGAGACTTGCGACTTTGGCGTGCAGATCTGGGTCCTCTATAGTCTCAACCCAGCTATACCGTCCAGAGAAGTCATCCTCGCTGAAGGTGACCTTCAGTGAGTCAAACTTTTTAAAAAGCCCGGACATTCCGTCCTCATCTTCATTGATTGACTCAGTCGGAAGTGGTTGGGTGTGTTCTCTGTATCTGCGCTCGCTCAGGAAAGTGCTCCAATCAAATTCATACATTTCATCAATCTTCTCTTTAGGCATCCCTGCCTTACGGTACTTTTTGCGGAGGATTGCCCACCGTTGCTCAAATTTCTTTCTCTCTGCGGCATTATTAAAGCCCATAGTTCATTCTCCTTTTTGTTTTCTGGTTTTGGGATAAAGTCGAAAACCAGAAACCGGGAGGAGAACGGCAGCGTACTGTACTGCGTTTTTCCATGCTTACTCTCCAAAAATGGGCAGCAAAAAAGGCCGAGCGCGATATTTCATCACACTCGGCCTCTCGGCTCCCGTATTGGCTGGAGAGGGTACAAAAAAGCCGCAAGACCTGTTATTTCAGGTCTTGCGGCGGATAGTCAGTATTCCCCAGCATGGACAGTGTAGCATATTGACAGTCGCTTGGGAGTAGGTAAAGGGTAGGTATTCAGTCGGTATTTAGTCGGTAAATAGTCGGTGAAGCTCAGGGAGGGTGTACCCGAACAGGCAAATGCCAAACAGGTGGAGCGCCTCCTTCTTGCGGGCATAAAAGACGCTGCGTTCAATGCTAAGCAATTCCGAAATCTCTGGCTCCGTCAAAGGAAAACGGCTGATGTACTGCTTGTCCAAAATCTCATAGTAGATGCCACCATACACAGGGTACTCCTTCAAACGGACGAGCGCCCGCTCTATGAGGTCGATATACATACGCGTTTCGCAAACGCAGCAGACACGCTCTGCAAATCTGTCGGCCTCAATGTCTGGAGCAAACTCCGCAAGGTATCGGATTCCAGCATCTAAATCGTGGGCACCTGTTTCGTAGGCGTAATCTCTGATTTCTTCGAGGCGCTCACTGATTGCCCATGTGACATCTCGGTATGATGCCAGAAGCAGCCTCGACTTGTGAAATACCGTGTCACTATCCATTCCAAGGGACGCTATTTTTGCTTTATGCTTTCTCAAAGCTGCTGTTTCTTTCGCCATCACTATACCTCCCTTAACCATAGGTGAAAACTCTTGCTTGTTAGTCTCGTTAGCACACCGGCTAACATAACGGGGATAGGGTGGCGGGGTCTTTGCCCCGCCCACTGTTTCAGTCACAAACAATAACATCCATCGACCGCAGCATTCCGGCTTGCTTGAGTCGAATGCGGATCGCTGTCCGTGAAACGTCAAATATCTCTGTCAGCTCTGTAATGACGTCGGAAGTTTCTTTCGAGCCGCAGCCGTCGAGAATATAACTTCCTGCATGATGACGGCGCATCACCGCCACGGCTTCGGGATAGAACACGCTGGCCGGCATTAGCATGGCAGAAGCAAACCTGTCAGCCTGCCACTCAAGCCAGTCGCTCTCCGACCAGTATTCACGTCTTTTCTCTCTGTTGGTAATTGCTTCACGGCAGGCAATAAAGCACTTCTCACGGCGCAGATTATATTTTGGACCGTCTGTGTAGTACATTTGCCGATGTATGATCCAGTGAGCGACCTCGTGGGAAACTGTAAAACGACGCCGGTGGTGCTGCTCATCAGTCATGAGTCTGGCATCCACAACAATGGTTCCGCTCATATACTTCTCTTTAACAACCTGCTTTTCGAGGCTCATTACCTCAACATTGATATCGTCGAAGCTGATCATCCCGAGAACGCTGCCTCTTGCCGAAAGATAGCGGTCAAGGATCGTCAGACTATATGCCTCGTCTGCAAGAGCCTCGATTTGGAGTGGCTGCGCCTTCTTCAACATATATGGTGCGTATTCACGCAATACAAGCTCGGCAACGCTGTCGAAATCCTTACTGCAGAAAAGATACATACCATTACTCTTTTGAATTAATGGAATCTGCATGATAATTTATCCTCCGTTTTCTATAGAATCAATTATCCTGATCCACATGGTATCAGATATATTGCAGTCTCTTGCCTTCCGCAGCGCGACTCTTGCCAGCTCGGAGTTCTGCATGTAGGCGCTCAGATCCGGGTACAGACCCTGACGCCGATGCCCAACCAAGTCATACAAGGTGTTTTCGTCCTCACGAGAAAGGTATAATCCCTTGATAAAAGCGGGGAGCAGCTTCTCGGACGGAGTACGGTTGTCCTTTTCAATGTCGTGCAGATATGGAGCTGCAATATCCAGCTCGGCTGCAAAGCCTCTCAAGGTCTTGCCAAGACTTTCCCGCCTTTCGCGTATAAAACTCCCGAGCGTTACTGTGTCCATTTTTGCGTCCTTCCTTTATTGATACATCATTCCTGGCATCTTCACGATCTCGCGCCCATCACAGGGCATTTTCAAATTCCCCATGAGGCAGGCCGATGTGATAGCGTGTTTTCCAAACCGGCTGCGAATTTCCTCTACAGTTGTGTCCAGCCGTTCACGCTTGTCCCTTTGGGCTGCATCCTCAAAGAAGCTGATTTGTGAGGGAGTATCAATCGGAATCAAATTGATTGCCCTGACTGTCACCGCTCGAACCTTATTCACCCAATGGTAATTTGCCTCGAACACCTGCTTGGCTTTGCAGGCAATCTCCATGGGGCTTTGCGTCTGAAACTCGAGCGGCGCTTGAAATTGCTTGTAGTGCAGATCGTTGTCTCGGATAAAGATTTGAACGCCTCGCGCTGTTAGCTCGTGGAGCCTCAGCCTGTGCCCTATATCCTGTGATAGCTCCAGCATAACCTTCCAGACTTCCTCGTTGTTCTCAAGATCAGCATTACAGGTGATGCCGTGCCCTACGCTCTTTACAGGGGACACATAATCTCCCGGCATTACTCTGGAATTGTCCAGCCCGTTCGCATACGACCAGAGAGCAAGGCCACTGACGCCAAGCAACTGCTTGAGGAACTCCTGCGAGGTGTTGGCAATATCCCCGATGGTATGAATGCCGTAACTGTCAAATTTCTTGGTGGTTGCCCGCCCAACATAGAGGAGATCTGACGCAGGGAGCGGCCATATTCGTTCTTTGAAGTCATCCCGAGAGATGCAGGTGATGGCATCCGGCTTCTTTAAGTCGCTTCCTAATTTTGCAAAGATTTTGTTGTAGGAGACGCCGATGCTTACAGTGAGTCCCAACTCGGCCTTTACCGTCTGCCGGATTTCCTCGGCGATCTCAAATCCGCTGCCAAATAATCTGCTGCCGCTGACATCGACCCAGCATTCATCCATGCCGTACCCTTCGACTTGATCGCTATATCTCTCGTAGATTGCTCTCGTCAGCTTGGAGAACTTCATGTACTCGTCGTACTGCGGCGGAACCATGATAATGCCTGGGCAGCACTGCCTGGCTTCCCAGTTGACCATGCCGGTCTTTACGCCTCGCGTCTTGGCAAGTTCGGATTTTGCAAGAATAATACCGTGTCGGGACTCGGTGGAGCCGCACACAGCGACAGCCTTATTTCGCAAATCCGGGTTCAGGAGCATCTCAACGCTGGCGTAAAAGCAGTTGAGGTCGCTGTGCAGTATTACTCTCTCCATAATTTTTCTCTCAAAGCTCTTGACAAAAGGTGAAACTTCATATACTATTTGGGTGTAATCGCATTTCACCCGTGCCATGATTATACGCAATCGCATTTCACTTGTCAATAGCATTTTCAAAAATAAGTGCAAACAGATTTCACCGTCAGGAGGCACAACATGAAGTTTGGAGAAAAAGTGCGTGAAGAACGCACGAAAAAGGGACTCACTCAGCCGGAGCTTGGCAAACTGGTTGGCGTGACAAAGCGCACTATCATCGGCTGGGAGTCAGGCGAACGATATCCTCAGAAGCGAGAACTATACGACAAGCTCGCTTTAGTATTTGGCGTTCCCTCAAACTATTTGGCTTCTGAAGATGAAGAGTTCATTACTGCTGCTTCCGAGCAATACGGAATCAAGGGTGAGCGGGATGCCAAGGCTGTGCTGACTCAGGCAGCCGCTGTCTTTGCTGGTGGTGAGCTCAGCGACGAGGACAGGCTGGCGTTCATGACCGAGATTCAGCAGCTCTATTTAGAGTCCAAGGATATTGCGGCAAAAAAGTTCACCCCCAAGAAGTACAGAAAAGACGAGAAGTAATCTACCGTCTTTCCTTACAGAGACCTGTCCGTTTTATTGGACGGCGTTCGTTGTAAACTGGACGGTAGAAGTATCTGCACATGATTGGAGGTGCGGTAATGAGCGGTGACTATATTCATCGTGAAGTTCTCAGGATTCAGGCGAAGTATAGGACGTCTGATCCCTACGAGCTGCTGGACGCTCTCGGCGCGGAGCTGCGCGAGTCGTGCGCCTATGGTCCAAAGGGATTGAAGGGATATTGTTATTTCTCAAAACGGACTATCTTTGTCGTCATCAATGGCTGCCTGTCAGAGATAGAGCAACGCATCGTTGCCATGCACGAAGCTGCTCATATTGTACTTCATCAGGAGCTGATGAAGCTCGCACCGATGAAGGACAAGGTAATCTATGATATGACTTCCAAAACAGAGTATCAGGCGAATCTGTTTGCCGCAGACTTTCTTATCTCTGATGAGGAGGTCGAGGAGCTGACGGCGCGGGAGGACATGGACTATTTTCGTATGTGCAAGGAGCTTTGTGTGAGCCCTGACCTGATATCCTTTAAGCTGTTTTCCATGATCCAGCGAGGCTATCGTTATAATCTTCCGCAGAACCTGAATAGTACATTTTTGAAGAGCTGACGCTTTTGCGTCCGAGGAGCCAATATGAATACGAAGGTATATGTGCCGGTCATCACTGCCTTTGATTCGGAGGGCCGTATCTGCTGTCTAAATGATGACACTCATGAAGATAAGAGAAGTCTCCATAGAAAGCAACAGGCCACATAGAAAAGCCGACGGAATCCGATCAGGGTTCCGTCAGCTTTATTTTTTAGAGCAGCAATATGCCCTTCGTTTGACTTAGCTCTTTGATTTGAACATATCATCGGCAATGTACCGGTATTGTGGGAGTTGGTCAAGATACACATCGAACCGAGATTCTATCTCCAGCCGTATGTCAGGTGGTGCTTCCGCCAAAGTGAACTCGTGACTGGCATTCTCCATAACATCGTTAGAAATCTCATGCAGGAGTTCTTCGCAAAGTTCTTCTGCGCTCTCAATAATAATAGGCTCCGTCTCTATGCTGAATTTGTCAGGGTCAATATTAAGAAAAACATAGCCAAGTTTATCTGACCATACGACATCCACATAGGGGCTTTCCTTAATATACTCTGCAAAGACAGCAATAACTTTTTCAATTTCATCTTTTTGCGTCTGGGTATATAGTTCATCAGTCACCTTGCGCCGCTTTTGCTCTGATTTGGATGAGTAACACCATATCTGCGGTGCGGGGGCGTCCTTTCCTGACATGTCATTCTCTTTGACTTGGTGCTCTTCATGCCAATTTCGTATGTATGTTGCCGACTCACAGACGATTTTCAAACTCTCTACGTCCAGCGAGAAAAGCTGGCGATACAGCCTGTCCATGAAGACACCCTTATCTGATAATTCCGCATGGTACATAATATTGGGCGCGATATTTAGGGCATAGATGAGTTTTTCGATAGTTAAGTAATACGAACTTGTAGTCCCTTCTTCAATCTTCTTTATCGTTCGCACGTCCATATCGACTTCGTCGGCCAGATCCTGCTGTGTCCAGTTTTTTTCCTCACGGGCCTGCTTAACATAGACAAGGGAACAATCTTTGACGGTGAAGCAGACGACAACTTCATGCTTTACCCTTTTCTTGACAATGCAAACGAGCACACAGATATGAAATATGGAACCACTTTGGAGTGGGCCTATTATACTGAGGGGCGAGCTTTAAAAATAATGGAAATTATTAAATCTGTGCTCCAGCATACAGAGAGTGTGGAGTTTTGGAACTTCTGGTTAGGTGATTTAGATGAAAACGAACGTCCAATCATCAAGACAGCCACGATTCCTCTTGCAGAATTAAGCCCACAGGATATACGGGAGTGGGACATTCAGGAGGTTTGGAATTCACCATCTCGCTATGGTGACAGACCAACATTCTATTGCTTAAGAATTATTCGATAAATTTTAATTTGTTGGGCCGACCTACTTCGCCTTTTTGATCTGAGACGAACTTGCTACGCCCCAAGGGGAATATCCATTTCGATTATTAATCAGCACATCTGCATTGAGACCATCTCTCCAACCGCATCATCTTGCCGCTCCACGAGCTCATCGTTCCAGTCCTTGGCCTCCGGCAGCATGGGCGTGACGTCGGCATAGCCGTGTTCACTCAAAATCCCGGTCAGGCGCTTCACAGCTTTTTGTCCGGCGGAATCATTGTCCAAACACAGTGCAACCTTTTGCATTTGTGGATTCTGCTCCAGCATCCAGAGCATGGCGTATTCCGATGTGCCGCAGAGAGCGACGTAGCTGTGCGTGCGCCAGTCCTCCGGGTAGAGCGCGACAAACGACATCAGATCGATGGGCGCTTCAAACACATAGAGCCGGTCAGAGGTTCCCGCCCAGTGAAAGCTGTACCGGGGATCGCTGCCCTCCACATTGATACGAAACGCCTTCCCTACAGAATTGACGCTGCGCTTGTGCGCGTGACGAGCAGCGCCGTGTTCATCTTTCCCGATGAACACGGCGTTGTGATATTCTGCATCCTCATAAAGCAGGCCCGTCTGCGCAAAGCTGGTGACGATCTCCCGGTCGATGCCGCGGCGCTGGGTCAGGTAGGCGTATACCCGCCGCATGCTGTCGTTTTTCGGAGGAACGACAAACGGTTTGGGCGGCTCATCGGGCTTTCCCTCCACCGTGTGATAGGCTTCGCCCTGTTCTCCGTTTAGCAGGAAGGTCACGGCTTCCGGAAAGCTCATATTGTAAAACCGCCTGACAAAATCCACGGCCAGTCCGCCCTCGCCGGTGGCGTGATCGAACCATTGGTTCCCGCGAATCGTGATGCTGTGATCGGCTTCCAGCCGCTTGTCATGGCCGGATGGCAGAAGATTTTCACCGCGCCGGCGCAGCAGCTCCGCCAGATCGACAGAATTGGCGCGGCGCTTTTGCTCGTCGGTGAAATGAATATACTGTGCGATGGTGCTCGCCCCCTATCTTTAGTATGGAATGATGTAGTCCTGTTGCTGCTCCTGATCGTCCGCCTTGTGACCCTGGGCGATCTTCTTTTCCTTCATCCTGCGGCGGAGCTTCTTGTCAATGCTGTACCCAACGCTGCCCGGCTGCGGCAACGTGTTATTCTGGAACACCCGGCTCATGTGATGCAGCAGCCGTGTGGTGGAGAGAAAGACGGAGGGGTTCTGCACTGCCTCCGCCCAATGCTCCGTGTAAAACTGCGCATGGGTATTGCCCTGCTGCGCCGAGCGGGTGAACCAGTCCAGCGCGGCGGCCTTGTCCTGCGGGATATCTTCGCCGGTAAGATACAGCTTGCCCAGCGTATACATGGCGCAGGAGTTTCCGCCGTTGGCCGCCTCGGTGAAATAGTGAACCGCCGCCGACACATCCTTCTGCACGACGCCGCCTTGAAGGAGCAGCTTGCCGAAGGCATAGGCGGCGTCGGGGTTTCCCTCATCCGCAAGGCGAAGCAGCATCGCAGCCGCGTCACGAACGGTATCCCATGTCGCGTCGTGCGCATGGATGATTCTCACCAGCTTTCGCACGTTCTCCGGGACGTTCTGTTCCTCTGCCGGGGTTTCCTCAAAGGTGAACGCATGGTTGAGGAGCGTCGCCGCCTCCGCAATGACCATATTGCGGATGGGCTTGAACTCCTTTTGCCGGGAGAGGGGCGGCAGCTCCGGCATCTCGTCCTGATAGGTGCTGATGATATCCGTGCGGATGTCGAACCAAAGGCGGTATGCCTCCGCCACGTGCGCGTCCCGCGCCAGCTCGTCTACGATCTCATCCACAAGGGCTTTGACCGGTGCCTGCAGATAGCCATATTGCAGCTTGCCCTTCTGCGCCGCCAGCTTTGTGACGAGCTGCGCCGTCAGCTTTTCAACGCGCTCGTTTCGCACCGTGCCCCCGGCCATTTGCGCGATTAGCTCCTGATACAGCTTTCGTGCGTCCGCTTTGAGCGCGTCCCGGCGCTGGGTATCGGCGGCATACAGCTCCTTGAGCTGCTCCGGGAAGATGCTCTGTGCCAGCGCGGACTTGACCTGCGCAATGCCCTGCTTGGTGAGGAAGCCCTCAGTCGGATCGGTGGAATAAATAATCATGTGAATGTGCGGGTGATGGCTCTTATCGTGGAAGGCCGCGTACCAGCGAAGGTTCTCCGGCTTGATCTTATAGCCCTTCGCCAGCTCGGCGGCACAGGAGCAGAGCATGGCGCGCCAGCTCTCCGGCGACTCGAAGCCCATGGCGTGGGCATCCTCCCGCCGCAGAGAAATGACCGGCGTCCACACAACGCCGGAGTGCGCCGCGATCTCCTTTTGCACCTGCAAGATTACAAGCTTTTCCCCAGTGCCGTCGAAGAGGCCGTGGGTATCCAGCTTGGAAACGCCGGGGCGGGTACCGATGTAGTCCACATAGTTTTTCCGCTTGCCGATCTGATCAAGGTTCTGCTCCAGCGCGGTCTGGATGAAATCCGAAGCGTTCTCCCGCGTGGGGCGTGTAAGGTAGTCCTCGTACTCGAACCGTTTTTTCGCCGATGGAAAATCCCTGACGAGTTGGTGGATCAGCTGTGCCTGCTTTTCTGTCGCCGGTTTGAGCCTGTCGGAGTCGGCCACCGACGCGACGCCCTCACGGGTCGCGATGTAGTGGACAAGATACGACAGGTGCGCCGCGCTGCTGTGTCCGCTTTTGAAATGCGGCGAGATGAAAATAATGCGCGGCATCCTTACTCATCCTCTCCGGTGAAGATATCCAGACTGTATTCCAGCGGCAGCGGGTCTTCGTAGATCTTTTCATAGGTGAGCTTGTCGCCGATCCGCTTGACCTCGCCCACCGCCTTGCCGTGGACATTTTGGAGCTGCTCCGCGCTGACCCGGAACATTCCGGCGATGATGTTCCACGTTTTCGCTTCCTCCACCGAGAGCCGAAAGAGATTGCGGTTCACATGCGCGGCAAAGCTGTCCAGTATGCCGTGAAGCACCTGCGACAAGACCGGCGCGAGATACTCCGACGCATCCTTTGCGCCGAGGTACCCGGCATAGAACCGCACGGCCGTTTCCACGAATTCCGACTGGCTTTTGCAGTTGTCCTGCTGGTAGAGCTGCTCAATTTTTCGCTTGCATTCCGGCGAAAGCCAAAACGCGTGCTTTTTCTTTTTCTGTTCTTCCATATGATCTCCTTTCCTGCTGAGCCCGCCGATGGAACGGGCAAACGCCTTGCGGTTACGGCATTTTTTCTTCGACCGACCCCGGAACCGGCTCTGCGATGGGTAAACCGACCCCGCATCCTCGTATACCCGACCCGCTCTGCGGGGCGGTGTTTTCCGCATCGGAGGGCGCTTGCGACCCCGGCGCTTTATCCTGTACAAAAATCGTGAGCGCGAACACGCTCCCAAAGCTCTCGAACGTTGCCCCAACAGGGCGGTCAAGCCCTGTTGGGCTTCCTTTCCCGCAGTCCTGTCCAAAAGCCGCACACAGGGCGACACAGGCAGCAACGTGCGGTCACATGGTCGGTTCCGTTTTTGTTGGCGTATCATCTTTGCTGAACGGAACAGGCAAATGAATTGGTTTCGCCGCAGGCATTTTCGGAGCGGGTGCTTTTACCTGACGTTTGGACTTGGCAGCGGGAGCACTCTTGCTGTCGAGGTACTCACGCAGAGGCTCCGGTACCGATTTTTCATACAGTTCGGCGAGATCTTTTTCCATGAGCTGCTGCGCTGTGGTGTTTTCCTTGTGCAGCGAGAAATCCAGCGCCGACAGTTTTTCCTCATCAAAAGGAATTGTAATATTGGTTTTGCTCATACTCGTTTCCTCCAATCAAAATGCAATGAATCGCATAAATGGTTCTGCATCGGGTTCGTGTTCTGCAAACTGCTCGGGCTGTGCAAAGCGATTTTTGTAATATTCGATCTGTAAATTGGTTAGGGATGCGAAGTCACCTTCACCATTATCCCGGACAATGAAAAACGGCCCGCAGAGGATATCATCTCCGAGCCGCCTGTTCATTTCCATGCCGTTCAGCTTTCCTTCTTCGTTTACTACGATGATGGCACCGTCATCCATATAAACGCATTCTATGAGGCCGTCCACCTCTGCCTGCAGGCTATTGAGATCCGAACCGATATCTTTTTCCTCGGGAGCCTTTCCTGGCTCGACGCGCAGGACGTGCAAGGTTTTGTTTTCTGATTCTTTCATGGTGTTGCCTCCGCTTCTGAAATGTAGTTGATGTATGGGATCTGCAGCCATGCCGTCCAACTCCTCTCAGAGAGCTGCGTCTTGACCACGCCGTATTTAGTGCCCATTGCTTCAATGACTTCTCCGTTTCCGATGTATACACCAATGTGGCCTTCGTGCCAGACCGCAAGCCCAGGGATATCCGGCATGGTGGACATATTTCCCTTGACTGTGGCGTTGTTGTACATCCCGTCCGCGCCCACGTCGGGCATACCGTTGATGCCATAGCCGATGCTCATGGTGGACGTGTCCAGCCATCCATAGCCCTTGATGAGTCCCACGCAGTCGGTTGTTCTGCGTCCCAGCCAGTTCTGCCGGATGAAATCCTCATAGTTACCCACGCCGTCAGGATACTGTGCCAGTTTTGAAGCGAAGAGCGAATCCGTAAGGACGGAGCCATAGGTGCCCCACACATAGCCCCAGCCATTTCTCCATGCGTTTTCCGCATAGATGACAAGGTCGAGATTGTTTTTAGTGGCGGGATCGGTGAAAACAGAAATATTCAGCTCGATGCTCACGCCGTCGCCTCGGGCATACCCACCGGAGAATGTATCTCCGCCGCTGTGCGTCCGGGAGTATACCTCATCCGCGTTCTTCCGCACCGCGTCGGTAATCTCTACGCCCATCTTGGAATGGATGTTGGCATATGCCGTTTCCAGCGAGACCGGCACGGCGATGGTATAGGTTTCCGAATGTTCCGTGCCGTCGTCATCGGTCCAGGTGCGGGTGCGTTCCTCATAGCTCACGAAGCAGTCCACGAACTGCTCAATGCCAACGGCGCCGGGGTTTTCCTCGCCGAAATACAGAGAATAGAAAACGGCCTTGACCCGATTGGAGTCAAGGCTGCTTCCGCCTTCCGCCATGGCGTTGACAAATGCCACATTGCTGTCCACGATGGCGAGGCTGTTTTGCATATCCGTGATGTGCTGCCGGTATGCTTCCGGAACGGAGCCTGCGATCATGCCGCCGTAGTAGCAGAGGTCGAGCGCCTCCACGTTGTGATCCGCGCCGCCCGACATAAAGCTGCACACAACGACCAGCAGGAGAATAAGCGGCGAGAGGATGGCGGCGATGATCCAGCCCACGGTTTTGCGGAGCTTTTCGCTGGTGAGGACGCTGGCGGCGATCTTCGCCGCCGCTGCCGGAGAGAGCGCCATCAGCGACCACCTGCCTTGCCGAACAGTTTTTCCTTATACGCCGGGGCATGAACCACAAGGTTGTACCGCTCGTTGCCGCATTTGTAGAGGCAGACGCCCCGCTGGGGGAAGCGGATGAGATTGTACTCGGATTCTTCGAGCTGGAGCGTATCCATATAAAACTTCTTGTCGATGTTGCCGGCGTTGAACAGGAAGGCGTGGGTCGGGATGCTGAACAGCGGCTTTGTCAGCTCGGCTATGCCGGGGATGGCGAAGTCCTCGAGGTTCTGGCTGGCGAGGATGACGCTGGATTCTTTTTTGCGAACACGCTTCATGAAATTACGGATGTACTCGATTGCGGTCAGGTTCGTCAGGAACAGGTACAGCTCGTCGATGCTGGCAGCGGTGTTGCCCTCGGTCAGCAGCTTATCCGACATGAAGGACAGCACGTTGAACAGCAGGGCGTTCTTCACATTTTTACTGGCCTGCAGAAGTCCCTTTACGCCGAACACCACGAAACGGCTGGATGTCACATTGGTATGACCGTTGAAAAACTGGCTCTCCGCGCCCTGACACATGGAGTGGAGCCCCAGCAGGATGTCCTGAAGCAATTCCGCTGTGTAGAGCTGAAACTTCTGCGCGTCGTAGGCTTTGTATTCCGCCTCGATCAGCTCATAGAGATCGGAGAGGATGGGATAGTCCTCCGGCGTCAGCTTTGAGAAGTCGGTTCGATCGCTGATGCCCCATTTTTCATACAGCTTTCCCAACATCAGTTCGATCACATCAATATGCTTATCATCGAAATCCTTGTAACACCTGAAAAAATCCTTAAGGAAAGAGATGTGCTGCGAGAGCTTGGTGGTCTGCCGAAAGGTCTGTGGCGCGTCCTTATCGTCCGCGCAGCTGCCGTCGTCCCATGCCTTTGGCTCCAGGGGATTAATCATGTACTGTCCGCTCATGAGATCGACAAAGCACCCGCCGAGGTTCTCGGCGAGGTCAACGTATTCATGCTCGGGGTCCAGGCACAGGACGTTCTTTCCGCTCTCCAGAATATTGCACAGGAGCAGCTTGAGAAGATAGCTCTTTCCTTGGCCGCTGTTGCCGAGAATGAGGCAGCAGGGATTGGTCTTATCGTCGTCGCGCTTGTCAAGGTCAACGAGGATATTACTGCCAAACTTATCGCGCCCGATGTAGAAGCCATGGGCGTCGGTCTTGCCGGAGTAGTTGAAAGGATAGAGGTTGGCGACCGAGCTGGTGGGCAGAACGCGCTCGAACTGAGCCCCGAACACGTTCCATCCACTGGGGCCGACGCAGAGGAAGCCCTGCTGCTGACGGAGCAGGAGCCTGTCCACATTGAGCTTGCTCCGTACCAGTTCCGTCAGCAC
>CALLZZ010000249.1 GCA_937858235.1 uncultured Clostridia bacterium
GCGGAAGAGTTCCATGTCCAAGATATTTGCGACTTCCGGATCGAAAGCACGTACATACTGATTGGTGTTACATAGTTGTTTCATTACATTGCACCCTTCATTTCTCTAGTATTTTCTATAAAAAAGCCGACTAACTGGACAGCAGCTGCCCAGACGGTCGACAAAAAAACGATTATACTTCCATGTGGTTGACTCCACTTCCGTCAGTCATATAATCGCTTTTATTATAAGGATATAGAACAGCGATTGTCAAGTGTTTTTCGACAATCTGGAAGCACTTTTTATTTTTCCCTTCTTTACCGCCATTAAAACAATGCATTGAAGGGGCAATTTTGGAAGAAACGACAGAAAAACCCCTGAAAATACAGTGTTTTCAGGGGTTTTTGAGCTTTTTCGATTGGATAAAACCGTTCGTTTAGCGCTTTGAGAACTGCGGTGCTCTACGAGCTGCTTTGAGACCGTACTTTTTACGTTCTTTCGTTCTCGGGTCACGGGTGAGGTAGCCGGCCTTTTTGAGGACGGAACGGAATTCGGGATCTACCTGGAGCAGAGCACGGGAGATGCCGTGGCGCAGAGCGCCAGCCTGGCCGGTTACGCCGCCGCCGACAACGGTAGCGATGATGTCGACCTTTTCCACGGTCTCAGTGAGAACCAGGGGCTGACGGGTGATAAGCTTCAGGGTATCGAGACCGAAATAATCATCAATATCACGGCCATTGATGTTGATTTTGCCGGAACCACCTTCGTATAGGCGTACCCGGGCGATGGAAGACTTACGACGGCCAGTGCCATACAGGTAAGGTTTTTTACTCTTATACATCGTTCATATCCCTCCCTATTATTCGACGACGACGGGCTTCTGAGCAGCGTGACCATGCTCGGAACCGCGATAGACGCGCAGGCGGGTCAGAGCATCGGCACCCAAGCTGTTCTTGGGGAGCATGCCCTTCACGGCCTGCTTGACAGCAAACTCGGGGCGCTTCTGCATGAGGGTACCATAAGAAATTTCCTTCAGACCGCCGGTCCAGCCGGAATGGTGACGGTAAAATTTCTGTGTGAGCTTGTTGCCGGTGAGGACAGCCTTGTCCGCATTGATGACGATAACGAAATCGCCGCAGTCAACGTGGGGGGTGAACTCGGGCTTGATTTTGCCGCGGAGCAGATCGGCGGCAGCAACAGCGGTCTTGCCCAGGGGCTTGCCAGCTGCATCCAGGACGTACCATTTGCGTTCCAGGTCGCCCTTTTTTGCCATATAAGTGGACATATTGAAACCTCCATGTTCTTATGAAACAAAACAATTAAACAAAAATGCATGCCGGTTTCGCAGGCAAAAGTGCCCAAAAATGCAAAACACAGCATGTATAGTTATAGCACAGAGATCCGACTTCTGTCAACCAATTTTTCCGTTTTTTTAATTTACCATTTTGTTATCTCTTGATTCCTTCATTTTTCTCCCGCGTACTCTCATTCCCTAAACTTCGATTTTTGTTTTTTCGTCCTCATCCTGCCCGCACCAGCCAGTTGAGCATCATCAGCAGCCCAAATCCCGGCGCGCCCAACACGCCCAACACCAGTGCATTACAGAGGTTAACCCCCAGATTCAACCCAATGGCACCGCCTACATAGGACAGGGCTGTGAGGACGCCGGCACCTAAAGTGGTACGAAAGATGAGCTTGACCACCCATGCCACCAAACGGCGGAACAAAATCAGCAGCAGCAGTCCGCCAAACACCCCAATTCCCCAGAGCACCTGGGTTTCAGTACTCATTTAGCTGCCTCCCAATGCCTTGACCCGGCGGAGCAAATAGGTATACCTGGCCTGGAGGGATTTAATCTCAAAGACAGAGGATTCGATCAGATCGGGATCCTCCACCGCATCGAACTGGAGATACGCCTGCTGAATTTGCAGCCGAGTCCGCTCCAGCCCATCCATCAGTTCCAGCCGTTCCGAGCCCTCCCGGCTAGCCACCTCCTTTTTCAGCCCTAGAGCCCGCATTACCAGATCCGTCATCGAACCGCCTCCTTTCTTGTTTTCAGTATATCTAATTTGTTGGACAATTATTCCAACGAATCCACCCCATTCCAAGCTGCCCGGTGCTTTTTTCCAGATCCTCACCACTGCATATTTTCAATCTCGTGAGCCATACTAGACTCAGACAGCGCAGCGACGATCTTCCCTCCTATCAGACCGGTGTCGCAGAGCATTTCTCTGTGATGAATGGTCAGAGTGAATATCGTGAGCCGGCCGGTAACCGCATTTCTGCGGAAAACGGCTGCCCCTCCAGTTCTTTACGCGCCTGTCTGAGGATAGGGACACGCGGTACCGAATGATCCCGGCGCCGCGTGTCCCAAAGGAATCGTGTCTAATCTGCACATTCCCGCCGATTTCCCTTTTGTCCGGAGTCTGTGAAAGACGCCACGTTGTGATTCGGACGGAATCGGTTTTCCCCGGAGCTGCTGGGGGTAACTGCTGCCCACTCATCTTCTATCAATGGGTCGGGAACCGCTCTTGCCCCCCAGCTCTTTTTGCGAGCTATCGAGCCCGTTGGGGCGACCTCCATGGTATTCCTAAGTTGTGCTGCCGCTTCGCATATTTGGTGCTGTCCCGATGATTGGTGGTACCGGGTTTAGCGAATAGGCAGACGATATGTGAAGAAGCCGCTAACGCTCCAAACCCTAAACTATTTTACACAATGCAACGCAAAAGAACCGTCCAAATGAACGGTTCTTTTTTCCTGGCATTATCAAAAAGGCCGATTTCCGTCCTCATATTTAAGGGAAGTCTTTTGACTTCCCTTAAATAACATTTCAAAAAAATCTGTATTTGGATGAATGGGTATAAATTACATTCATAGCTCTAATCAAAGTAAAAAAGTTCTTCAAACTTTTTATCTAATGCTATACATAGAACCAAAGCTAATTTTGCTGACGGACAAAATTGCCCAGTTTCAATAGAACTGATTGTTTGTCGTGATACCCCTACATTTTCAGCCAATTGGCTCTGTGATATATTCTTTTCGGCTCTGGCAACCTTTAAACGATTTTTTAATATCAATTCGTCTTTCATTAAGATTAAGCTCCTAAAAAGAAAGCTATCGTCCCTGCAATTACACCTATAGTCCCTAAAATTCCACTTACAAGGAACTTGTTTGACCCAAGTTTTTTATATTTATAAAAGCTTGTAGTCGTTATATAACCAGTAAAAATTGAAACTAATTCATAACTTCTAACTCCATGAACCAAATTCCAAATACCAAAGAATAAAACCATGCCAAGTACCGTAATTAGCCCCCAATTATAAGAACCTGTTTCAATCATTTCTTCTCTCTCGTCAATACCAGTTTTTTTACTCTTTTCTAATATTTCTTCTTTTTTCATCATACAACAACTCCTTTCTCTTGTAATTTTAATATACCATTTAAAGCATATCACGTCAAGTGCACTTGTCAAAACGCAAGTATGCTTGGCAAAAACACAAGTACACTTGTTGCCATATTATAGTTTCATTGCAAGATTTACAAATATAACATTGCTTGCCTCTAAAACATATCCGTTTTTTGAAATAAGCCCATAGTAATACAGGTTAACCGTACCACCAATACGGCCATCAAAAGTGTCGAGCCATCTATGCTGAGAAAGTCGTGTATTTTTTTCTAGAAATTGTAGAAAATGAGATGTAATAGTAAGGCTCTGCCCCGGAAAGGAAGCGTATTTGCAACTCTTACGCCAGGCAGAACTGATTCAGCGCCTGGCGAAGCAACAAAGGAAGAGACGGTTTTCGAGGAACTTTTCACATTTTTCTTGCAATGTTGCAACAACAGGTTATAATAGACTTTACAACTGAATGGCAGAGTAGGTGTACGCGTGTTCGCAGCCTCCTTCACGGGAGCGCTGCACTAGTATCGGTGAGACGGGGAGTTGTTCACCGGGCGAAAGGAATCAAGTCCGGCAGTGCGTGCGCCGCATCCCGCTGCCGCATATCAATGAGGAAACGGGATGTCTGTGCATACTTTCATTAGTTAGTGCGCTATGGCATCCTTTTGATATCCCCCCCTTCTTATGCGGCATTCTGTCGCATAAAAAAGGAGGAATCCCCTATGAAAACTCGTACCACCCGCACGTTGGTCTCCTTGGCACTGCTGTGCGCCATGGAAATTGTCTTGGCTCGCTTCTGCGTCATCTGGATCACCAACAGCATTAAGATCACCTTTGAAGCCATTCCCATCCTGCTGGCGGGTCTGCTCTTCGGTCCGTTGGCCGGCGGATTGGTGGGTGCGGCCTCAGACATTCTGGGCGCCGCTTTCCTGTCTGGATTAGGCTGGACGCCCGCCCTCACCGTCACACCCATTCTGCTGGGTGTGCTGCCCGGACTGCTCCGTCCCCTTTTGCTGAAAAAGAGCAATCTGCCGCGTTTCTTTACCGTCACCTTCCCCGGCTTCATTCTGGGCAGTATGCTCTGGACCACCTGCTGGCTCAGCTTTCTGTACGGTACCCCATTAACGGCACTACTTATGGTTCGGGTACCCCTATATTGCATGATCGGGGTTCTAGACGCCCTGGCGGTGTACTATCTGTACCGGAGCGGCGCCTTGCAGCGCATCGGTCTCTGGCCAGCCGGAAAAGTAGAAAGAAGAGAAGAAGCATGAGCTATACCTCTACATTAGAGTATATCCACTCGGTAAAGTGGCAGGGTAGTAAGCCCGGCCTCAGCCGTACCCAAACCTTGCTGGCCGCCCTGGGGAATCCGGAACGCGGATTAAAATTCGTCCACATCGCCGGCACCAACGGCAAGGGCAGCACTGCCGCCTGTATCGCCGCCTGCCTCCAGGCCGCCGGCTACCGGGTGGGATTGTATACCTCACCCTTTATCAACCGGTTTAACGAACGGATGCAGATCAATGGCACCCCTATCTCGGATGCGGATCTGGAGACGCTGGTAGACGGGATTCGCCCGGCGGCAGAAGCCATGTCGGATGCTCCGACGGAATTTGAGCTGATCACTGCCCTGGGTTTCCTGTACTTCGCCCAGCAGCACTGCGACATCGTGGTGCTAGAGGTTGGCTTAGGCGGTGAGCTGGACTCCACCAACGTCATCGGTCCGCCAGAAGTGGCAGTGATCACTGCTCTGGGTCTGGATCACATGGCCGTGCTGGGGAACAGCATGGCGGAAATCGCCCAGGCAAAGGCGGGAATCATTAAGGGAGGCTGTCCGGTTATCTCCTACGGCGGAATTCCGGAGGCGGACGCCGTTATTGCCACCGCCTGCCAAAGGGAGCGCGCACCCCTGTACCCAGTGGATTTTTCCCAACTCACCCTGCTTCCCGGCTCTCTGTCAGGGACACAGTTCGATTTCGGTGATTTGAAGGCACTCACACTGCCGCTTCTGGGCAGCTATCAGCCCAAAAATGCCGCCGTTGCCATTACAGCGTTAAGAGTATTGGCGGAAAGTGGTTGGAATATTTCCGATTCTGCCATTCGTACCGGTTTAGCCGCCGTTCAGTGGCCGGGACGATTTGAACTGCTCCGCAATGCGCCGCCTTTCATTCTGGACGGCAGTCATAACCCTCCCGGTATGGAGGCCACGGCTCAGAGCCTCCGAGATCGGTTTCCCGGTCAAACCATCACCTTCCTGATCTCGGTGATGGCGGACAAAGATGTGACGGGAATTCTGACTCCCATCCTGCCCCTGGCACGGGAATTTGTAACGGTGCGCGCCAATCTCCCCCGTGCGATGTCCGCTGAGGAATTGGCTGACACCATCCTGGCTCTAGGCGGAACGGCAACGGCAGCACCTACCATTTCTGCCGGCGTAGCGCGTGCCCTGCACCTGGCAGGAGAAACCGGCCCGGTCTGTGCCTTAGGTACCCTGTACTTTTCCGCCGATGTACGAAATGCGTTATAGGCTTTGCACTGACCGACATCCAAACTCACAGCATCCCCCTTGATTAGCAATCACAATCCCTGTCTGATATTCAGGCAGGGATTTTTTTCATCGTATGATTTCGTTGAAATTCACAGACAGTTTACAGGTAGAAACTATTGACAATGGGTGCGGCAGGTGCTATATTAGCCTTAGCACTCAGGTAGAAAGAGTGCCAAATCCCAGGAGAGAAAGGATCAGGTGACTGTCCATGGAGATGACTGAGCGCAGAAGGAGCATTCTTCGCGCAGTGGTGGAACACTATATTGAAACTGCCGAGCCGGTAGGTTCCAAGGTCATCGCCTATCTGGCGCACCTGGACTGTAGCTCCGCCACCATCCGCAATGAGATGGCTACGTTGGAGAAAATGGGCTATCTGGAACAGCCTCATACCTCTGCCGGTCGCATCCCATCCCCTCTGGGCTATCGTTTCTATGTAAACGAGCTGATGGAGGAGCACAAGCTCTCCCTTCAGGAGACAGATCGGATCAACGAGGCCATGCATCTAAAGATGCGGGAACTGGATCGGGTTATCGACCAAGCGGGCAGACTGGTAAGTCAATTCACCAACTACCCCTCTTTCGCCTTGACTGCCGGTCGGGATCGAATCTTTATTGACCGATACGACCTGCTGATGGTGAGTCAGAATAGTTTCATTGTGGTGGCTATGACCAACACTAAGGTGGTTAAAAATAAGCTGATCCATCTCCCCAGCGACATCACCGAACCCCAGCTTCAGCTGCTCAACGCCCTGCTGAACACCTCGTTCACCGGGAAGTCACTGCAAGAGCTGACGCCGGATCTGATGCATGTGGCGGAAAAAGCCGCGGGTAGTTCCTTCGGACTGATTTCCCTGGTGGTGTCCTTCGCCATGGAGGTCTTAGATGACCTGGAGCACAGCAGCATCCACACTGCCGGTGTGAACCATCTGTTGGATCATCCGGAGTATCAGGACGTGGATAAGGCACACAAGTTGCTGACCTACCTCTCCGACGACCCCAACCTGGCACACCTGACGGAACCGCTGATGGGCAACGATGACAGCACCAAGGTGCTCATCGGGCCGGAAAACGTAGCTGAGGAACTAAAAGACACCAGCGTGGTTTTGGCCAGCTATGACATTGGGGACGGAATGAAGGGCGTCATTGGGGTTGTAGGCCCCACCCGGATGGATTACGCCAAGGTGACGGCAAAGCTGTCCTACCTGGCGGACAATCTGGAAAAGCTGTTCAACGGCATGGCTAGTAACTCACTGGCTCCGACGTCCCAGCAAAAGGCTTTGGGAACCAGCTCCAGTGGCTCCGACAAATCAAATCACACAGACGACGACTCCAGCAACCAAGGAGGCTGACATAAATGGCAAACACGGAAAACACCAAAGAACAGGACGTTCTCAAAGAAGAGCAGGAACCAGTTCCCGCACCGGAGGCCGTTGCGACAGACGCGGCTCCGGCGGAAGAAACCGCTCAGGAACCCCAGGCTGATGAGAAGGAGCAAATTGCTTCCGCTCTGGCGCGCGCCAAGAAAGCCCTGGCAGATCAGGAGGAATCCTATCTCCGGCTGGCTGCGGAATACGATAACTTCCGCCGGCGCAGCACCAAGGAAAAATCCGAGGCTTACACCAACGCCAAAGCAGACGCGGCGTTGAAGTTCCTACCGGTGTACGACAATTTGGAGCGAGCGCTTCAGCACGGCACCCAGGACGAAGCGTTCCTGAAAGGGGTCGAGATGACCATGACCCAGCTGCTGGAAGTGCTGGAAAGCCTGGACATCAGGCCCATCGAGGCAGTGGGAAAACCCTTCGATCCCAACCTCCACAACGCAGTGATGCACGTTGACGATGAAACCCTAGGGGAAAACGTGATCGTTACCTGTTTCCAAACCGGATTTATCATGGGTGAGAAGGTCATCCGGTTCGCCGCGGTACAAGTGGCAAACTAAGTTGCTTGCAACAGGGCAGCCTACCGCTGTCTCTGATGTAATAAATCAATTTTTGTTAACAATTATCTTTTATATAGCAGGAGGATTTCACTATGTCTAAAATTATCGGTATTGACCTGGGTACTACCAACTCTTGTGTCGCTGTTATGGAAGGCGGCGAAGCTGTCGTCATCACAAACGTGGAAGGTAACCGCACCACGCCCTCTGTCGTGGCATTTTCCAAGGACGGAGAACGTATGGTAGGCCAGGTGGCAAAGCGCCAGGCCATCACCAATCCGGAACGAACCATCAGCTCCATC
>CALLZZ010000250.1 GCA_937858235.1 uncultured Clostridia bacterium
TAAGCCGGAGGAATAAATATTTACTTTTATAGTTACATCCCCAGCACTTGCCAGATATATAATGGAGCCGTCAGTGTAAATACCAGGCAGGCGAACAGGATTGCCGGAGCCGCCCATTCAAATTGACCGTGCTTGCGATAATCAAAATAAGCGGTACCTAATTTGGCAAAGAAAAACACCGCCAGAATCAGGTCAATGGCGGGGAACACCACCTTGTTGACCACTGTCTTGATCTGGCTTGAGGCATCTTTCCATGTTCCCTCAATTGCCCCTGCCACATCGCCGGTTCCCGCCGCATATGCCGTTGTGCCGAACATCAGGCACAGAAGTAGAACCACGCATAGAATCATTACAATTCGTTTTGATTTCATTGATTTTCCACCTTTCTTGATAGAATTGAAAACAGCAAAGCCGCAGCTTTCGGTTCACTGCGGCCTTGTTTTTTCTCTGTTTTTAATGGGGTTTCTGAGGCGCAATGTGCCAGTCGCTCCACAAATTATCCCGGATGGTGACGCTGTCCGTAAGGTTCATGGAAATCATCCCGGCTGGTGTCCAACTGTCTATCAGCCATGTGTACGGCTCATATTTTCCGTCCGGGAACCAGATCGGTGAAAAATGTGTCCTACGATTGTAGGTGCTGTAGGGATTCTTCTGAAACTCAAACCGGGCGCTGTAGCCGGAACTCATGCGTTCCAGCAGCCTCCAGTAAGTCTGATACCCGAATTCCGGGAAATAGGTCACCGCACTCTGCGCCCCAGTTACCGCCGAGGACTGGTTGGTGCTGACTCTGGCAGAAACCGTCTGATTGATGCCATAGCCAGACTTCATATTTTTTCCGCTGGCAGTAGGGCTTTTGTCATCGGGCTGGATTGCCATGCTTGCCGACAGGCTGGCCTGATACCGGTCAAGGTCAAACTCCCACCAGCCCTCATCGACCCATTCACCGTCATCCTCCCAATGACCGCCGCCGTCACCATCACTGTACCAGTTCCAGTCACTATGCCAAACCCAATGCTCCTGCCACCAAGGCCGCCACAACGTCCAGCTAGCGGAGGTCTGCCGCGCCTTGTTGGGAATAGCGGACTTTTTAAAGCTGTCATTTCGGTCATCTGCCACAGGATTGGGCGGCGGATTCTTATCAAGGTCAACGATATTTACGTTGATTGTCGCCTTACTGGAGCTGCCGCCTCCGGACACAGAGACCGTGATCGTCATCTGTTGTGGGGTACTTGGCGTTGTCCAGCGTATCCATGCCAGTTGGCTATCGCCATCGGGATAGTAGATGTTACTGACCCGGTAGCTCCTGCCATTTACATAAAAGGTAGCGGATACCGGATGATCCGGATCGCTTTGACCGCCGCTAACTGTGATTGCCGTGATAACCTCGGTATTGACCCGATATTCGTAATCATACACGGAAACCTCCGGCGGCTCGCCGGGCATATCTTTAAATCGCACGATACCAAGGCCGAGAGCCGCCTTAATATCCGCATTGGATGCAGCTTTGCTCCGGCTTCCTGACCATGCCGGGTAACCAAGATCCGCTACCTCCAAAAACATGGCAAGGGGCAGATTTTTATGGGAAAGAGATACCATTCTCTTTCTCAGAAGACCGTTTACCTGTTCATCATACATGGCGGCTTCCGTAGCTGTGGTGGCAATCATAACACCCTCAAATTTGTAATAGGCGATGGGTTCCAAAAGCAACTTGTACTCGCCGCTGATTAAGGTATCAAAATCCATTCCTACAAGACCCGAAATAGAACGAATGACCTGTTCATCAGTAAAATAGCTTTTAATGGCGGCAATGTTGTTGCTGCCATTGGTGCTAATGATGCGAGGCAACGATTGTGCAGGATTAAGAAAAGAGTAACTTTGGCCGCTTGGACTTAATGAAGAACCCCCTGAATATGAAAGTTTACTGACTTTACCAAAGTGTAGCCTAATATTAGTAGGTTTTTTATTTGTTAGATCTATAGGTGTTGTAACAGAAGCATGATCACTTGCCCTAACCACCGTTACCCGCACACCCTCATTTCCCGGAGTCCATGAATTAGTGCTGGTACCATCGCCCATGCCACCGCCACCTCCGTCCACATTTCCATCCCCGACCGCATAAGCCGGTACAGCATACAGGGGGGAACACAGTAGGGCAAGCACAAGCAAAACATTAAATATTCGTTTCATATAGCGCCTCCTTTGCAAAAGAAAAAGCACAGCATTTCTGCTGTGCAATCCTTTGAATTATTTTATATCTAATTCATTTCCCCGATCTTATTACCGTTTTCATACATATCATCTGCGGTCGAACCTTGCCCCTCACCAACATCATCGATCCATCCGAATCCAGGCACATAAATTTTACCATCCTTTGTTTCGCCACCCTGCGGCTTGCTTTCGGATGCAGCCGGTTTCTTCTCCGCATCTTCCGGCTTGTATTCAGGAGGCTTGGATGGGTTTTTGGTATCCGCATCCTTTGGCAGCTCAGGTTTTGCTGGGGCTTCCGGCTTTACCGGATTAGGCTGGAGCTTTTGCTCCGGCAGATTGGTTTGAGGCGGCAGCGTCTCCGAGCTTTCCGGTTCCAATGCGGTCTGCGGCGGTACCACGCTCTCTTTTTTCTCTGTGTTATTTTGTATCTCGGGAGCCACATCCGAAAAGCTGACTGACTCTGGTAAAGAAGCATCCGGCTTTACGAGTTCCTTGGCAAACTGCATTCCGATGGCAATCACAAGCGCAATGCTAATCACCAAAGCGCCCGCAATGGCAAGTCTCCTTTTGATTTTATCATTCATATTGAAAACCTCCTTTGGCAGTGTGAATGTTACCTTTGTGTATGACACACCATACTATAATTTTTTCCAGAAGTCCAGATACTTTCCTGAACAGTTAAAACACCTCGGTATATCCCGCCTGAACCTTGAGCTTGATTTTCATGGGAGCCAGCTCCTTGCCGCCAAAGTAAACGGGAACCTCCAGCCAGATCACCGCATCCGCTTCAAAGCGCTGTGCGTTTTTGGGGGAAGAAGGAGCCAGCGGCGCATTGCGGATTGTGACATCTAAGCCGGAGAGCTTATACTCCAGAACATCCCCGGCATATTTCACATGGCTACCTCCGATATTTTTTGTGCCGAGGATATCGTCCATATAGCCGTAGATATCGCCGGTGTTCACACTGTAGGAGAAAGAGGAATCGTCCGGCTGATAGCCGCCGCTATATCCCTCCCGAACACCGTGATATACATCGGCATAGTTGTCGTTGACAGTGACGATGATGGCATCTTGCAGGGCTTCCTTTACGCCGCTGGCGATGATATTTAGCCGAAAGAATTCCATCACACCGCACAGGATGATTACAAGCGCCAGCGTAATGGCCACCACCAAGGGGAAACCGTTGCCGGACTTATCCTTGAGAATGTGTCTTAGCTTGGTCATTTGTGATACACCTCGCTTTTCCCGGAGGCTTCCGAGCGCAGGGTAATGGGAAATGAACCGAACCCGCCGAACAGACCGATGTTTTTATCTAAGGTGAGGGTGACGGTGATATCCTCATTCAGCTGGATATTGCCGGTCTTTGACCATGAAATTTGTGGACTCAATCCAGTTTGTTCGGTGAGAACTGCAGCACGGCGGCTGGTTTCGCTGCCCACCCTGCCGGAGATTTCCGCTTCCCGGCACAGCTCAGTAGCGTAGGTATCCAGCTGGTTTTTGGCGATGAACACAGGCAGAACCTGTACGGCCAGCGCAATGACCAGCATGGCGCAGAGGATGAGGACACACACATCAATATATCCCTCGCCACGTTTGGATTTTAGAATTTTCTTCATGCTCACCCCTCCCTAAAACATCCCGCCGAGGGATTTGATGATCTCATAGGCAATGATGGCCAGATAGGTGAACAGGAAGCACATCAGCATGAGGAAGGAAAAGACACGGATTTTTGGCGGTATTTTCTGTGCTTCGCTTTTCAGGCGCTGCAGCTCCAGCTGTTTGAAATCATGCGCCAGCATCTGAAAATACACCGTGCTGTCATCCCCACGCAGTACACCGATAAGGCCTCGCACCACGTCCGAGAGCATGGGCGAATTGAGCCTTGCTTCAAAACGGGTAAGCGCCGCCTCGTAGCTGGAGGAACGCATATCCGCAGCCAGCATGGTCAGCTCCCCGGCAAAGGCTTCCCCGGCGTTTTTCTTGTAGTTTTCTACAATGGCCAGCACATCACGGGAGGCTTTCAGCTCCTGTTCAATGTTGGCAACAAAGCGGGGCAGCTCCTTTTCTACGGAGGCTCGCTTTGCGGACAGCCTTTCATCTGCCTTTTTAGTTTCCTTAAAGTACACCATGACCGCAAGGAACACCACCACCGGCACCAGCAAAGGGAAAATAAAGCCCGCAGGGATTGCCAGCAGCAGAATTACGCCGGATTTCACCAGCGCATAGGCTTGATAAACCTCCGGCTCCATGTTCATACCGGAGGCTTTCAGCACATTTTTCAGCCGGTGCCTGCGGTATTCTTCCATACGGATATATTTAGAGAGCTTTACCGCCCAAGTCATGAGATAGGTTTCCAAGCTCCTTGCCGTTTTTTTCTCTGCTCTTGTGGTATTGAGCATGGCCTTGGCGGTGCTGAGGTACGGCAGGCGCAGCACATCCAAAAGGATAAAGAACAGCCCAGCCGCTAAGGTGACTCCGAATAAAAACAGTAATCCCATCCTCGTCACCTCCGATACTCAATCGGCTTGGTCAGTCGTATTACGCAGGCCGTGGAGATAAAAATCAGGGCGGCGCTGATTGCCAGAATAATCTGTCCCAATGGGGTGTGCATCAGCGTGTCGTACCAGCTTTTGTTCAGGAGGTACATCAGCGGAACATTGCCGATCACAAAGATGACCATGATGATAGATTCCTTGCGGGGTTCAAATACGAGATATTCCAGCTCGCCGTTCACAATCCGCATATCACTGAGCTTTGAAACGATGGGAGTCAGGGTATTTTTCAGGCTGCGGTCATGCTGGCAATCACACAGGGCATCACACCATTCCCGGAATACTTCGTTGTCGATTTTGGTGCGCAGCACCTTGATGGCCTCCAGCACATTGGGATCAATCAGCTTGACCCGCAGGACAAAATCCTTGAACACCTGATGCACCGGCGGGTTCAAATAGTGGAGGTTTTCTTCCACAGCAGTCAATATATTTTCGCTTCTCAGGTAGGCTGTGGTGACAATGGAAAGAGCCGTTTCCAGCTCGGCTGCGATGTCTTTTTTGAAATGGCTGGCGGTGAGCTGCACATACCAAAAAGGCAGCATCATAAATCCTGCCGCCATCACCGGAGCCAGAAAGAAGTTGCCCATCACAATGGCAATAGCGGCACCGATGGCAAAAAGTAGCAAAGAACAGGAGCAAATCAGAGAAAAGCGATTGCTTCTGCCGGTCATCGCCAGCACCTCCTGTGCCATATGGATTTGCCGTTTCAGAAATCCCGGCTTTCGGCGGCGCTGTGCCGCCTTGATCTCATCCTTGATGGATTTATTTTCTCTGGTGAGAAAGGAAAACAGCCCATCGGTGAATTCCATCGGCTTTAAGCCGATGAGTAGAAAAAAGCCTGTAATCATACCGATACAGGCCAACAATTGAATGGTTGTCATGCGGATATTTGCCCCCCTTTCTTAAGAAGATTGATGCGTTCCTGTGGCATACCATTCTCTAACAGCCGTTTACACAGGCTGTCGGAGATGGGATTAACCGTTACATGGTGTCCGGTAATATAAAACTGATTGTTTTCATAGCGGTTTTCGGTAATTTCATACCGAAACAGGGTACGGTAATGGCGACTGTTGTCCGGCAGGATTTCGCACTCCATAATTTCCATGAGCCGCCTTTGCTTGTTTTCCAACTGCTTGCAGAACACGATAATGGGATAGGCCTCGGTCACATAGCCCATGAGGGTTTCATCCGACATATCCACAGCCCGCTTACACAGGGAAACCATACGGCGGTAGGTGGATTCGCAGGAATTGGAGTGGATGGTGGTAACCACCGCCACGCCGGTTCTGGCCACCTCCTGTGCAGCATTAGCCTCCGCACCACGCATTTCGCCGACCACGATGATATCCGGATTAAAGCGCAGGGAGATATCCACAAGATCAATCTGCTCAATGCGGTACAGCTCGTTTTCGCTGTTACGGGTAAGGGTATGCACCACAGAATTGGTGACTCTGCCGTCCTTTTCCCGGATGAGAGACAATTCCCGGCTGCCGTTTTCAATGGTGAAGATGCGCTTATTATCAGGAATGGTGGTTAAAAGCCAACCGGCCACGGTAGTCTTACCGCTGCTGGTGGCTCCGGCGATGCAAACCGAAATACCGTAGCGGATGCACTCCGAGAGAAAATCCAGCATTTCAGCGGTTGCCGTACCACTGTTTATAAAATCCTCTTTCTCCATGTTATTGGGGTTGACGATACGGATGGAGGCGGCAGCACCAATATTGGCATCCACAATGGGGCTTTTCATGACGGCAATGCGGATGTTTTCCGCAAGAGTGCCCACCACAAGTGGAGACTGATCATCCAAAATTGTGCCGGACACATGAAGCATCCGACGCAGCACGTTGATGCAGTGCTCGGGGCTGTCAAAGTGTTCCTGCAGCTTTTCGCAGCGCCCACCGGCGTACTGGATTTCAATATCCCGCCAGCTGTTGATGTCGATTTCTTCAATTCCGTCCGCAAAGATGTACTTGGTAAGAAAGGAATATTCGGCCATTTCCGTGTAAAGGGCATCTACCAGTTGCTGCTGTGTCATGTCTTTTACCGCCATACGGCTGTCCTGCACAAACTTGGCGATATACCGCTTGATGTTGGCCTTGGCTTCGGTTGCATTTCCATCTGATAGCAGTTCGCTGTGCTGACCGGCGATATGCTCCTGCACCTTTTGCAGCACACTACGAAAATCCCCGGTTTCCTGCTCCGGTGTAAAAAACAGGTTATGCCTGCTCATATCTCGAACACCTCCTTTGCAATTTTTTCGATTTCTCTGCGAAAGCCCCGGCTGTCTTTCAGGGACAAATCAGCGAACAGGTTTCCGGCCAGCACCTGAGCCTCTAGTTCCGAGGAGTGAGGAAGGGTAAACACAGCACTGCCCAGCACCTGTTCCATGTTCTGACTGGCTTCATTGGATTTTACATTACTAATTGCCTTGTACATCTTGTCAAAGTCAAACCCGGCCATCCGCAGATACTCCTGCTGGCTGGACAGGTAGCTGACCGATTTCAAATCGCAGTTTATGAGTCGCAGCACCGCATCGGATTCAAGAATGGAGATGGTGGACAGTTCGTCAAAATAGATGGAGCTGCCACAGTCGATAATGACATGGCTTTCCATGTCACGCAGAGCTTCAATCAATTCTCGGATCAGCTTTTCATTCACCGGTGGATAGCAGTTTTCGTTTTCTCCCTTTTGCAGACCGATGACCGCCAGATGGTTCATTCGCTTATGGGTATTGCAGTTGTTTTTCACCAGCGATTCGGTAATGGAATTGGCGGCGAGGATACTGCCCAGCGAGTGGTCGCCCTCCAAATCTCCGGGCGGGCAGATGCAGGGAAGCATTGGCGTAGTGCAGTCGCAGAGCAGCAGCACCACATTCTTTTTTCTGTCTGCCAGATACTTGGCCAGTTTGACTGCCACCGTGGTCTTGCCGCAGCCGGGGCTGCCCCAAACCGCCAGTACCTGTGCGGCGTTATCCGGTTCTATCTCCGGAGGATCTAAGTTGTCCTTGCGGCTGAACAGACCGCCTTTTTTGAAGTTCAGCATTTACTCAGCCCCGCTTTCCACCGGTGTATCCGCAGGTGGTTCCGGCTGGGTGTTATCCTCGCTTTCCTGAGTTTCCAGCTTATCGGGATACAGCTTGGAAAGCACCAAGTCCTGCGCCTCGGTAAACTTTGCCGCATTTTCCTTGCTGCCACGGTAAACAAGGGATACATGAAGGGTTCCGTCTGCTTCCAGCTCGGCGAGAATTTTGCTCTGTTCCGGCGTAACCAGCAGGGTGACAGTAGCAGGAAGCTCCTTTTCATCCTTATCCTTTTTCTGTTCTCCGGTGTTGGCATC
The DNA here is from genome assembly GCA_937858235.1 of uncultured Clostridia bacterium. GTDB lineage: Bacteria > Bacillota > Clostridia > Oscillospirales > Oscillospiraceae > Onthomonas. The sequence continues at coordinate 8,097 of CALLZZ010000250.1, forward strand.
ATAGCCATTGCCTGCGGTGACAGCGATGACCTCCACATACTGCAGCTCCGGCGGAATGACCGTTACACCCTGTTTTTTGTAATCTGGAGCAACGATGGACACAATATCACCGGAAATCAGTTTGCCGGAAAGCCCTGCGGCAAAGCTCTTAACCGATACGGAAATCACTTGTTTTTCTCCGGTTAGATTGTAAAGATAGGCATTCTCAGCGGCAGGAGCATCGGCGATTTTGGAGGCGATGATGTAATCTCCCGGCACCAAATCAGCGGAGGCAAATTTGCCGATGACCGTATCCGTATGCCTGACCACATCCTCCGGCAGATTGTAGCCGCCCACCTCTACGGTTTGCACCATTTCTTTGGTGATGGCTTCCCCTATTTTGATGGGATTGGTTACCCGCACAATCTCGGTTTTCTGGCTGATGCTCTGGTTAAACAGCGGCGTTACGGCAAAGCAGATCAGCAGGGACAGCACAATGCAAATCACGCCAATAACCGTTCTATTCTTAAAAAAACTCATGGTTTGATTTCCTCCCTTAAATGAAGTAAGCGAGCAGACAGCCCGCCGATAAAAAAGGTGCAAGAGGGAAGGCATTTTTCGCCTCCCGTCCTTGCACCTTGCAAATAATCCGATACACTGCCACATAGAGCAACAGCAGGCTTAATCCTGCAGTTGCCGCAAGCAATCCTTTTGGAAGCCCCAGCACAAGACCACAGGCCGCCATCAGCTTGATATCGCCGCCGCCCATGCCACCATAGAATATTGCTGCCACTAAAAACGGCAGGGCAACAAGGATTCCCAGCACTTTAACTGGTGTAAAATCCAATATGGAAACAGTGGCAATAGCGATACTAATCCAGTTGGGAATAATGCGTTTCGCAAAGTCAATCGCCGATGCCGAACACAATAGGGCAATAAAAAAGACCGCATGCAGAGCGGTCAGATTAACCTCCATAGTTGAACATTTCCTTGATACGCTGGGTGAGGGTGGGCAGCACGGTCTGGTCGAAGAGCAGATACAATCCGGCCAGCACCAGAGCACCGATGACAACCGCCATTAAAATCTTAATTGCGGTATCTACGAAGCCCTCCCCACGGTTGTTGGTGAGCGGCGTTCTTGCCCTGACTGCCAGCATATTTGCCTTATAGGTAATCTTGTTCATTATTTTTTTCATGATGTTTTACCTCCAAAATGTTTTTGTTGTTGGGTTGACGGGATGCTTACATACCGCCCATCTGCATGGGTGGCTGGGACTGTTCCGGTGCAGCTCCCTGCGGCTGCACCGGGGCTTGGTGGCCTGCTGGTAGCTGTCCAGCACCGCCTTGTGGAGCTGTTCCCGGAACTCCTTGGTCACCGGGAAGCAGATTTCCTTGTAGCCGTTTTCGGTCTTGCGGCTTGGCATGGAAACAAAGATACCGTCACGACATCCCTCCACCGTTGCTGAAGCATAGGCACGAATGCCTCCGCTGACTCCAGGCGGGTACATGGAGTTGGTTTTGACATCGATTATTGGCATATTTTATCCTCCGATCTTTATACATTTTCTTACTCAAAATGATAGGTTACAGAATAGGTGATGTTGCTCTTGTTATACATACAGTTATGGTTTGTGTAGTAGTAAAACTCCAGCTTGCTATACACACCGATTTCCAGCGTTCTTTGGAATGTTATGCCGTTGTTTGTTGTGCCGTAATCCAGTTGATCCCATTGTTTTGTCAGAGTGTTATAGCCTTTAACTCTGCCATAATCGCTTCCGTTATGCCCTGATACGGGAGGTACCGTAAAGGTGTAATCACGAATCGTGGCATCTTCAATTCCATTTTCCAAAATAACAGAATCCGGGCCTGTCAACATCATTCCACCGCTGCCGTTGGAGTCCATGACAAAGAACACAATTGCTGACCACGGAGATTCAGCTCCGGTCGAGTCAACAGCCTTTACTCTGACTACATTTTTACCCAAGGGATATACTTGTGTCTCTGCTTTACGGTTTTCCCAAATGTAGGTGATAGCATCACCGTCCGAATCACTGCTTTGTGCTGTGATTGTCACTGGTGTTCCCGGTATTACGCTATTTCCGCTTGGAGTTCTGTTGATGGTGGGAACACTCGGTGCAGCGTTCGTAATTGTAAAAGTCTCTGAAATCCAATCGGAATAAGCCCCCGCATCATCTTTAGCTCTTACTCTGATGGTATGGGAACCCACAGGATAATAGCTGTCTGCAGTTGTTCCATCCCATTCCAAGATAACATCGTCACCATCCGGGTCGGTTGCTGCAGCATTTACATTGACAAGGAATTTGCCATCTTTTACGGTTCTGGTAGGTGTAGCTGTAATCATTGGGGTATTGGGTGCCGTGTTGGTCACTGTGATGTTATGACTTTGTGAAAACGATCTACCTGCGCTATCTGTTACAGCGGCGGTAAGCGTAAATGTTCCGGTATGATGGATAGATATTTCACCTCCATCATTGGTCAGCGCACCTGTAAATTCGGCGTGCTCTCCATCCTTGTTCAGTGTCCAAACCACACTGTTGGAGCCAAGGCTTGAAATGTTCTTCGGCGTTACTGTAAACTGTATTCCATAATGAATGGTATTTGGAAGAATGAAATCATAGCTGATAACCGGCAGAACACGAATAGTTTGACTATGGCTGTAGCTTCGCTTCAAAAAGTCGGTCATAGTTGCAGTCAGTGTATACTCTCCATCAGCTCTAAATCCAACTTTTCCTCCCTGTGCATTAAGAGTACCGTTGATAAAATCTCCCAATGAAACAGTTTTTTCATCCTTACTCAAAGACCATTCAACGGGAAGCACATTGTTATTGCCATGTGTTCTGATGTCGATTGTACTATCAGTATAAGCGAGGGCAGGAAGTTCAAAGCCAATAGAAAGCACGGGGAGTACCTCGCATTTGCCGCCAAGCTCGAATAAAAATACACGGCCTGTTTCATCAGTAACTCTTGCGACAAGCTCGTAGATACCAGCTCTCTTAAAACGTATTGTACCGCCCTCATTGCTCAGCTTACCGTCTACATAGGTATCGAAGTCCTGAAAGCCGTAGGTATTGTCCACAAGCCATTCAATGTTGAGGTCATCCAGTGCAGTCACTTGAGCTTTTATGGCGATATCGCTATCTGTATGTGCGTATTGGGGAAGGCTATATCGCACAGTCGGCACGGGGTATACCTTAAATCCTTGCTCGTGACTGTAGTTTCTGCCACCATTATCCGTGAATGCCGCCTTAAGAACATAGCTTCCTTGTTCCTTAAATTGAACAGTACCACCTGCATTGGTAAGGCCTCCGCTTATGGCATCCTGCAGATTTATCGGTTTATCATTTTTCGTTAGCGTCCATTCTGCGGTGTGGTTGCCGATTTCAGAAAAATTAGCCTGAAGAGTGACTTTGCTGTCAGTGTGGAAAATTTCAGGCAGATAAAAACCGACAGAACCTACAGGGTATACCGTAATGTCTGCGGTATCTGTAAATATTCGGTCGGTCTTGTCTGTGGCTATTACTGTAAGGGCATATACACCTTTTTCTTTAAAGCGAATGCTGCCCTCGTTTAGCTCTCCCTCAACATAGTCTGTGATCTGCACGGGTTCTCCATTTCTGGTGAGAGAAAAGTCCACAGTCATATCTTCTGCATCTGTTACTTCTGAATAAAAGTTTATCGTCTTATCCGTATGACTTACTGTTGGTAGGGTTACTTTGACTTGTGCAACGGGATATATGGTGATTGTTTGTGAAGCTGACACAGTTTTACCCAATTCATCCGCAATAGAAGCGGTGAGAACATAGCTGCCCTTATTTTTAAACACGACTATGCCTCCATCTGCTTCAAGTTCACCGTTCAGAGCATCTGCAAGGTCAACTTCTGATCCTTCCTTCTTTAATGTCCATATCACCCGATTACTGCCAAGATCTGTTGTTTTTAAATCTACCGAAACAGCTGTATCGGTGTGAGCTGTTTTAGGCAGCGAAAACCCTGTAGTGATAATGGGGTAGATATGGATGCTCTGTTCATGTTTGATCTCTTTGCCACGACTGTTAACAGCTGTAGCCGTAAGCACAAAATTGCCTGTATCCAAAAAGGAGATAGAGCCTCCGTTCTCATTGAGAACACCATTCAAAACCTTATCCAGTTCAAGTGATACACCATCTTTTCTGACTGTCCACACCACGCTTTTTACATAGCGGCTGGTTGGTTCTAATTTAATTTCATCACCTTTATATGCATTGGCAGGGAGTATAAAGCTAAACTGCGGAGCCGGAACAGTGGAGGAGCCGCCTCCGCTTGATGAGGAATCACCAGTTGCTGGCTTATCTACCGGAGGCTTGCTTTCCTGCTCTTTTATCTGTTCTTTTGCTTTCTCCGTGCTTACGAGCATCTCAAAAGCTTCACCACGGGTAGCCACATCGTTGGGTCTGACCGTGCCATCAGGAAATCCGCAAATGATGCAGTAGTGCTTTCCTGCACAGACATACTTACGCTGTTCTGCTGTGAGCAGATCGTCATCAGCAAACCCGGTATTGCAGGAGCAGTCTTTGGAATGCTCTCCCTTTCCAATTGCTTTTATCAGCATTCTAATCATTTCAATTCGTGTGATGGGTTCATCTGGACAGAACCTTTCGCCGAAATCATCTTTTCCAATAATCCCTGCAATGACCAGTGCTTCGATATCCTTTTCTGCAAAATGCCCTGCAATATCCTTGAATACAATGGTCACATTTTCGTTGTCGGGATTGGGAAGTTTCATTGTTCTTGCAACAAGAGAAGCAAACTCACCTCTTGTTATAAGTTCATCTGGGTGAACCAAGCCATCAGGATAACCATAAAGGATTCCTTTGTCTGCAAGTTCGTTGATAGCTTTCTCAGCCCAATGATTGACACTGTCCGCAAATATCAGCTTTGTCGCATATGCGCTCCCTGCGAACAAGGAACATATCAGACAAATTACCAATCCGATGGAACAGAACCTCTTTGTTTTAGAGTTCATATTTTACCTTTCCTCCTTGCTTTGTAATATTTTAAAGTAAGACCTACATTTAGAGCTGCATGGTCTGTGTCTGCACCGGAGACTTGAAGTGGATTTCCTGAAAACCGAAGCGGTCGCAGTAGTAGAAGCTGCTGCCGTTTTCATCGTACAGCTCCAGCACATCTGACATGGACAGGGAATGCCCTACATAACCGGGAGGGTGAGCTGTATTGAATTTGGTGTACAGCGCCTCCAGATCGTTGGTTTCTACCTCACCGTCATAGACTGTCTTGTAATCGGATATTTGGGGTTCTCCGAATGATTTGCAGAAATCCTCAAGGCTGATGAAGCGCATCTGGATATCCGATTCGGGCTTTAGCTGCCATACACGGCAGCTTTTCAGCAGGGTAAGTTCTTGGTTATCCCGCTGACCATTCACAAGGCGGTCGTATATGCCGTCCGTCCATTTCATCTCGCTGATGTCCTTTTGGCGGCTAAGAAAGGCTTTCAGTTCCTCTGATTCGAACAGGGGATCAACCACCGCCTTGCCGCCGCTGACATAACCGGCAGGGTTGCCGTAGTACAGGATAATATCCTTTTCCATCCGGATATTTCGCATGAGCTTGTGCCTCCTTTACGTCATAGTAAGACCTCCGTTCCCCGACGCCTGCCGGAAGGCCTCTATTGCTTCCTCTGTGGGATGGAGAAGCCTGCCCTCCTGTAGCTCCATCACACAAAAATCATCCCGGTCGCAGATCATAATGCGATGCTGGTAAGGCTTCTGCATCTCCACATAATCCAGCGCTTCCTGTTCGGTGCAGAGCCACACGCCGGAAGCATAGCGGCCATCGGGCAGAAAGCTGTATCCGCTGTATTTCGGCTCATAATTCTTTAAATCCAGCGCTCCCACCGGTCTGATTTGAGAGAGCTGCAGCTTGGCACTATCCGGCAGAAGCTCCGGATTAAGGATGCCGATGACTTCACTGCGTTTTTTCAGGGCAAACTCCCCGGTATGGAGCGATACTAAAAAGACAGCACAGCCGCTTGGGTTGGCTCCGGCTCCGTTCCCGCATAGGCAAAAATACAGCTGCCTTTCAGGTGTGTCCTGACTTAATACGACAACTTTCCCCTGAATACTGCAGTTTAAGCCTGTTGCTGAACAGTCTTTGGCGGTAAATAGAGATTTTCTTTCCATCCGTTAGCCCTCCTTTTTCTGCTGCAGTAGGGCAGTCAGATCGGAAATGAGGGAAAGTCTTGTATCGTCCGACATGGTCTTAAATGCCGCACGGACATAGGCCTCCACTGCCTCCGGGGACTGGTCGCCGATTTCGATGATATCCACCTTTTGCACACTGACCATGCCGTTGGATATATTAAGGCGCACGATGTCACCATAATCCATACCGCTGGCAGTACGCAGTTCCTTGGGAATCAGCACACGTCCTTTGCCGTCCATCAGCTTGTAGATGGGCTTCTTATTCATCCTCCGCACCTCCCTCCAGCACACAGCGGATGGTGTCATGGCTCACGTCGAGGCTGTCGAACAGCTCCATAAGCTGAGGCGGCAGCTGCTTTACGGGATCGGCACTACTGATAATGATAGCGCCGTCCTCACAGCGGATGTCCAGATCGTCATCCAACGGAATCCCTGCCGCCTCCAAAAGCACATGAGGCACCGACAGCTCTGCCGATTCCAGCGCTTCTACCGGTTCTGTTACATGGTCGATACCATCCTTGGTGAGAAAAAACTCCCCGTAGCTGTTAATCTCCTTTACCGGGTGATGGGACAGATACGCCAGATGTACGGTATCTCCGGCAGTAACGCACATGGTTTCCAACACATCGGGCGGCAGGACGACGCTGCCGTTATCTGCAATCCTGCCCTTAGTTTCAATGATTCTCATAGTGCAAACCTCCTTTATATCCCCATCTGCGGGGCGTTGATTTGTTGTTTCTCTGCCGATTTTAGCTCAGCCACAAAGGTGACAAGCTCATCCTCGGTCAGAGAGATATTGGCGATCTCCATTTCTCTGAGAAAATATGCAGCCTGCTTGTACTCGTCAGCCAGCTTCTGCATTCCTTTGGCGTTGTGATAGCCGCCGCTCGTGCGGATGTATCCCTTGAAAACACAGTCATAGTTGCCAGTTTTTTTATTTTGCTGCACGGTCAGATACAGTCCTGCGTTAGCCTGAGCGCTGCAATCCAGATACAGATCATCACGCACATTGCCCACCACAAACTGATATCTGCCGCCGCTTTCTTCTTCAATCAGGGCTT
>CALLZZ010000251.1 GCA_937858235.1 uncultured Clostridia bacterium
GCCAGAGAAGGGGATGTGGTTATTTCACGCGAATCTTCCATCCGACCTGGATGAGGTTCACGTTTTTTATAAGCGAGGAGTTCAGCTTCTGGATCGCGGACACGGTCGTTCCATACTTCTTGGCGATGCCGGAGAGCGTGTCACCGCGCTGGACTGTGTAGTAGATGGCAGTGGATTTTTTAGAGGATGTACCGAGCTTTTCGTTGACCTTCGCCTGTACAGTATTGTAGTCATATCCTGCGGCTGTCAGACGTTTTTTACGGTCAGCTCCGTTGCCCCATTTACCGGCGATGATCTCGGAGGCAATCTCATCCACGGATTTCTTTACGGTCGTTGTTGATGTATTGGCAGTAGCGCTTTTGCCATAGCCGTTGAATCCGCCGTTCTTAATTGTGCTCGGGAAGTCGATGTAGGAGTAGTTCATGTCGACATTCCCGCTGATGCCGTTTACTTTTCCTTTGGACGAATATTGCCAGACACCGTAAGCGCTGGGATACGAGCATTTGCTCGCCCACTGCGCCACCCATACGGTGAACCGCTTCTTCACGGCATCTGTCACCACGGAGTTCAGACTCGAAAGCGAGGTGTAGAATCCGGCGTAATAGCCGCGGCTCTCCAACTCCGTGCAGAATGCTGTGGTAAGCGATGAGCAGAAATTCCGTCCGCGCGCGAGCTGTGACTTCTCCTCAATGTCGAAGTAGACCGGGTAGTCGATCTGTTTGCCGGACAGGACAGATGCGCAGGATTTCGCTTCCTGCTTCGCACCGTCAGCGGATGTAGCATATGAATACCAATACGCGCCGACGTGAAGTCCTGCAGCTTTCGCCTTGCTGTAGTTCGTTTCGAAGTATTTGTCTTTGTTGCCGTTTCCGTATCCAGCGCGGATGATCACGAAGTCAATGCCAGACGCTTTGACCATGTTAAAGTCGATGCTGTTTCCCTGCCAGACGGATACGTCGATTCCCTTGTATGCCATTACTGTTCCTCCTTGTCGTTTCTGTCGTGAAGCTGTTCGAGCACGTCCTTGAGCTTGCCTGGTATCGGCAGTCCGAGGTGCGCAGCGTTTTCTGTTAAACTGAGTCCTTCATTGCTGATGTAGAAGAAAATGATCGCTGTTCTCAGCACGCCCTCGTGACCGAGCACGTGGATGTCGAGGATGTTGGCGATTCCGACCAGAATGAAGATTAGTACCTTGCGGAAGATTCCTTTGAAGCCGACTGCACTCGACAGTTTCTTGTCCGCGATAGCGCAGAGCACGCCGGTGATGTAATCGCAGACCACAAAGATGATGAGCGCGATGAGCAGCCCGTCGCAGCCTCCTAAGAAGTAGCCGAGCCACCCTCCGATGGCTGCGAAAATGAGCTGTATAGTGTTCCAGAATTCCTTCATTGATAAGTCCCTCCTTTGATTTTGAGCAAAAAGAAAGGCCGCCTGCGAGATTGCAGACAGCCTTGGAAAACTGTGTGATTTATGAAGTTATGAGGTGTTCGTCTGTTTCGGCAAAGCCTCCCACAATCGGAGATCCTCCTGCCCGAGCGACCAGATCGCAATGCCGCGCAAGTTCCAGTGGTAGGCGGCCTGGTTTGCCCAGTAGACGAGAGAGTCCACATCCTGATAGTAGAGGATGGAGAACCCGTCCGCGTCTCCGAGGAACAGCCGCGAAATCCAGATGTCGATGTCCTTCGGCGTGACCGTAATCGTGTAGTCCTTCCCACATTTGAGGTCGAGCTGCGCCGAGTGGTAGAACTCGTAGTCCATCGAGATGGAATCAGAGCGGGTTTCGGATTCCTCGATGTCGCTTGTCAGCGTGAATACCTGAAATTCATCATCCCAGGTGACATTGCTCCGGCTGATCCTCCCGTACTGCGTGACGCTGCCGTCCGGGAAGGTTACGTCGAACCGTTCATATGGCTCATACGTCCATGCGTCGCCCATGCGGAGAAGCTCGCAGATAGTCCTCTGGTCAGACCGGTAGCCCGCGGTTCCTCCGGTGAATCCGCTGACGGTCGCCGTGAACCGGAGCGTGTTGGATGCACCGGAATAGACGCGAACCGTGCTGCCGCGAATCCGCATCTCGATGGTGTAGGTCGTCGGGTCGGTGCGAAGAGTTGCGGTTGGTGTCTGCGCAATGGACTGAGAGTAGCTTCCGAGTTTCGTGCCTCCGCTCCATAGCTCTACGGCTTGACTGTCGTAGTTCAGGCAACAGAATAGATTTCCGCAGAAGATTCCCGCTTTGCCGGTGCTGCCGGACGGAAACGCAAGACGTGCTCTCAAGTGGATGTCCTTGAATCCGTCATAGTTCCACGCAAATTGGCCGCTGCCGTCGAGCTGCGAATACACTCTGGATTCGGAGTATTCATCCGACCGCCAGACCTTCCAAGAGCCGGACAACGTCTGCCAGTAGTTCGTCTCGAGCATGCCGTAGTCCTCGAAGTCCTCGTACCAGATGAGCGCGGAGTCGGGCTTGCGGCGCAGGACTTCTGTCGTGAGCTTGAAGCCCTTATCCGGCTGGCATTCGTTTCCGTCCACGTCTATGAAGTGGCGCGGAGACAGGGTAAACGAAGCTGATCCGGCGGACGGTTTCTCACTGAATGCCGAGCAGACGCGGAACCCGTAGAACTGCACACCTTTCACATCGACCGATACCGTAACGGTGTGCATCCCGGCAGATAGCGAAATGCCATCTACAAGCGATGCCCAGAAGGTGCTCCTCCAGTACGGCCACCAGAGCCGCGATTCGGTGAAGTGCTTCTGTGTCTCGTCAATGCTGATATAGATACCGTTCTTGTCCCAGAAGGGATAGCAGAGCCTCACAGCGATGTCGTATGTTCCGGCGCTTGATACGGAGAAGCTGTATGTCGCTTCTCCCTCGTCACCCATGACTGCGATACCGTTCTCCGAAGAGACGATACCGGTGTAGTTGTCCGGCGTGCCATCATGATCCACATAGACCGTTCCAAACGAGGTCTTCTGTGTTTTGCTGTAGGCAGTGAGGTACCTTCGCCGGTTGTAGGTTCCGGTCATCAGCGGGTACTCGTAGCTTGAAGCGTCCTGACCTTCCGCAAAATCGTAGACCTGCGGGAACGCATATGGTACCTTGTTGTAGTCATCCCAGTACGCCAAAATCGGGATGAACGGCTGAGGCGGCTTGTCGTCCGTGAAGTTGTACTTGCCCGTTACCCAGTTCTTGGCGGCGTAGTAGGTGTTCGAAGTTCCGCGATAGGTTTTCCCAAGATTCTCCGGCGTATCGTAGATCTGCCAGTTCCAGCCGTATGCCGGAAGTCCCATGAACACCTTCTCAGGCGTCATCGCGGTAACGGCGTAATCATAGATTCCGTCGAGCCAATCCTTGGGTGACACTGGTCCGGGAGCACTTCCTGCCCACGCCATTCCATAGCTCATGATCGCCGCCGTATCGCAGTATGGATTTAGGTCAGCATAGACGCACCAGTTCTCGCCGCCGACCGACCCGTTGACGGAGTCCATTCCGGGAAGGCAGATATTGACCTTTTTCGTGCTGTCATAATTCTTGACCGTGTTCCAGATGTTCTTGAACATGGCGGTCGACTTGGCGTGCGTTGAGTAATCGCCGCCGCGCTCGAGGTCGATGTCGACGCCTGCGCACCACGGATACTTCTCCATGATCCGCAGCAGCTCGCTCAGGAACTTGTCCTGCGCTCCGTCTGTATTCTCGCGAAGAGCAGTAAATACACTCGATGTTCCGTCATTGCGGACAGTGAGGAGCCACGTGATATGCGGATACTTATTGATGTAGGTCAGCATATCGGATATTGCCACGCCGGTTTCGGTAATCGTCCCGGTCGCGTCGACCTTAAAAGAAAAGAGACCTACCTGAGAGAGGCGGTCTCCGTAATTCTTCAATGCGGTGTACATGCGGGCGTTTCCCATGAACGTCCAGACCATGCACTTGCGGCCTTTGAGAATATCCCTGTTCATATCACATCACCATCCTCCATCTCCTGAAACTCCACATACAGCTTTGCCGATTTCTTCTCCTCGACAGTGACCGGGTGCTTGCTGTCGCCTGCGGCGGAATATTGAAAGAATCCGTCCTTGGCGGTTGCGGAGCCGTTCTTCAGGCATTCGCGGCTTGACGCGAGAAGGGATAATTCATCACCCGCGCTTGCAGCATCCGTAAAGATCGCTTTGTGCGCTCCCGCGCCGAGGCCAAGCGAAACGCTGCCTGCTTTCATGTCCTGATTCGGATAGACCTTCCAGTCAAGTCCAGTTGAGGTCTTGCCGAGATTGAAGATGATGCAGGTCGCGCTGCCACGGACGATGCCATTGAAGAAGCGCTTTCCGGTGATGGCATATTCGTCGCCGGTCGCATACTTCTTTAGCATTGTCTCTGTGTTGATTACGTAGCCTGAGAGCATCGCGGTTTCCTGCAGCATGAGGTCGGTGAACCAGACGGTCCCGGTACAGTCTGTGACGGTTGGTTTTACGGTGATGCTGACGATCCGCTTTTTTTCCTTCTTGTTGATTGTCTCTGTAAAGCGTGTGAATATCGGCATAATCAGTCACCGTCCTGCGTCCATTGAATCTCTGAAACATGTCCCACCCAGCCGGTCGCAATGGAACCGCCCTGAAGGAACATGTCGGTTATATAGATTGTTCCGGTGCAGTCGGTCACGCAGACGCGAATGCGGATTTTTTTCACGCGCCCATTTTGCGGAGAAACTGCCTGCGCCATATGTGTAAATGAAGCCATTGCACGCCTCCTTAAATCAGGTCAATGAACCGCGTCTCGGTGGTTCCGTCCTCGTACTCAAAGGTAATTTCCACACCGACCTGTCCGTTGTCGCCCATCTTGAGATCGTCGGACGCGATCTGACAGGAAAAGGTATAGCTATCGCGGTTCGCCGGAGTGATGGTCTGCGTCAGACTCTTCGTCGTATTCAGAGCACCTTCACATTTAAAGGACGCCGTGCCGGATACGCCGTTCTCTGCATCGACCTCAAAGCCGGAGTTTTCCCAGTAATTGAGTCCGCTGTCTGCTCGTGAGTTGCGCAGATGGTTGAACGGCACGAGGTCTTTCATTTCCTGACTATCGACGAGGTTCGCACCGGAAAGCATGTCAGCGGCAGCGTCCCATTGCGAAGAGGAATCGCCGAGTTCGCGGAGCGTGGTGGACAGCTCCAGAACTGTATTCCATGGTTCCAAGAGGTTATACTCGCGCCTGACGATTCGTGTCTTGACGCTGATGTTCAGTTCATCGTCCCTGACCGTCACGATGTCGCCGAGCTTCCAGCTTTCATGCTCATAGCCGGTCAGCACGGACAGATCCATTGCGTTCAGAACATAGGAAATTCTCGGTGTGGCATAGTCGGCGAGACGCATCTCGGCGTATTCCAGCATCTGGTACGGATTGGTGAAATTCGAGCAGTCGAGCGTCGAGACGCGGATTTCATTGGTGTAGGTCGTGTCCTCGACATATTCCTTGCCTTCGTTGATGGACGCGAACGTCATGCCATCCTTGCCGTAGGCGTAGAGCCGGGTAATCAGGCTCTGCGTGTCGATCACGCGTTTGATGGACTTCATGTTCTTCTTGTAGCAGAACAATGCACCCGAGTCCGTGCCGCTGAAGGTCAGCAGGCTTACGGTCTTGTTCGCGTTGTCGAAGATCAGGTCGCCGCCGTGCAGATCCTGAACTTTGCGCAGAATCGCGAGCGCGTTTTTCTCCTGACAGGTCCAGGTGCGTTTGGTTTGCTTGTTGACGGTCCCGACCGTCCATCCAGTGTCATGTAGCGCGTATGCCATTGGCACGTCGGCGGTGTCCGCGTTGAAGGTGATCTCGGCTTTCTTTGTCGAGAATCCCAGGTCATAGAACGCCGCCTCGGCGTAGACCGAGGTTATGGCTGTGCCTTGCTCGTTTTTTTCATCGGTGATTGTACGGATGCGGTATGCGTCATCGCCGACCTTGACCTGCTTTTCGTTCTCCAGATATTTGCGTTTCTCGTCACGGAAGGGCAGGCTGAATTCGAGCGTGTCGATGCCGTTGATCTCGCCCGTGATAATCACGTCGTAGGCGTTTTCCAGCACGGCTTCCAGTTCGCCGTTCAGATAAAGAACGGCTAGTTGTTTTTTCTCAGCCACAGGATCACCTCCATCTGCTGCGGGCCTGAATGGTCAGTTTCTTGAACGCGGACTCTCTGGGCGTCGAGAGTGTGATGCTTTTTACCATTGGCGTTACCGATGAATCCGTTGTGGCAAGCGTCACACGGAATTTGATGTATTTCGCAGAATCCGACTGCACCGTATTGTCCGCGCCGGGAGTCGCCCAGTCGCTCCACGTCGATAAGTCATCCGAGGTGGAGGTCTCAACGGAGACGCTTGTACCGGCCGGCTTATCGGCAGTCAGGGAAAGATAGCATTTTCCCACTATACCGTATTCCACGGCGGCGGTTGTGAGGTATCCGCTCGTCGCGTAGGCGGAGTCCGTTGCTTTGAGTGTCACGGCGTCCTCTGTCATCAGTCCGTCCACGTCTGCCGTCGAGTCCGCCGCATTTGCCGTCAGGGACTTCTGAAACCAGAGGGCGATGTCGTCCGCTGTTAAATCCGACTCACAGTTCAGGAACCAGTCGTCGAAGTTACCCGCATACCAGTATGTCTCGGCGTGCATTCCCCAGATCAGGTCGGCTGTACAGGATCGGTTGAGGTCACCTGTGAAGCTGACCGCATCGGATATCCAGATTTCGCCGGTGCTCCGGCATCCAAGCACATACTGTGCTGTCCTGTCGTCCGGCTTGATCACCGCCACTATGAAGTACCACAGGCCGTTTGTTAGCGTGAAGCTCGGCGTGAAATCCTCATCGAGGATCAGTGTTCCGGAGGAATTGTAGAGCATCAGGCGCGGATTGCCGGAATGCAGTGATAGGTAGAATATCGGGTTGCCGGTTCCCTGGCGGGTATTGAGCAGCGGGCAGAAAGTATTTCCGACCGAGTATGTTGTGGGCATGAACCATCCGCCGACTACTATCGTCTTGCCGATATTCGAAAACAGCGTGCCGTCGTTGCTGACTTTCAGATACGTCTGCTCGGTCGAGGGATTGTTGATGTTCATGCGGAACGACCTGCCAAGGTGGCCTGCCTGCAGGGAAGCCGTAGTGCCGCTCCATCCACTGATGGATGCCTTTCTGTCTTTGCCGGAGGAGTCCGCAAGGCATGTGTCGGAATCCGGCGCGGATTCATTGAACCGCCACAGACCATCCGCTCCCCATGACGCGGGAACCTGCCCGGTGAACTTGTTCTGCGAGTTCAGCGTCTGAACCGTCGTCTCCGTAGTGCTGTCGGCTTCAATTGTGATCGTGTTCGCGCCGACCTTGAGCGCCGGGAAGTCAAGGCTTTCTAGAAGCGGCAGGCCGTTGCGAAGCGTATTGCCGTCAGAATCCGTGACCTTCGCAGTCATGAGCGAGGAATCAATCACCAGAATCTCATTCTTGGAGAGTGCACCGTCAATCTTCAGGCTGCTGCCGTTGGTCGTGACGACCGCATTCTTGCCTTTGGCAAGGTCCGCCGTAAGTGAATAGACCGGCAGGGAATCGGCATTGCCGAGTGTCCGGTTCAGCGAGAACGTCCCGGCCTCGGTGATTTCAAACGTCTCGTCGTTTTCGGCGTAGGCGTATGGATCGGGACAGAGGAACGTCAGATCGAAGGTGCAGGAGTTCCGTACGACCTTGTCAAACGAGAATCCGCTCTCGAGTCTCGCACGGTGCACGCGGTTCGGCTCCTTGTCCAGTATCAGATCGCACAGCCCGATGTCCGGATTAAGCCACGCGATGATCTCGTCCTTGCGGGCGAGAAAATCCTCATCGGATTTTCCAGGAGGGATGAAACAGGATATTTCGATCTTGCGCTCGCCGATGGTCTCGCCAAAGTCGAATACGCCCTCGCGTCCGGGAACGGTGATCGTGTTGTTGGTGAAGTCCGGCATTCTGATTTCCTTTGTCATTCTGGTCGCCAAGCCGAAGCTCTGGCTCGTTCTGCCGTTGAATTTGAATCCCATTAGATCACCGATCCTTTCGCGCGGCGGCTGCCGACAAGCAGGGTGTTGAGCTGCTGCGAGATTTTGCGTATGTCGTCGTCGCTGCGCACGCTCATGGTTTCGATATTGATCAGTGGGCCATTGTATCCGGCGGTTTCGCTGACGGCTTCCCGTATCATGTTTTTAAGACTGTTCACGCCGACCACGGCTTCGTCGCCAGCTTCGCCTCCTCCGAGGAGCGTTCCCCCGGACTGCCCGAAGATGGTCGCGTCCTTGAGGATCATGCCGCCGTTCATCGCTTTCTTGTACCAGGAGACAGAGAAATGCGGAATGCTCGGCGGATTCAGACTGAACGAACCGGAAATCGAGAAGTGCGGGAGCTTGATTTTCGGCAGGCTCCACTTGAAGTTGAACACGCCTTTCAGCTTGTTCACGACGCCGGAGACAAAGCTCCAGATGTTATTGAACACCGATGTGAACGTTGATTTGATGCCGTTCAGGATTCCACTGATCGTGCTTTTGATAGCATTGAAGGCGGAGGTAATCCCGGACTTCATCGTGTTCACGACGCTCATCACGGCTGATTTAATGCCGTTCCATACCGAGGTCGCGACGGATTTAATTCCGTTGAACACGGTCGAGGTGATGGCCTTTATTCCGTTCCAAGCGGTCGTGACGGCGATCTTGATACCGTTGCAGACTGTCGTAATCGCGGTTTTGATGGCATTCCAGACGGTTGTGACGACAGTCTGAATGGCTGTGCATACCGTCGAAATCACAGTCTTTATTGCGTTCCATATCGTGTTCACCACAGTCTGGATAGCTGTAAGAACGGTGGTAATGACCGTCTTGTAGATATTGAAGTAGGCTGTGACGACAGTCTGTATCGCCGTAAAAATTGTGGTGAAGAATGTCTTGATGCCATTCCACACAGTCTGAATCACCGTGCTGATGGTGTTCATCACCGTTGTAACGATGCTCTGTATTCCGTTCCACGCGCCGGACAGGAAGCTACTGATGCCGTTCATCGCGGAGGTGAACACGCCACTGATGGCAGTCCAGATGGTTGTGAAGAAGTCCTTGATCGCTGTCCAGACGGTTATCGCGACTTCCTTGATGTTGTCCCAGAGGTTGATCCAGAAATTGCGGAAACTCTCGCAGTTGTTCCACAGGTAAATAAAGGCCGCGACGAGCAGTCCAATTGCTGTAATGATGAGACCTATTGGATTCGCCGCTATTGCCGCGTTGAGCGCAGTCATGCCACCTTTAACTATATTGATTGCAGATACGATCTTCGGCGCAAGCGTCATCAATGCCCCGACTCCTGTCGCCATCTTTCCAATGACGATCAGCACAGGACCGATGGCCGCCACGATTGCGGTGATGGCCAGGATCATTTTCTGCATCGCCGGGTCCATGTTCATGATAGCGTTCATTACGTCGATGATCTTCTCCATCAGGCTCAGGAACGCCGGTGCGACTGCCTGACCGATGGTAACCGTCAGCACATCGAAGGTGGACTTGAGCTGCTCGATTGTACCGCCGGTGCCGCTCATCAGGGCGTTCGACATGTTCTCCGCCGAGCCGCCGCAGTCGTCGAGCGCGTCGCGGAGAGACGACACCTCAGACGGTGAGGTCTGGATCAGCGTCAGCCACTTGGACATCTGTTCCTTGCCAAAGATATTAGCGGCGGCTTCCAGCTTTTCCTGATCGGTCAGACCGGAGAACGCAGAGTTCAGATTTGCCAGCACGGTCGGCATGTCCTTGAGCGTGCCGTTTTCATTGAAGATGGCGTAGGTCTGTCCGGTGGAAAGCCCGAGCTGATCCATTGCCGTCGCGCCTTCCTTGGCGGGAGAAGCGAGACGTGCGAGTCCTGTTTTCAGAGCGTTCGCACCTTCAGAACCGGAAATGCCAGCGTTTCCGAACACGTCAGTAATCGTCGCGAGATCCTTCACATCCCATCCGACGGTCTTGCAGATAGGCCCTGCAACGGACATTGCCTCGAAAAGCTCCGAGGTCGTGGTGTTCGCCTGTGCCTGCGCCTTGGCGAGAACGTCCGCGTAGTTTGCCGCTTCAGAGGAGTCCGCACCGAACATCTTCATGGCGTTGCCAAGTCCAGATGTGGTTTCGGAAAGATCCGTGCCAGTACCCGCGGCAAGGTTCATCGCCGGAGTCAGCATGTCGGTTGCTTCTTTTGCCGTGAAGCCCTGACGCGCGAAGTTCAAGGTGGCGTCGGCTGCGTCCTGCATGCCGTAGACAGATTCCTTCGCGGAGGTCCCGATCTGGTCCCATAGTCCCTCGAAGTCCTCGACAGAGTTCGCTGTGTCGCCCATCGTCTGTTTGACGAGGTTGAACTGCTTGTCCACGTCGCCGTAGGCAGTGACTGCCGCTGTCGCTCCGGCCACAACGGGAGCAGTGAAGCCCATCGTCATTTTTGTTCCAGCACTGGAAAGGCTCTCGCCGACGGATTTGACCTTCTCACCGGCTGCCGCAATCTTCTGTGCGGAGACGGAGCCGAAGTTCTCATATTCCTTGGTCAGGCTTTTGAGGTCTTGCTCGGTTTCGACGATTTCTCGCTGAAGCGCATCGTACTGGCTCTGGCTCATGTCGCCGTTTGCAAGAGCCTGATCTGCCTGTTTTGCTGCTTCCTTGAGCGCTTCAAGCCGCTCCTTAGTTGCGGCAATTTCAGTTTGAAGTCCTTTCTGCTTCTGGGAGAGGAGTTCCGTATTGCCAGGATCGAGCTTCAGGAGCTTGTTGACGTCCCGCAGGCTTTTCTGCGTATTGCTGATCTGCTTGTCGACCGATTTGAGCGATTCGGTCAGCTTAGTGGTGTCGCCGCCGATCTCGACGGTGATGCCTTTGATTCTATTCGCCATGCGGATTCCTCCTCCCTATTAAAATCTATCCATCATTTCCTGCGTCGCGACTTCCGGGTAGTCCCAGTCGTCGTTGCTCATTTCAGCGTACATGTCGTTGACCGTGCCGATGGTCAGCAGGTCAAGCTCCGAAATATGAAGCCCGATCTGCACGCAGCGCAAAAGAAAGAGCGGGGTAGTCATTTCCCGCTCTGTCGCGCGATGTTTTTTTTAGCGGATACCTGCTGCTCGGTATTGATGCCCCACAGCTCGATAATCTGCGGCAGCACCTCGTAAATCGAGAACGTGTTGAAGCCGTCCAGCCATTCCTCCGGCGTATCCGGAACGGCTGCATCCGCGTGCTTTGCCATCAGCCATGCGATGTTCTCGAACAGCTCCAGCGAGAATGTATCCAGACTGGAATTTTCCGAGTCGTTCTCGCTGATGCCTTTCTGAAGCTCATTCAGGTCGCGGTAGATGTCTCGGTGGAACTTGTTTCTGTAGAGGCGTGGAATCGCAGCCGATGCTCTGAATGTCACTGGCTGCCCGTCAATCGTGATAGTTTTCGTCACTGCCATCGTTTACTCCTCCTCTGTCGAATAGCTCATGTTTGCCTTTTCGCCGGACGAGGTGGTCGTGGTGTCGCTTGGCTCGTAGACTTTGTCGTACCAGGCGTTGTAAACCGCGTCCGTGGTGTTCGTGCCGGTCTTGACCTTCACGAGTCCAGAAGGCAGCGGCGATACGGTGATGGAAAGCGTGTCCGTCTGTACCTCGGTCGAGTCTTCCTTGGTCTGACCTGAAACGGACGGTCTCGTCGCGGAGCAGTAGTACATACAGTGGCGGATCTTTCGCTGGTCGCCGGAAAATTCGAATAGCAGCGCGAAATGCTCCGGCTCCACATCCTTGTTCTCGGCAATCACGCCGTTCGCGTCCTCGGTCTCGTGCATCACGTCGGTGAGGAAGCTCTCCGGGATGAGTGCCAGCTCAAAGTCGCCGGAATATCCGTTGTTGTTGCTGACCATGTAATAAACCGTGTCGTCGGCGTAGAACGGCTCGTTGTCGCCTTCCGCATCAAGAGAAAGTGAAACCGCACCGGGCATCGCCACGGGCGTTCCAAACGTGACGGTGCCGTCCTCGGCGAGCGTCGCAATGGCGTAGTGGCAGTTCTTCAGGCCGAACTTGACCTTGTTCTTCTTGGTAGTAGCCATAATCGTTAACCTCCAATAATCTGTGTTTGATAAAGCACCTCGTACATCTTTTCGTCCTCGATCCAGACCTCCGACTTCTCATAAGGCAATTCATGAGAAGTGAGAATGTTCTCGATTTTCGATTCGATGTCCGGGTTCTTCTTGTCTGTGTAAAGCTCGATGTTCAGCTCATCGATCCGTTCCCAGACCACGTTGTCTGCGAACAGGTTGTCCGTTCCCGGAAACAGGAAACAGATAAAAGGCGGGTCCGGTGATTCGCCTTCGGCAAAGTGGTCATAGGCGACAGGAGGACCGACTTCTTCGAGCATGGTTACAATTTCGTCGTAGCTCATAGGCATCATCCTTTCAGCTTGGATTCAATCTCGCGCACCAGCTTTTCGTTCCCAGCCTGTTCTGCCGGAGCGATATGCGGACGGGCAGCCACACGACCTCCGCCACGTTTAGTGTGACCGTGCTCTAGAAGGTGTGCAATCTGGTAGCGATTACGTGAATGCACCACCATGTCGATGGAGTCGGCACTTTCGCTTACAGTCTTGACCGACCACGACTTCTTGTACTTGCCGGTCCGCACGGGAGCGTTCGCCTGTATGTCCTTCCTGACGGACTTCGCTGTATCCTTCACTGCGTCCTTCATGTCGTCAGCGGCAAGGTCGGCGTATTCTTGCAGACCCTTCATAACCGCATCCCTGAGACCGTCAATTGATACTTTCTTGTTCATGAATTCTTCTCCAGTTTGCAGTTGAATTTCAGCGTGTTCTTCTTGTAGCCCATCGGGTTTACGTAGGTGATGTTGTAGACCTTGCCCTCGGCGAGAATCCGGTATTTCGTGGAAACAACCTCCGCAAGTTCCGAGCACCAGCGGCACGTGAAGTTAAGCGATTCCTCCGGATTGATGACCTCACCGGAAGTTTCCGAGCCGTAGGAGTCCGTGCCGACGGTCGCCCAGCACTTGAAGTAGTCCGTCCAAGTGGCGGTGTGGTTTCCGTACTTGTCCGATGTCACGGTGTTTTTCTGGAACGTGACCGGCACGCGCATGCTGGCGATCTTCATCAGAATCCCTCCTTACGCGCACCAAACAGCAGAGCCCGTAGCGTCAGGTTCAGCTGATTGTGATCTGCGTCCTCACGATGCTCGTAGAGGTACGCCACAGTGTAAAGGATGGCGATGCGCATGCGGATCAGGATTTTCTCCTCGCTCGATTCCCATTCCTCGTCGCTGTATCTTGCAATGTCCTGAACAGTCGCGGTAGCGGATGTTACGAGATTCTGGATCAGCTCGTCCTCATCGGAAGAACTGACTCGCAGATAGGTTTTTGCTTCTTCAAGCGTTACTTCCATGGGAATCCCTCCATAAAGAATCAGGCACCTCCGAAAGAACCAAAGATGCCTGCGAAATGATTAACGCTTTTATCAG
This sequence comes from uncultured Clostridia bacterium, assembly GCA_937858235.1. Lineage (GTDB taxonomy): Bacteria > Bacillota > Clostridia > Oscillospirales > Oscillospiraceae > Onthomonas. The sequence goes on from CALLZZ010000251.1 coordinate 13,482, forward strand.
CCCGCCGCCTTGACGGAAAGTCCGCGTACGGCTTCCGGCAGGATCAGCTTGCCGTCGACTCTTTCGGAGGCGAGGAATCCGATCTGCCCGTTTGCCGCGTAGAGCTCGGACAGTCTCTTGAAGCTACGTCCCTGACGGTCGGCAATCCAGTAATAGGAGAAGTCTCCGAATAGGATCGGTACATTGCCCGCCACCAGCTCCGGCGCATAAATCGAAGTGCGGTACGGACGGTTAAGGATGGTGTCCGGCTGACCAGCTACGACGCTCGGCTGCCAGATGTAGTTGCCGTTGCCGTCCTTGATTTTGCGCAGTGCCTTGACGGTGGAGTCGTTGAGAATCCAGACTGCGCGGTTACGATAGACAGAGCGCAGGCTGTGGAATACGTCCATGATTGCGTCAAAGGTGATGCTGGTATTGGCGATTTCGGTGGTTGCGCCGTCGGTCGCTTTGACCTTGGTGAAGACACCTTCCGGTTTCTTCTGACCGTCACCGACGAGGAATGCCTCCTCTTCGGCAGCGCCGATTCTGCGGGCGAACTCGGTGGAGATATAGTTCTCCAGATCGAATACGCTGTCGTTCATCAGTTCTTCGGATACCTTGATTGCGGTGCCCAGCTTGTAAGCTGAGAGGGTGATCTGGTCGAAGGTGTCGTCGGATTCCGGATAGAGTCCGTTCTCCTCCATCCATGAAGCGGTGCCGTGGGATGCGACAATCGGGATGGTATGCGTGCCGCTGTCGGTCTGAATGACGTGTGCGAGGGAGCGGAAGAAGTTCTCGTCGGTCAGTGCCTGCACAAGCGTTTTCTCATACTCATCCGGTACAAGGTATCCGCCGTTTGCATCAGTGCCGACTTCGAGAACGTTCTGTACGTCGTACCAGTTACGCTTACGAATGCTGTCCCAGAAAGCGGTTTTGTACGCCTTGCTGCCGATGCCCGGCTTGTCGTCCGGCTCGTCTTTGGCCCCCGGCTTTCCGATCAGCGGAGCAGACGTCGGCTGAGAGAGCATCTTGTCGATCTGCTCCTGCCGCTGCAGACGTTCGATATCGTGCGTTAGGTCGGTGACTTCTTTTTCCATCTTGTCATAGGTGGCCGCGTCCTCCGCGGACACGTTGCCGCCATTATCAGAGTGGGTGTCGAGAAAATTCTTCGCGGCATTCCACGCCTTGGCTCTGCGGTCCATGAGTTCCATAATCTTGGTCATAATATTTATCCTCCATTCATTAGTGGCTTAGAAGCGAGAGCCGCTTCTCAAGATCTGCGACCTTCACGGTCGGTTCTGTGTATTTTGGTTCGGGATTGCGTTTCGGTATCAGCTTCGAGAGTAGGGAGTCGGTCACCGCTTTTCGTGAGAAAAGCATGAGGGGTTCATCCGGATTTTTTTCCTCGGATTCTTCGTGACCGTCAGCGAAGAGTATCTCATCCGCGAATCCTAGCTTCTTGGCCTCCTTGGCGTTCATCCAGGTCTCGGCGTCCATGAGCTTGCTGATCTTGTTACGGGACAGGCCGGACTTAATCTCGTAGGCGTTCATGATGGATTCCTTGACCTCGGAGAGCATATCGATGGCTTTTTGCATTTCCTCGGAATCGCCAATAGCAATCGTCGCCGGATTATGAACCATCAGCATGGCCACGGGACTCATGCAGACCTTTGTACCAGCCATAGCGATAACGCTTGCCGCCGAGGCCGCGAGAGCGTCGATTTTGACGGTCACGTCATATGGGTAGTCCATCAGCATGTTGTAGATCTGGGCCGCCGCGAAGACGTCTCCGCCGGGACTGTTGATCCAGAGCGTGATGTTGCTCTCGCCAGCGTTCAACTCGTCCTTGAAGACCTGTGGCGTGACTTCGTCGCCGTACCAGGTCTCATCGGATATTTCCCCGTCGAGGTAGA
>CALLZZ010000252.1 GCA_937858235.1 uncultured Clostridia bacterium
CTTTCTCGTTAGCGTTTTTCCGCTTTCTGGTATACTTTCAGATTAGCATTTATATCCCCTCCGTTGACCTCATAGAATCCCATAGCGTTTAATTTGCTGTTTTTGAGCAAACACCGCATAGCTTTTTCTTTATTTCTTGTTGTCAATGGAAGTCCCATCGCGCATCCCTCTTCTCTGCACTATTTTACAACATCTTCCAATAAATCTCAATACAAAATTACAAAAAGGCATAAAAATAGCAGGCGGCGAAAACCGTCTGCTGTTTGTTTTAAAAGTTTATCTGAATTGGTTTCGTCGTTTCTATTACATTTGCGGATTCATCCATTATAAAAATTTTGAACCCAATCTTTTTTATTTCATCTGCTCCTTTAATTCCTGTTCCCTCGTATTTTCCAGAAAAGGACTGCATCTTATTTTTTCCGGGAAGTAATTCCAGCGGGACTCCGCTCCCAACATTAACCATGGTATCATTTAATGACACATCTTTTAGATACACAGTTATTTCCTTACTTGATTTGTTTGTGACTTTTACATCAATATAAAACATACCTTGCAATTCTGGCAAATCGCGCTTTCCCAAAAATGGCATGGAAATAAACTTGTCACTATATATTTCCTTTTGGCTGGGTTCTGATGACTTGGCGTCAGCGGGATTAATAGAGGCAGATGATGCTTCGGATTGATGGCTTTGGTTCGATGCATCTTTCACGGTCGAGGTAGCATTGTCAGAAACAGTGCATCCATAGTTCAATAAAGCTACCACTATTATAGCCATTATGGTACAAGACAATTTACAAACTTTCATTGAAACTCCCACTTTATATCGCATTGATACCTGACGAACTTTCTGCCCGTTCTAAGCGTTTAGATTGTCTATATGCTTCACGGATTAAATTGCTAAGTTCTTGCCTACCCCATAGAAGCACATTCAAGGACTCTGCTTGTGTAATCGCATTTTTGCTAAATCCAAAATTTGTGACTACTACGCCAACATGACATTTATAATATTGCATTCCAGAATATATTTCTCTTACAGCCTTATTTCCGACTGATTGACTATAACATTTGCATTGAAAAGCAAATTTAATTCCACCCTTTGTCGCTATTACATCGGCTCCATAGTCTCCGCTTGGTTGCGTTGTATTGACATGGTGAAATCCATTTGAAACCAATAATTTTGCAAAATATGTTTCAAAACTAATTCCATCCAAAGAATAGTCGATTGAATCGAGGCTTTCGTTTACATATTCATTTTCTTGCTCACGGTTTTCTTCTACTATATCTACATATTTTGTTGTTTGCGTTAGAATCCTTTTCAGCTTTTTCTCCTGCTGCTGAATTTGGTAATCGTATGCTTCACATTTATTCTTTGCTTCAGTTTCCATGACATTACACTTTTCTTTTTCCGCAACTTCCATGTTTGAGCACTCATGCTGAATGCTATTATATTTTTGCGTTAGATCATACAAACTGTTCTCTAACGATTTGATTTCTGACATTAATTGATCTTTTCTTTTCTCTTGTTGCTCAATGAAATCCGATTCAGCCCTTTTAAAAGATTCCGTTTTCTGATTCAGTTGTTTCTCAACAGAATCAATCAAATTATCACATTGTTGCTTTATACTGTCTCGGTAGCTGTTTGCACTATCGATTGTTACATCAATTTTCTCCTGCTTTTCCTTGATCTTTTCCTTTTCGATCTTTCTATTTCGATAGTAAAAAAACAGTAGAATTAGTCCTACCACGAATGGTACGACTAAAAATGAAAATACAAACAAAAGGCAAATAAACCATGTTTCCAAATACCATTTGCCCTTCACGGATGTTTCATCTGCTTTCAGTATACTGTATTCTATATTTTACCTCATTGGTGAAATATGTCAACATATATGCGATAATAAAATTCCGCTGAAAAATTACATCAAAGTGATAATGTGAATGGACGAGGGGCCACGTTTTGGTTTCTCTACATCTTTGACAAGACGGATTAGGCGGTTGCCCTTAGAAGGCTGTAAGGCCGGAAAGGGGCTGGTGCTTCTTATGGAGTATTGCATTGTTCTTGTAGTGGCTTTATTTGCTACATATGGCATTGTACACGAGATAAAGAAGTAAGCCGCCTATCGCAAGTAGGCGGCTTACTAAGGTCAGTATGTAAGTAGTCGAGGGCGACCGTCTGATCAGCCCCTTGTCTGTATATATTATAATACTGCTATCCGAAAAGCGCAAGACCACGAGGCCCTATTTTTTATGCGTTGCAGGTTATGACTCTCTATGGGGAACGCTCTGCGAAGGCACGGGGCGAGTACACCGAGAGAGGAGTAAGCGATATGGAGATCATATGCGCTTCCATATTTTTGGTTGCCGCGACTGGCTACATAATTGCAGTTTCGCGACAAGCAAAAAATAGCCGCCCCCGAGTCAAGGAAAGGCGGTTATCCGTTCTATCTGGGCTTCCAGAGAAATTCGGATGCCCTTTGCTTTTATTATACACCATATTGTCAAGAGGGGGCCGAAAGGTTCTATTCCCGTGATAAGATTTCAACGATCTTATCTATGTCTGGAGCGAACGGAAATCTCCCATTCTTTTCATAAGCGTCCAAATAATCTTGACATTCCTTCACGATTCTCTTTTCGTTCCTATTGATTATTTTCGTAAGCAT
>CALLZZ010000253.1 GCA_937858235.1 uncultured Clostridia bacterium
TCGTCGGGCTCATAACCCGAAGGTCGTTGGTTCAAATCCAGCCTCCGCAACCAAAAATAGAACCGGGGCCTTGCGCCCCGGTTCTATTTTTCTGCCGCAGCGCAGATGAGAACCTGCCGGCGCAGTCCGGGAGAAAAAGTATGCCCTTTCGGTGTAACCTGAAAGACGGCCTCACTCCGTTCGAAATCCGGAGCAAGGCCGCCTAAATCTGAGCTATTCTGTGACAGGGCTTTTATTTCTTTGTCCGTTCAACCGGGAACGGTCCAGTCCGAGAGGGAGCTTTTTTATTGAAAATTCGATTTCATATTGACACTTTTCGATTTTACGCATAGAATAGTCATATCTAAATTTATAGATTTGAGGCGTCAATATGGAAAAGTATCTGGAACATACAAAAGTATTTAAGGCGCTGGGCGATCCCAAGAGAGCCATGATTGTGGATATGCTCTCCTGTGGTGAGCTTTGCGCCTGCAAGATTTTGGAGAAGTTTGAGATGTCCCAATCCACTCTGTCCCATCACATGAAAGTCTTATGCAAATGCGGGCTTGTCAAAGGCAAAGAGGAAGGCAAATGGACGTATTACTCGCTGGATGCGGACACCGTCAGCAAAACGCAGCGGTTCTTCCACGACATCACATCGGGTAAGGAAAAATGCATTTGCAGGGAAAACACAGACTACCAGAAGGGATGCGATAAAAATGGGTAAACGCCGTTGTTCCTCCGAACACTTTACCGTCCACGCCCGCAAGGACGAAATGGAGCCGCAGGAGAAATCGGGTGACACAATATGAGCGGACAAAAAACGCAGGGTATTGGTTTCTTTGAAAAATATCTGACCGTTTGGGTGCTGCTGTGCATGGCGGCGGGCATTCTGATCGGGAAATTTCTGCCGGGTATTCCCGCAGTTCTGGAGGGGCTTCAATATGCGGGACAAAATCTCCCCATCGCCGTTCTGATCTGGATTATGATTTACCCCATGATGATGAAGATTGATTTTCAATCTATCAGAAATGTAGGGAAGCATCCGTTAGGCATCCTGATATCCAGCGGCAGCAGCTGGGTGATCAAGCCTTTCCTCATGTTTGGGCTGGCGACACTGTTTTTGAAGGTCGTTTTTCAGCCTTTTATCCCCGCAGGATTGGCGCAGGATTTCGTGACAGGCGCCGTGCTGCTGGGGACCGCACCCTGCACGGCAATGGTGTTCGTGTGGAGCAATCTTGCAAAAGGCGACCCGGCCCATACGCTTGTACAGGTCTCGATCAACGACCTTCTGATCCTCGTGCTGTTTGTTCCATGGGTACAAGTCTTGCTTGGCGTAAACGACGTCCACATTCCTTGGGATACGCTCATCTTTTCCATCATCCTATTCGTCGTTGTTCCCCTGGTCGGCGGCGCTCTCACGCGCATTTTAACGATTCGGAAAAAAGGCGAAACGTATTTTAACGAAAAGTTTGTCCCCAAGTTTGACGGCATAACGACTTTAGGACTGCTGCTGACTTTGGTTATCATCTTTTCTTTCCAGGGAGACATCCTCTTAGAGCAGCCCTTGTACGTTTTGTTAATTGCTGTGCCGCTTATCTTCCAGAATCTTATTTCCTCTACATTTACCTATCTGCTATGCAAATGGACGAAGCAGCCGCACAATATTGCGGCCCCGGCTTCGCTGATTGCGGCCTCGGACTTTTTTGAATTGTCGGTAGCGGTGGCGATTGCTCTTTTCGGCCCCGATTCTCCGGTCGTGCTTGCCTGTACGGTCGGCGTACTGACCGAAGTTCCTGTTATGCTGATGCTTGTTAGAATCATTACGAAGACCAAAGCCTGGTATTACAAAGGCTGGCATTCCAAACCCGCCGTTAACAACTGATTCTATTGAAGAGATGGTCTGAAGCGGGCGGACATCGCAGCTAATGGCGGATTGCCAATCCGTGCCTTTAGGATGCAAACACCGCCAGCCCCATGCCGGCGGCAAAAGCGGCAGGCGAGGCGGAACGGGCAACCATATCGATCAACACGCGGGTGGTAAACTTGCGCTGGTTGCGTGGCACGCCGGGGAACTCAAGGGCGACCGTCTGTTGGCACTTTAAGGAGGGCAGAATATGATAAAAGTTGCGTTTATCTGCACCCACAATTCCTGCC
>CALLZZ010000254.1 GCA_937858235.1 uncultured Clostridia bacterium
GCCGTGGATATGTCTGATGAAACCCTCATGAACTATGTGACGGAAGCCTATCCGCTGGTGGTATTCTGCAAACAATTGGAGAATAAACAGCGACGCTTGATGGAAATCATGGAATGTGAAATCCTTCCGGATGGCACCCGACAGTACAACCCCATTTTCCAATATCACATTACTGAGAATCTCTACGAAGACGGCAAATATACCATTGAGGGCTATCATGAGCGGGTTATGAACATTTCACCCAGTTTGCAAAAGCGACTTATAGACAACGGTATGCCGGATGTTCAGTTGCAAACCATGCTCGGAAAGGAGACTGAGATCGCTTGACCACCTTACTTTTAGTTGCCTGCGTCGGCTTGATCGCCGGCGCATTTCTTATTTTCCGCATTTCGCCTATGGACTTCACCGAAGGCGTCTTTAAGCGCCTGACTTCCGCGCCAAAAAGCATCCGCGCGGATATCAACGAAAGCACCAACCGCAAAAAGAAATCCTTCCTGCGGCAAGAGATTGCCGAAACTCAAAGTATTTTGAAAGCTACCGGCAAGGAAACACGATTTCCCATGATTTGTGCAATATCTCTGCTGCTGTTCGCTATCGGCGCAGCCATCGCCATCGTCATGGGTAACTTCTTCCTTGTTCCCGTACTGGCTGTGGGATTTATGTTTGTACCGTTCTGGTATGTCAAGCTGACAGCCGGACATTTCAAAAAAGACGTTGCTTCCGAACTGGAGACGGCGCTCAGCATCATCACCACGGCTTATCTCCGCAGTGAGGACTTTTTAACGGCAGTGGAGGAAAACATCGGGTATCTCAACCAGCCGGTCTGCGGCGTGTTTCAAAGATTCCTCACGCAAATCAAGCACGTTGATCCAAATATGGACGCCGCTCTTCTGGAACTTCGTTCCGCAATTGACAACGAGGTGTTTCGGGAGTGGTGCGACGCGGTACTGGCCTGCCAGTATGATCGTGGGCTGAAAACAACGCTGACGCCCATTGTCTCCAAACTGTCCGATATGCGGATTGTCAACGGCGAGCTGGAGAACCTTGTCTTCGGCCCCCGCAAGGAATTCATCACCATGGCGGCGCTGGTTGTGCTGAATATCCCGCTGCTGCGCTTCGTTAACGCGGACTGGTATGCGGCGCTCATGCACACCGTCCCCGGTCAGATCGTACTCGCCGTATGCGCCGCCGCAATTTTTATCAGTTTCGCATTTGTGGTAAAGCTCACACAGCCCATCGAGTACAGGAGGTGACGGCTATTATGACTTTCTTACTGCTTCTATTCGGTACAGCCGTCGCTGCCGGGCTGTTCTTCATTGCGGCGGATATTCTGAAGCTGCCGCGGCTGTCCGCTGAAAAGGCGCTGTTGTCCGCCGGTAAAAAGGACAGTAAGCCGTTCAAATCACTGGATGCTCTGTTTCTCGGCTGGGCAATCAAGCTGGCCAAATTTATACCCATGGATGAGTACAAGCGGGCGCGGTTGACCCGGATGCTGAATGCGGCGGGTATGGACATGACGCCGGAGGTCTACACGGCTTATACCATAGTCAAGCCCTGTGCCATGCTCCTGCTTGTGATTCCCTGCCTTATCATTTTCCCGCTGCTGGCACTGGTGGTGGTCGTTCTTGCCATCCTCGTCTATTTCAAGGAATCCCGTAAGGCAGATGAAAAGGTCGCAGAACGCCGTGATACGATCGAAGCGGAGCTGCCGCGCTTTGTGGCGACAATTGAACAGGAACTGGCCTCCAGCCGTGATGTACTGACCATCTTGGAAAACTACAAGCGCCATGCCGGAGCAGAGTTCGCTTCGGAGCTCGATGTTCTGACAGCGGATATGCGCTCGTCCTCCTATGAGGCGGCGCTGGTTCGCTTCGAGGGGCGCATTGCTTCTCCCATGCTCTCGGACATTACCAGAGGACTGCTTAGCGTTCTGCGCGGCGACGACGGCCGGTTGTATTTTCAGATGCTCAGTCACGATCTTAAACAGCAGGAACTCCAGTGGCTTAAAGCGAAGGCTGCAAAGATCCCGCCAAAGATCCGGGTATTCTCTTTTATCATGCTGGCATGCTTTATGCTGACCTATATCGTTGTGCTCGCCATGGTTATTCTGGATTCCATGGCGCTGCTGTTTTAAGGAGGGGTATGACTATGCTGAAAAAGCTGAAATCCGGGAAATCCGGCGAGGGCTATATTGATGTGGTCGTGCTGATCCTCTGCGCCATGCTGGTAATTGGCCTGGCGGTCAAGGTTTTGCCGGTGTATATTGCCAAGCACAACCTTGACACCTATGCTGCGGAGCTTGTTCGGGAAGCGGAGATCACAGGCTGCGTCGGCAGCGATACGGACATGCGTGCTGAAATCCTCTCAGAACGGCTTAAGATTTCTCCGGATATATCATGGTCGAGAACCGGATGCATTCAGCTCAACGAGGAAGTAACTGTTATCTTGACGCTCACCATGGATGTTGGTTTCGGCGGTCTCGGGTCATTCCCCGTGGAACTTGTGGCACAAGCCACCGGAAAAAGCGAGGTGTATTGGAAATGAGCAAGGTAACGCCCTATCCTCTCCGCATCGTCAAATGTACAAAGGCTTCTATCAAAAAGCCGAAGCAAAATTTGAAAACACAAAATTCGCAAAGGCACCCATTATTGAAAGGCAGGCGCGGAGACGGTTTTCCCATGACGATTGCCGCAACGCTGTGCTTGCTGCTTATTTTCTGCGGCATTTCAGAATACTTCCGGGTGACTATCATCGCCCAGGGCGTCCGGGATGCGGTGCAGCAAGCGATTATCAGCACCATAAACGACAATTACGACGATGTCTATCATGCTGTCCGGGAAGGCTATGCGGCCGGCTGGTTTCCCGATAACGACGATTCATGGGAGGAAAGCCTCGACACGGGCAATCTACGCCCAATTGGCTGCAACCCTCGGATTGACCTCCACCGGTACAGATTCCTATTCAAGTTATGCCGGAGACAAACTGGAGTACACGATCACCAACCTTGCCGTGACACTCTCCAACAACGGCCTTGCCAGCGGCGAAAGCGAGGGGTTTCTGGCAGATGCAACTCTCGTCCTGGAGGTGCCCACCGGCTTTGCGGGAAAGATACTGCCCCCCGTTCAAATACGCCTCAAGGTACAGGCAAAATATATCCCCAAGTTCTAAAAAGCTCCAAAATATCAATGGACTTTCACACCCTTCTGTGGTAGGGTGCGAAATAGAGAGATATCCACAGAGAACAAAAAAGGAGGCCAAACTCTATGAAAGATAAAA
>CALLZZ010000255.1 GCA_937858235.1 uncultured Clostridia bacterium
CCGATCCCAAACACAACCAAAAGGATATCCGCAAACAGCGCCTGCGGGTAGCGCCTTACTGCCGCGTTTCCACCAGCTCCGAGGAACAGCTCGACAGCTATCAGGCGCAGATTGAATATTACACCGAAAAAATCGCCGCCCAGCAGGAGTGGACCATGGTGGATATGTTTGCGGACGAGGGCAAAACCGCAACCTCTACCAAAAAGCGCAAGGATTTCCTGCGGATGATCAAAGCCTGCGAAAAGGGCAAGGTGGATTTGATTATCACCAAATCGGTGTCCCGGTTCTGCCGGAATACGCTGGACGGTCTGGATTATGTTCGCAGGCTCAAGCGGATGGGCGTGGGCGTCTTCTTTGAAAAGGAAAATGTCAACACCCTCTACATGGACAACGAAATGATTCTCACCTTTATGATGAGCCAGGCACAGGCCGAGAGCGAGTCCATGAGCGGCAACATCCGCTGGGGACACCGCAAAAATTTCAAGGACGGCAAGGTTTATTTTCACTATGCCGGATTTTTAGGCTACCGCAGGGGCGAGAACAATCTGCCTGAAATCGACCCGGAGGAAGCGGAAATCGTCCGCAGGATTTTTTCACGGTATCTGATTGGGCACAGCGTAGCCAAAATCATCGCAGACCTTGAGGCGGACGGCATCAAAACGGCGCGGGGGCATAAAAAGTGGAATGACGGCGTGATACGGGGGATGCTTCGAAACGAAAAATACATGGGGGATGCTCTTCTCCAGAAAACCTACATCGCAGACCTTTTCACCCGCCAGACCAAGAAAAACACAGGCGAGCTCCCCCAATACTATGTGGAAAACAGCCATCCCGCCATCATCGACCGGCTGACCTTTCAGCGGGTGCAGGAGGAAATGGCACGGCGATCCAGCCTGAAAAAAGTCAGTACAGCCGCCAAAACCGAGCTTGCCAAATACAGCGGCAAATATGTGCTGACCGAGCTGTTATCCTGCGGGAACTGCGGCAGCCCTTACCGCAGGGTGACATGGACCAGACCGGAGGGTAAAAAAATTGTCTGGCGGTGCATCAACCGTCTGGAGAACGGCAAAAAGTTCTGCAAGGACGCACCTACGCTGGAGGAAAGCCGGATTCACACAGCGGTGGTCAGCGCCATGAACGAAATGTTCAGCCTAAAGAGCATGAAAGCGATTCTACAGGACAGCATCCGCACCACACTCACACCAAAGGGCGGTGAAACCAGCCTCGCAGCCATTGACAGCAGACTCTCCCAACTGCGGGAACAGCAGTACAGGCTCCTTCAGCTTGCCGCCGCTGTGGGAGCGGATTCCACCCAATACGATGAGGAACTGAAAAAGGTCAGCATGGAATTTTCCGCACTGGTGGCAAAACGGAGTGAGCTGGAGAAAAATAAGCAGGATACCGAACAGGCGGACGAGCGCGTGGAACAGCTTGCCGCCGAGCTGGAATCGATGGACACCGGCATCGCCACCTTTGACGAGGTCACGGTGCGGCAGCTGATCAGCGCCATTACGGTACTCAGCGAAGAAAAACTGCTCATCCGTTTCAAGGACGGAACGGAGATTGAGCAGATCATATAAGGGCAACGGCAATCAGGTGCGGGGAAATATCCTGCGCCTGATTTTCTATATCCCATAAGTAGCTGAATGCAAATTTTAATCAGGAGGAATGAAAATGTTATTCGATTACCAAAAAGCACAGCGGATGAAAGAGCGGTATCCCAGCGGAACCCGTATCCGCCTCGACAGTATGGACGATCCCTACGCCCCCATTGCGCCGGGTACGGAAGGGACGGTAGATTTTGTGGATGACATCGGCACGCTTCACTGCACCTTTGACAATGGGCGCACCCTCGGTGTCGTTCCCGGAGAGGACAGCTTCTCGGTGCTCTCGCGTCCAGCACCGTCTGAGCCGGAGGAAAGTCCCACTCCGCAGTTCGGCATGAGGATGGAATGAAAGGAGGATGCACCGTGAAACGGATTACGACAGATGAACTTCGCACCATGACAGACCGTGAGGGACTGATCATTCAAGGCTGCGGCGGAGAGCTTTCAGAATGGGTAAACGGCATCAACGAACTGCTGACGCAGGAAGGCATCCTGCAAAACGGCGATACCTTCAAGGATGTTTTCGCTTTTGAGCATGACGGCTGCACCAATCTGCTGTTTTCTATGGAAAATGTGGATTTGCATATGGGAAAGCTCGCCATATGGCGTTTGCAGTCACACAGTGCTTTCGGCGGCACTTGGCTGAGTGATTATCTTCCCAACCGGCTGGGCGTTCATATGGATGAAGCAACTGCACAACAGGGCGGCGGCCTTGAAATGAAACAAAGCTACTAACAATTCCAAGCATTTCACCGGCGGAGCTTGCTCTGCCGGGTACATAAAAAAACAGGCTCCCACGGAGCCGGAAAGGAGAAGTCTATGAAAGCGTTGAAAAAGAACAGTGCCCTGTATCTGGAACAGATTGCCTCTGCGGTAGCTGAATGCTATGAAAAAGATGAGAAGCCCTGCAATCGGGCATTGCTGGAGCTTTATACACGGATCGGTCAATGTATCTGCCGTCAGGGAGAAAAAGCGTTTATCCCGCACTTGGCTGAAATGCTCGCCGACCGGTTTCCATCGCTGAAGGGCTTCTCTCTTCGCAATCTCCGCAGGATGCGTGACTTTTACCGCACTTATGAAAACAACCCGATTCTTATGGAAAGGGCACAGTATCTTGGCTGGACACAGAACGCCGTGATACTGGAGTACTGCGAAACCGATGCGCAGCGTTCTTTTTATATTGGCCTTGCCGTGGAACGGAACCTTTCCAAACTGGCGCTCATGAAAGCCATTCAGGAGCATGCCTTTGCCGATGCCATCCATGCGGAGGATTACGCTGAGCGCATGGAACCCAGCTTTGCCCCTGTAAGCGATAGCTGTCCAGATGAAGCCGTAGACACCACCGAAACCGCTGAAACGGTGTGTGAGCTGTTTGTGACAGCGTGTGAGCCTCCCCGCCAAGGGGATGCTCTGCACCGAAACAATGATAGCGGCTATAGCAAAATCCTCGCAATGCTTCCAACAGTCAGAAGAATGAAAAATATGCGAAAACAGTTCATTTCATGCTGGCAGGATTATTCGTTTCCGAAACGTCCCGTTTCATCAAAAACATTGGCGCAGAAACAAATCATCCATTTAAAGCCGCCGCCCGATATGGTTCAACCGAAGAAGCTCCCGCCGCCTTTTATCAGAAAACAGGGCAGGAATTATCAATGGCAAGTACATCGACCGAAAACAGCCGCATAATTATTTGAACACGGCCATGAAGAGTCTGAGGATTTATGGCATCATAAAATTGGTCATTGCCTGCGGAGAATCTGATTTATTTTGAGAATTTGGCGCTCTCTTTGGAGAAAGATAAGAAATCTTTTTTCCACGGTGTCCATATATAGAGGCAGTAAGGTAATTTAAAATTACTTGTGTGGCTAAAAA
>CALLZZ010000256.1 GCA_937858235.1 uncultured Clostridia bacterium
AGCTCTGCCGCTTCTGCTGGCCGCCCTCCTGTGGGGCGGCATGGGCGGCGGGGATGTCAAGCTGACGGCGGCGTCAGGAATTGTCCTCGGTTTTCAAAGAGGCATGGCGGCTATGGTGATCGGTCTCACCGCCCTGCTTCTTTTCTATTTCTTTTATTCCATTGTACAAAACCTGCGGGGGCGGGAGCGACAAAAAGCGTTCCCCCTTGCGCCTTTTTTATCGGTCGGCTGCATCGCCGCCTATTTCATGAACGGAGGGATTATTCTATGAGTTTTTTCAAAAACAGAACGGTTCTCGGTGTGCTCTGCATCGTATTGTCGCTTCTGATCTGCTTTGCGGTCACGCCACTTTTTAACGCCGGGATCTCACAAAAGACAAGCATTGTGCGCGTCATGAAGGATATCAAATCCGGAGATCAAATCACCAAGGACATGGTGCAAACTGTCGAAGTCGGTGGCTACAATCTGCCTGAAAACGTGCTGAAAAACAAAGACAGCGTCATCGGAAAATATGCCGCCTCGGATTTATCCGTTGGCGACTATATTCTGAACTCCAAAATCACTGACACGCCCGCCGCCGACAACACCTATCTATACAACCTCAACGGGGAAAAGCAGGCAATCTCCGTAACGGTGAAAAACCTTGCAAACGGCCTGTCAGGCAAGCTAATCTCCGGCGATATTGTGTCGGTCATCGCGCCGGATTACAAAAAACAGGGTGCAACCGTCATTCCTCCGGAACTTCAGTATGTGCAGGTTATTGGAGTAACTGCCAGTACCGGCTACGACACCGACAAGGAAAACGGTGAGGATAAGTCATCGGATCAATCAACAGACAAAGAACACCGGAACAGAGCAAAATTCTCGCCGAACTGGAGTCGGACGGCAAGCTGCATCTTTCCCTTGTGTACCGAGGTGGCAAAGAAAACGCAGCCAAATTCATAGCGGCGCAGGACAAAGTGCTGGCCGGGTTATATCCATCCGCCACGGATAAAACGGCAGAAGAAAAGAGTAATTCTTCTGCCGCAGCTGCTTCCGGCGAGGGAGGCAGGTAATATGTTCAATTTCAAAACAGGGAGTATTTTTCCCCGAAGCTCCGCTTCTGAGCCGCAGGGCGCGGAACAGGAAAAAGGCGTTCAGGTGCTGGCCGTATGGGGCAGCCCCGGCAGCGGGAAAACCACAGTCAGCATCAAGCTGGCGAAATATCTCGCTGACAAACACAAAAACGTATTGCTGCTCCTGTGTGACATGACCGCACCCATGCTGCCGTGCATCTGTCCTCCATCCGACCTTGAGTGCGAGAAATCGCTCGGCAGCATCCTCGCGGCAACCCATGTGACGGATTCCCTGATTCAGCAGAACTGCGTCACGCACAAGAAAATCAGTTACCTGACCATGATTGGCATGCTCAAGGGCGAGAATGTGTTCACCTATCCACAGTATAACGCGGAACTGGCGACAGAGCTGATCGAACATCTGCGGGATATCGCGCCTTATGTCGTTATCGATTGCGGCAGCTATATCGCCAACGATATCCTGTCCGCCGTGGCGCTCATGGAAGCGGATTCCGTTTTGCGGCTTGTGAACTGCGACCTGAAATCCGTCAGCTATCTGTCCTCACAGCTTCCGCTACTGAAAGACAAAAAATGGGACGCTGACAAGCAGTACAAGGCAGCCAGCAATATAAAGACCAATGAGGCCAGCGAGAACATCGGGCAGGTGCTGGGCAGCGTGGCGTTCAAAATCCCCCATTCCGGAGAACTGGAAAATCAGGCCCTCGCCGGGGATCTGTTCCGCGATCTGGCTCTCAAAGACAGCCGTGGCTTCCGAAAGGAGATTCAAAAAATCAGTAAGGAGATAATTATACTATGAAAAAAACAATACACACATTAGAGCTTGAACGATGGAGCAAACCGGATGAATTGCACAGGGTGAAATTTTTGGGAATGGTGAAAGCTCAAACTGCTTTTGATAAACTAAAAGCTCATCTCGAAGCAAATAAACTGCTTCCTGATGAGTATTTTTTATTTAACGCAGATAATTTTAAAGATAATAACGAATAACTGCCTAATTTTTCCACTGCTGTTTGTAATACGAGTTTTGGTGGAAGTGAAGGGATATATATAGATATTTCCTTATTTTCTAATTCCGTATATTATAATAAAATATCATTTGCAACAGGAAAAACTCTTAAAGAAGGTGCCGAATCATTTTATCATATGTCAAGAATAGCCGCTGAATGTTCTATTATGCTTAACAGTGGAGGGGCTACATTCACAATTGAAGAACCGCCTGCAATAACTTATAGGTTAAATGATAAAGAACAAACATTCTATACCATAATTGAAAAACGCGGTTCAGATGCGCTTTTAAAAAGAAACATAGACAATCGGAGTGGCGACCCAACTCCATATATAGTTGCATCAAATGTCAATATTACAGACGGCTTTATAAACTGGGGAAGCGGAAGGTATTGTGAGAGCATAGAATGTGCCGTTAAGCTGTTTTCCGATGTCACAATTGGCGAAAAAGTCGATAAGTCTGCAACGCTCGAAGATTTATTAGCTTCAGCAAAGCAAGAAAATAAGAACTTTTCACGACAATTATTTAATAACATGGAACAGCGCAAGTCTAAAGCAGATGATTTAAGTCTATAAACTATTGAATCTATAGCTAAAATCATGTTATACTTTATATTGTGAGGAGTGAGAATAATGTACAGAGTGGAGATTTCATTTAAAACAGAAAATATATCCAATGATACTATTGAAAGAATAAGTACTGAAACAGACAAAATATTTGCAGAACGCAATTTACAATGCTGCAAAAAAGGCATAGGGAAACGTGTTTACATTGAAAAAGGGGCGAAGAATGATTACGGCAATTTTTGGTCCGCCTTTTTCGCACTTAAAGGCTCCCCTTGGTTTATTGATAATGTCACTGAATGCATGTGGTACAACGAAACTCCAAAAGATTTAATAACCGGGTTTCTGAAGGCATAGGCATGGACGATTCTCAACGAAAAGGAATAAATTTTGATTTAGATACAAAAGCGCTGCAAAAGAATTATACAAATGGAGATTGGCACAATGCGTATAATGATATAAAGAATTTTTTTAAAATCAACGGTTTTGAACATATTCAAGGTTCAGGATATCATGCTATTAAGCCAATGTCCGAATTAAAAGCGATGGGCGTTATCTATAAACTAATTAAAACTTATCCGTGGATAAAAAATTGCGTTAAGGTTTGTACAATTGCCGATATTCTTGAAACTTACGATATTACAAATGTTTTTAATATCATAAATGATACATCATTGGAAGTGTCGAAAGAATTCAGGAAAAAGAAATCAAAATCTAAATACATAGAAAGATAAACCGCTACTTGAGGCGAATCAAGCTGCGGTTTTGTTTTTTATGGCAATTCGAAGCAGTTGTGGCACAATGCCAAACATAATATTTTATTTGCGGAATGAGGGTATTTAAAATGACCGATACAGTAAATATAATCGAGAAAATCAAAAAGCTGCTGGCACTTTCTACAAGCAGCAACGAAAATGAAGCGCAAGCGGCAATGGCAAAGGCTCAGGAAATGCTCGCGAAATATAAGTTGTCTATGAAAGACGTGGAAGATACTCATACCTCGTCAAAAAATGTGAAAAAGCATGCAACGGACGTGACTTTTAAGAAAGCCACATGGAAAGGGCTTCTCGCAAGCGTTATAGCTGATAATTTCTGCTGCTACAGCTATTTCAATACAAACAAAACCCACCGTATAGTATTTATGGGACTTACGGAAGACGTTGAAACCGCTTCCGCCGTGTTTGAATACGCAGTTGAGTACATATTCGGGAAAACTCGGCAGTTAAAGAAAAAATACTATCGGCTCGGCGAAAGCACGAAAGGCCTTGAAAATGACTACGCCCAAGGGTTTATAAAGGGATTATCGCAAAAATATGAAGACCAAAAACAAAAAAATCAGGAATGGGCGCTTGTCCTTATAAAGCCTCAAATAGTCGTACATGAATATAAAAATATAAAATTCAGGGAAAAGCCCATAAATATAGGCGCAAGGCTCAGCGGATTCACGTCGGCTTACGAACAAGGTCGGATAGACGGGAATAAGTTTGAGATGATTTCAGGCCATATTGGAGGCTGAGCATGGTAAAAATTAGAATAACCGGCTTGCCGGACGATATAGAAAGCTTTCTGAGTT
>CALLZZ010000257.1 GCA_937858235.1 uncultured Clostridia bacterium
AATAGCGTTGCCAAGAGGATCACAGCATGGATCGGCTTTTTTGGTTGAAAAGGATTTGAGTTAGGGCTCAGGTCCTTTTCTTTCGCCTTTTTTCCTCTCACACACAGCACATACAGTACCAGATCCAATACAATCCACACAGACTCATCACACCAGTCGCCAACACCTCTACCCAGTTACTCAGGCGGTCTAGCCATCGCGGTACGTTCCCCTGGGAACACGCCCAAACAACCAGGGGCTGCCGGGTTCCCTTAGGCTGAACGTAGTCAGAGAAGTACGCTACCTTCCCTTCCCATTGGTCCGGCCGGCTGATTTTCTTTGCGTTTTTTCTCTTCATGGGATCTCCTCCTTATCTGATGCCACAGTGCTTTCTCTCTGTACCAATCATACCTGATTCAGAGTCCCAAAAACCGGTCTATGCCATTGATTTTCCACATTTCCGCTTATTGCAACTGCTTTAGGCGGATCTTTTTGCGACTTTTCCTCAACCTTCCCAGTTGCCCTTGGGAAACACCGGTCCAAAAGCAGGACGGGTCAGTTCTTCCTCAATGGCCAGTAGGCGGTTATACTTCACCACCCGCTCCCCACGGCTGGGTGCGCCAGCCTTAATCTGACCGCATCCAGTTGCCACTGCCAGATCCGCCAAGAATGGATCCGTGGTTTCCCCACTCCGATGGGACAGCACCATGCCATAGCCAGCACTTTTCGCCATGGCGATGGTTTCCATGGTCTCGCTAAGGGTTCCGATCTGATTGGGCTTGATCAGAATTGCATTGGCTGCATTCTGCTCAATCCCAGCCCGGAGCCGCTCCTGGTTGGTGACAAACAAATCGTCTCCTACCAGCTGGACGCGATCCCCCAGTCGCAGGGTCAGATCTAGCCAACCGCTCCAGTCATCCTCCCCCATGCCATCCTCGATGGAGTAAATGGGATAGCGCTGGGCGTAGCTCTGCCAGCGTTCCAACAGTTCGGTTCGACTCAGACTCTGTCCGGATTTCTCCATGACATAGCAATCCCGCTCCCGGTCATACCACTCGGACACGGCACAGTCCAGAGCGATCTGGAACTCCCGCCCCGGTTCGTATCCCGCCCGCTCCCCGGCGGCCAGAATTGCCTCCAGTGCCGCTTCGTCTGAGGCCAGATTGGGGGCATACCCGCCTTCGTCCCCTACTCCGGCGGCGGGGGTTCCCAGTTCAGCCAGCGTAGACTTCAGGGCGTGAAAAATCCGTGCGCACAGATGCAGCCCTTCCCGAAAGTCCGTCGCACCCACCGGTACCACCATAAACTCCTGGATCTCCACATTGTTGGCAGCGTGTGCGCCACCGTTCAAAATATTCATCATAGGCAGAGGCATTCGATTGGTGCTCACGCCCCCCAGGTACCGATACAGCGGCAATCCTGTTGCCTTGGCGCCAGCCCTGGCCGCTGCCAACGAAACACTGAGGATCGCATTGGCGCCGAACCGTCGCTTGTCCGGCGTCCCGTCCTGAACTACCATAATGCGATCCAATCCCACCTGATCCAACACGTTCCGTCCCCGGAGCGCGGCAGCCAATTCCCCTTTCACACGAGCCACTGCGCTCCGTACCCCTTTGCCATCGTAGTGAAGCGGGTCTCCATCCCGCAGTTCGTGGGCCTCATGCACCCCGGTAGAGGCTCCGGAGGGCACTGCTGCCCGGCCGCAGATTCCGTTTTCCAGCGTCACTTCTGCCTCCACGGTAGGATTCCCCCTGGAATCCAAAATTTCCCGCGCTGTTACCTCACTGATTGCCCATTGACATCCCATCTTCCACTGCCCCTTTTACGTCTTTTCCTCAGTATGTCCCGAACAGGATAAAAAAAAACAACCAGACTTTACGAATTCGTAAAGTCTGGTTGTTTTTACTTCTTTTTGCTTCTTATGCCTTTGCTCAGGGCTGTACAATTAGGGTCTCGCCGTCCATTTCCACCGGCTTTTCCAGACCCATCAGATCCAGCATTGTAGGAGCGATGTCCGCCAGAATCCCGTTGCGCAGTTTCACACTGGCGCCCACAATGCAGAAGGGCACCGGATTGGTAGTGTGGGCGGTCATGGGAGACTTACCGTCGTTCTGAAACATCTGCTCACTATTGCCATGGTCGGCCGTAATCAGCGTGATCCCGCCCATTTTGTCGGTGGCCTGTACCACCTGTCCCACGCAGCGATCTACCGTCTCTACCGCCAGTCGTGCTGCTTCGTAGACCCCGGTGTGACCCACCATATCACAGTTGGCAAAGTTCAGAATAATCACGTCAAAATTGCCGCTTTCGATCTGTTCCACACAGGCAGCCGTCACCTCGTTAGCGGACATATCCGGCTTCAGATCATAGGTCGCCACCTTAGGAGAATGAATCAACACTCGTTCCTCACCTGGGAACACGGTCTCCACCCCACCGTTGAAGAAAAACGTCACATGGGCATACTTCTCTGTCTCTGCAATCCGCAGCTGGGTCAGTCCCAGCTTGGAAATATACTCGCCGAACACGTTATGGAGTTCCTCTTTGGGGAAGGCCACTGTTACGTTGGGCATGGTGGCGTCGTAGGAGGTCGTGCAGACATACTGCACCGGGAAAAACCCTTTTTTCCGCTCAAAGCCATCGAAGTCAGGATCCACAATGCTCCGGGTAATTTGCCGAGCCCGATCCGGACGGAAGTTCATAAAGATGATCGAATCGTTGGGGGCAATCTCCATCCCCTTGACGCAGACCACCGGCATCATAAACTCATCGGTAACATCATCATTGTAGGAGCCCTGCACCGCATCCACCGGATCCGGCACATAGGGGGCTTCCCCATAAACTATGGCAGCATAGGCTTTTTCCGTCCGCTCCCAGTTGGTATCCCGATCCATGGCGTAATACCGCCCCTGCACCGTAACAATCTGAGCGCCGTACTGCCTGCAATACGCCTGCATCCCGGCCACAAAGTCCTTACCAGAGGTAGGCGCAACGTCTCTGCCATCCAGGAAGCAGTGAACATAAATCTTGGGGCACCCCAGCTCCGCTGCCATCCTCACCGCCGCCTCTATGTGGGTGATATGGGAGTGGACGCCGCCGTCAGAAAGCAGACCGAAGATATGAACTGCGGTTCCCTGTTCCTTGGCTGCCGTCATGGCCTTACGATAAGCCGGATTCTGGAAAAAGCTTCCGTCCTCAATGGCCTTGGTAATCTTGGGCAGATCCTGAAAAACCACCCGTCCGGCACCAATGTTGGTATGTCCCACCTCACTGTTGCCCATTTGCCCCATCGGCAACCCTACGTCCAACCCGGAGGCGGACAACTGACTGGTTGGGTTTTCGGCAAATAGCTTATCTAAAACGGGGGTAGGGGCAGATTTGACCGCATTACCCTGCTCCTCAGCCCGCAGGCCAAAGCCATCCATGATAATCAAAGTTGTCGGTGTTTTCATGGTAACCTCTCTCTCATCACCGGCGGTACCTCTTGTGTGCTATCCCGCCAGCTGGATCGGATTTTGCATTTTGTGTATTTTATTCCGATCACCTTGGGTGGTACTTCCACCCACTCTTTTTCCCCTTGCTGGGACGTTTTATTCCTGATTGGCTGCATTGATGATCGCGGTAAACTTCTCCGGCACCAGGGATGCTCCGCCAATGAGACCACCGTCCACATCGGGCTGAGCCAGCAATTCCTGAGCATTGTTTTCATTCATGGAACCGCCATACAGAACTGTTACGCTGCGGGCAACCCGTGCGCCGTACAGCTTGCGGATTACAGTGCGAATTTCCTCGTTGACTTCGTTTGCCTGCTCGGCAGTGGCGGTGTCACCGGTGCCAATGGCCCACAAAGGCTCGTAAGCCATGACGACGTGACGGATCTTTTCGGCGGGGATTCCGGCCAGAGCCGTTTTCACTTGCAGGTCGATGACCTCTTTGGTCACGCCCAGATCCCGCTGTTCCTTGGACTCTCCGACGCAGATCACCGGATACAGTCCCACGTCGATGGCCGCGTGAGCCTTCCGGTTGACGATAATGTCGTTATCGTTCCAGTACTGGCGCCGCTCAGAGTGACCGATGATGGTGTATTTCACCCCCAGCTCTTTGAGCATGGCGGCAGAGACTTCGCCAGTATATGCACCCTTTTCCTCAAAGTGCAAATTCTGTGCCCCGATCATCACGCGGGTATCTTTAAACGCCTTCTGCGCCGCCGGAATGTTCACAAAAGGGACGCACAGCAAAATATCACACCATTTTGCCTTAGGCAGCATGGTCTTCAGCTCTTCAGCAAAGGCCTTGGTCTCGGAAGCGGTTTTATTCATCTTCCAGTTGCCGGCAATAATCGTCTTTCGATATCTTCTATTCATGATGCACTTTACCTCTTTCTATTACCCACGGGCGCTG
>CALLZZ010000258.1 GCA_937858235.1 uncultured Clostridia bacterium
GATGGCGGAACCGGCAAGACGATCCACCGCAGCGTGTACGGCAAAACCCAGAAAGCGGTGTGGCAGAAGCTGACAGAGGTTACTAGGTCACTGGACACCGGCACCTATCAAGCGCCTAACCGGATCACTGTAAAAGAATGGATTGGAGAATGGCTTGACGTATTTTGTTCCGCAGCTGTAAAACCGCTGACGCTCACCAGCTACCAAAGCATCGCAAAAAATCACATTTACCCGCGCATTGGCGCAGTACAACTCCAGGAGCTGCGTGGGTCCCACATACAAAAGGTGTATAACACCATGATATCCGCTGGGTCGTCCCCAAAGACCGTGAAAAATGCGGCAGCTGTGATGCACAAGGCGCTTTCCGTCGCCCTAAAGCAAGGGCTTATTCGCCAAAATCCTTGCGACATAGCAGATGTACAAAAGCCTGAAATAAAGCCGCTTACGGACGCAGAGATACCCGTTTTTATGGATATCTGCTCAAGCGATCAAATGGGTACTGCTTTTATCCTCTGCTTACTGGCCGGGCTAAGGGAGGGTGAGTGCATGGGGCTGCCGTGGGATGCGGTTGATTTTAACTCGGGTCGGATCACGATCCGACAGCAGCTCCAGAAAGAGAAGAACAAGGGTGGGAAATACTACATAGCGCCAACAAAGAGCAGCAAAGTCAGGATTGTTGCCCCGCCTCAAATCGCATTCGACTACTTAAGAGCTGAACATATCAAGTAGTTGGAGCGCCAGCTCATGGCAGGGGAATTGTGGAGCAACCAGTGGGGGCTTGTATTTACGGATGATACCGGCGTGCATTACAAGATTGCAACTTTTTATAATCACTTCAAACGGCTCGCATCCAAAATTGGTCGGCCAGACGCACGACCTCACGACCCTCGGCATACTGCGGCTACAGTGGCGATAGCAAGTGGCGCAGATATCAAGAGCGTGCAGACAATGCTAGGTCACGCCACGGCAGCTTTCACCATGGATGTTTATGCTCACACATCAGAAAAGATGATGGACGACACAGCATCCCGCCTACAGTCGTACTATAAAAACATAAAGCACGGCTAAAAATATCTGGTTGCGGTCAGCGTTGCGGTCAACATTGGAGTGCAATGAACAAAGTGCGTGAAAAAATACAGATAAAAAGAAAAAAACCAGCTCAAAACGCAACGTTTCAAGCTGGTTATCTGGTGGAGAACACGAGTTTGATACAAAATGCACCCGGTAGCCTTATTCCCGTTTGTTGGATGAACACCCCTACTGTTTCCCGTTTGTTCCGTGTGTAGGGGTGAACACCCCTGTTCATTTGCCGTTTGTTGAGCAGATTATGATTAATTCGTACCGTTAAGTAATTTGTCGCAAATAATATCACTTGCGAGCTTTCCTCGCAAAGCTGTAATTTTGGTTTCAATCGCCCTGATTACTTTAATAAATTCCTCATCCGGCATTCCTGTTGGATCGTCTAATCCCCAATCCTCCCGGTGTTTACTTGGAAGATAGGGGCATTCCACATTACAACCCATTGTAATGACTATTTCCACAGGCGGGATATCTTCTAAAAGCTTCGGACGCTGGGTTTTTTCCATGTCTATCCCGTAAAGCTGTTTCATGATCCGCACTGCATCAGTGTTTATCCGATCTTTTGTTTCTGTACCGGAAGAATAGCTTTCAAACACATCTGAGGCTAAATGTTTACCGAGTGCTTCGGCTATCTGACTTCGGCATGAGTTATGAACACATATAAATGCTACTTTCGGTTTAGTCCCACCCACAATATTCACCTCTTTTTATTTTGTCTTTGGCTTTGGAAACCAATGCTTTGTGTTATTCGCTATTTTTACAAGAACCAGCATAATTGGCACTTCTGTTAGAACCCCCACAGTAGTAGCAAGGGCAGCAGGAGAATTCATACCAAATAATGCAATTGCAACAGCAACTGATAATTCAAAAAAGTTTGATGCACCAATCATTCCAGCCGGTGCCGCTATATTATGAGGCAACTTAAGCCATTTACAAGGTATATATGAGATAAAGAAAATGAGGAATGTCTGAATGGTCAAGGGTATTGCTATCAGAATAATATGCAGCGGATTACTTAAAATCGTCTTTCCCTGGAAAGCGAACAGAAGTATCAACATCAGCAGTAAACCCGTTGTTGTTGCACCATCAAATTTAGGCAAAAACTTTTCTTCGAAATGCTGCAGTCCTTTTCTTTTTGTAACAAATAATCTTGTGAGTATCCCCGCTACAAGAGGAATTACAACAAACAATACTACAGATAAAATCAATGTGTCCCACGGAACAGATACATTACTAACACCCAGCAGGAATTTAACGATTGGTATAAAGGCTACAAGAATAATCAAGTCATTTGTCGCTACCTGTACTACTGTATAAGCCGGATCGCCTTTAGTTAATGTGCTCCATACAAAGACCATTGCTGTGCAAGGAGCTGCACCAAGGAGTATTGCTCCTGCAAGGTATTCTTTAGCAAGATCGGGCGTGATAAAGTTCTTAAAAACTACATATAGGAAAAACGATGCTAATGCATACATTGTAAATGGCTTAATAAGCCAGTTTGCAGTCCATGTTACATATAGACCTTTAGGGTTCTTACCGACGTTTTTAATGCTTTGGAAATCTACCTTCATCATCATAGGGTAGATCATTACCCATATTAAGATTGCCGTAGGGATGGAAACATTGGCATATTCAAACTGTCCTAAAAAACCAGGTACCGCAGGCAAAAATTTACCAATCAAGACACCTGTTGCCATGCAAAGAATTACCCATACTGTTAAATACTTTTGAAAAAATCCTATTCCTGATGTTTGTTTTTTATCCATAGACATTCCCTCGTTCTCTAAAGGTTATTATTTAGATTCACTTTTCTGTGCTTCAATTATATAGGAGGCCACAAACTCTTCTGCGTTTTTTCCGGGCACCCAACTCTTGATGATATCTTTACTATTGTCTTTGGGGACCATGCGGATATTTATGAAGCCGGATTTTTTAAGCATATTTTCGATGACTTCAACATGCTCAGCTCCGGCGATACAGCCGGTAAGACTATTAAGATCATTTTTTACAGACTCCGGTATTTTTGCTGTGGCGACTACATCAGATATGGAGATTCGCCCACCGGGTTTGAGCACCCGATAAGCTTCATTAAAAACCTTCTGCTTTTCTAAAGCCAGGTTAATAACACAATTTGATATGATGACATCAACTGTGTCATTTGCCACCGGCAAGTGCTCAATTTCCCCTAAGCGGAATTCAACATTTTTATAACCGCTTTCCTCGGCATTTTTCCTGGCCAGCTTAATCATTTCAGGTGTCATATCTACACCGATTACGAAACCAGTTTCACCAACCTGTCGTCTTGCAAGAAAACAGTCAAAGCCTCCGCCACTACCTAAATCAAGGACGACGTCTCCTTTTTGAAGTGACGCTATCGCAATCGGATTACCGCAGCCTAAACCCATATTCGCCTGGTCAGGCATATTTTTTAAATCATCTTCCGAGTACCCCAAGCTTTTAGCAGTCGCATTGATATCAATGGCAGGATCGCCACCGCAACATCCCGGACTGCAGCAGCAACCGCTTGAACCTTTCAGCGCAACTTGAGAATAATTTTTCCTAATCTTTTCTCTGAGCTTTTCTTTGTCTTTCATCAAGATCACCTCCAAAATTATCGTATTATGCTTATTTCATTTCAATGCAATGACCTGTAAATGCACGCCTTTGTATTACTCACCCTCTGGCCTTTTGCAAAAGCTTTACGACCTCATCAGTTTTTAGAACCTTGCCATAAGAAACTACTTTTCCATCTACAACCAGGGCGGGGGTCGTCATCACGCCATAGGCTGCAATCTGAGAAAAATCGGTTACGTGGTCAATCGTTGTATCCATCCCGAGTTTCTCTAATGCGGCTTTTGTGGCAGCTTCCAGTGCATTGCACTTGGCACACCCGGTGCCGAGAACCTTGATGCCTGCACCTTCGGTCTTCGCAGTTTCGGCCTTTGCCATGCTCTCTGAATCGCAATTGCCACCGCAACAGCATGATGTTGTTTTTTCCTCTTTGTTTTTTTTCCCAAACAGTGCCATAATAAATCTCTCCTTTTCAGAATATTAGAATCCAAGATAAAACATGTAAAATCCAATTAGTAATATCAGAGCACCCATTACTATTTTCAATATGGTGCTTGCTTTTCCATATCTTTCGCTGGAAGAAAGCTTTTGTACGAAGCCTATAGATGTTCCGGCGATAATTGCGAGGATACCATGCCCGATTGAATACAACAGCAGTAATAATATGCCCCAGACTATACTTCCTTTACCGGCTACAATGGCAAGCAGTGCAATCAAAACAGGGGTGGAGCACGGAGAAGAAAAAACCCCGCCGAGAATTCCAGCGATGAATGCACCTGCAAAACCCTTCTTGGTATTTTTAGAAATAAGATAGCTGGACGGGATGATTTCAAATATACCCCATGTCTGCAAAGCCATCAATACCATTAGTACTCCAAGTATGATATACCACCACGATGCGGATGTTCCCATGAGCCGCCCTGCGATGGAAGCAATCACGCCAAGTGCAGTAAATGTCACAGCTGCTCCGGCTGCAAAAGTGAGCGACAACCGAAATGCTCGTTTTGTATCCTTTTGCCCCGTGCCGCCTACATATCCGATTACCAGAGGGATACTGGAAAGGGAGCAGGGTGTGAACGAGGTAAGGATGCCCGCCAGAAGAGCCAGAAGCGGAGCCAACCAGCCACTTGTCTGAATGAGCTGTGATAGGTTTTCTAGAGTTTCTGTCATTTGTCCACCCCCATATCACTAAGGATACTCCTCATCTGATCCTCGGTTAGGCCACCCTGATGAACTGTAAAAACATGCTCATTTGTATCCTTCGTGGAATACATTGTGAACTCGACTTTAATATCATCACTTGGTACATAGGGTGTGCCGTCAGCATAGATAAACACCTGTGTGGGAATAACTTGAACAGGAAAATCCTTTGCAGCGTCGCCGTTTTTCCATACATCAACGAACTTGATTATGGCTTTGCCTTGCATCTCCGCGTTTAACGTTTTCAGTACAGGTGCCATTTCCTTGCATGGAATACACGAATCCGCTCCGAAATCAATTATGATAGGCAGGTTATATTCTTTCAGCGCATCAAGATCAATCAATGTTGCTTCGAGCACAAAGTCTGCAATATCCCCAGTTTGTTCGTCAATGGGGGTAGGTGTCGGTTGTGTTTTTACCACCCAAATTATTATAAGTGTCACCGCAATCAATATCGGTACCAGTATTTTAACTAATAGTTTTTTCTTATATGTTTTCTTATTATCCATCAGCAGCAATTACCTCCGCATGAGCATCCAGATTTGCTTTTCTTTCCTTCAAAGAATTCCCTCAGATTCTCGGGAACTTCATACTCGCCACAGGAACAACCGGTTTCAAGTTGCCCAAATACAGCATTTACGTTCATATCGTGACCCTCCAAGCACTATGTATTATCGTGATAATCCATAAATTCGAGCGTGCGAGCATCAGCGTTAAACTTTACGTTTGAGCCGATCGGGATTTTAATAGTATCATCCGCAACCATTGCATTGAAATCAGCAGTGCGCTCCTCGGCACTTGCTGTGTAGCCATAGGTGTCTTTGTAAACATTTTCTCCTAACTTGACCTCAAAGCCCAGTGACTTCAAAACAGCGATACTGCGCTTATGCCTTGCTGGGTCAGGAACATGGCTGGGACATATAATACCTATCGTGTCTCCGATTAAGAGTTTTGGCGCAAATGAGAGATTGATATATTATAACACATAAAATTGGAAATTTCGATCAAATATTGCCAAACACTCCTTAAGCATCTGCTGGTGCACCTGCTGGTATATGAGTCA
>CALLZZ010000259.1 GCA_937858235.1 uncultured Clostridia bacterium
CAGGGATTGGTGGACGCGATACCTCAGCTTGTTTCTGCCTTGCCTGCCATCATCGAAGCACTGGTGGATTTTCTGATTGAATCCATTCCAGAGATTATCGATGCGGGTATTCAATTGCTGACTTCACTGGTGACAGCACTTCCTACCATCATTACGGCAGTTGTGGAAGCAATCCCGCAAATCATCGACAGTATTATTAATGCAGTCATTGGATCGATTCCCATGATTATTGATGCAGGCATCCGACTTTTGATATCGCTCATTCAGGCACTTCCTCAGATTATTACTACTGTTGTAGCCGCAATTCCAAAGATTATAACCTCACTGGTAAATGCCATTATTGGTAACATCGACAAAATCATATTAGCAGGTGTTCAGCTGTTTGTTGCATTGATTGCAAACCTGCCAAGGATAATTGTGGAGGTTGTTAAGGCAGTTCCGCAGATCATCTCAGGGCTGGTTAGAGCCTTCACCAGTTATATAAGCCAAATGGCTCAAGTGGGCGGCAATTTGATTAAAGGGTTGTGGAATGGTATTTCAGACGCAGGTGCTTGGCTATGGAATAAGATTTCAGGATTTTTCGGTAATGTGGTATCTAAGATTAAGAACTTCTTCGGTATCAATTCTCCCTCAACTCTATTTGCTGGAATTGGCCGCAACATGGGCGAAGGTATCGGTGTAGGTTTTGAGGATGCAATGACGGCAGTTACACGGGATATGCAAAATGCAGTACCCACAAACTTCGATTTGAATTACAGAGGTTCATTAGGACAAGGCAGTGCTACAGGCACAAGCATCACGCAAAATCTCTCAGTGGTGACACCAAAGGCTCTGTCTGAAAAAGAACTGGCAAGGGAGTTTAAAAATCTCTCCCGCAAGCTGGCACTTGAATATTAAAGGAGGTCTGACTATGGAACTTACTTATATTAATGCAAATGGCAGGAGTATCACACTCAAACAAAGCCGCCCGTATTTTCTTACCAAGATTGATGGCACAGGCAACGTAAGTCAGACCGTTAACACCTTCAAAGCGCCAGACCAGGATGGCGCTTTTTATATTTCTTCTACTTTAGATATGAGGAACATCACGATTGAAGGAACAGTAGTTGCAGATAATCCTGGTGATGCTTATGTGCATAGACAGCGGTTCCTTCAGATATTTAGTCCAAAACTACTCGGGACGCTTCAATATCGAGGTCGGCAAATTGCTTGTGTGGTTGAGGAGGCAGGGTTTAGTGTTTCTACTCGACAAAGGATACCGAATTTCTTTGTAAGCCTACTTTGCCCCTCCCCTTTCTTCGAGACATTGGATGAGGTAAGAGAGGAACTGGCATCATGGATACCTCTACTTGAATTCCAACTGGAGATACCTATGAGTGGTATGGAATTTGGAATGCGTCAGCCAAGTCAAATTATTACGGTGGAAAATATCGGTGATGTGTCCTGCGGATGTGAAATTGTATTTCGAGCTCTGGGTACGGTCACAAACCCTGAACTCCTAAAGATAGATACTGGTGAATACATTCGACTTCTCACGACAATGGATGCCGGAGATGAACTTCGTGTATATACTCATTTCGCCGGCAAGCGTGTAGTAAGAGTGGAGGGTTCTTCGATTACAAATGCTTTTTCATTATTGGATACCAATTCGGTGTTCTTTCAGCTTTCCGCAGGTCTTAACACACTGCGCTACGATGCTTCAGTCAATATGGATCTGTTGGAGGTTAGTATTTATTTTCGTCCACAGTTTCTGGGGGTGTAAAGATGGAGTTATATATCTACAATTCAAATCGAGAGCTTGCGGGTATCGTGGAATCCTTCGAATACCTACGATGGACCAGGCGGTACTCACAGTGTGGCTCATTTGAGTTAAAAGCCATAGCAACACAGGAGAATACAGCACTCTTAAAAGAAGGAAACCTCATTTGGAAGAACGATGATGAGGAAGCTGGGATTATTGAGCATCTGGAATTGTCTCAAACTGAGCAGGAAATCATCACTGCAAGCGGACGATTTGCTACATCATTTCTTGCCCGACGTATTGTATGGCAAACGGAGAAACTGTCCGGAGATATTTCAATTTGCGTGGAGCAACTGATTAATAATAATCTTATCAATCCTACTGATACAGCAAGGAAAATTAGTGGGATATCATTTTTATCTCCGAACTTAAATGTGCCCATCAGCACACAGGTATCGTATCGGAACTTGATGGATGTGATAACAGAACTATGTGAGGTTTCAGAGGTTGGAATTAAGACCGTATTTACACCTTCAACTGGAATTTTAACCGTAATGTTATATATGGGGATAGAGTCACAGGCAGTGTTCTCAAAGGAGTACGAGAACCTAACTGAACAAATTTACACTATAAGTGCTGCTGATTATGCTAATACCGCACTTGTCGGCGGCGAAGGTGAAGGTGCAGACCGGACATTTGTAGCCATTGCAAGTGGTTCTGGAGAGGCACGGCATGAAATCTTTATAGATGCAAAAGACCTGCGGAAGGATGATTTCGGAGCAGATTACATTGATACTCTGATTTTTCGTGGTCAAAGTAAGCTGAATGAGCAGGCGATTCGTTATTCTTTCGATACTTCCGTTAACCCTCACGGTAATTTGTCATATAAGACAGACTATGATCTTGGGCAGACTGTCAAAGTCATTTCCAAGGCATGGGGTGTATCAATGACAACACGTATCACTGAAATAGTAGAAACTTATGATGCGAATGGCCAGAGTGTAAGCGTAGTATTTGGAAAAGCTGAATTGACAATATCACAGAAAATTCGTTCCGATATGAGCCAAGTTAAAACAGCAATATCTGCTCCAACCGGTATTTCTGAGGTAGCTGAGGCAATAGGAAATGTGACAGAAACTCTTGGTGATTTAAACGAATTAGACCCTAAAATCCAAGGAGATAGCGTTACCGATAGTATTAACAATCTGCTTGGAAAACTACCTGCACTCGAGAACTTTGTAGGTGCGGGTACAACATCGGTCGGCCAATATGCTTTGCACAATATGGTACCTGGAGATGCCTTTTACTTTACCTCGTACAGTGGTAACAAGTTCAGCGACCAGCCAAGTGAGAACGGACACATCTTTTTGATAAAGCATAATGGAGACAACACAGGAAACGGTTACCAAAGGGCGATGGGTTTCTTTATCAGTAGGGATACTATGACGTTCTATGTTATTTCTGTTTTCGTATTCAATAACCCGTCCGGGCAGGCGAACTGGCTAAGCTTTCCGCTCGGTGCACTTACGGATATAGCTGCTGCCGTTCGAGGAAGCACCTTTGCATCCAGCATTAACAATGTCTATAATGCGCCTGTATCAGGGACCAGGATTGCGAATGGTGCTGTCACTACCGCAAAGATTGCTCAGGAAGCTGATACCTCAATAACCTACTCACTTGCAAGTGGTGTGACAATGGGTTTTAATATGTCATTTGTAAATAAGGGTGTTGTTTCAATCGGAATGCAGATTAACGTGGGGGCTTCAGGAGTTGCTTCTGGCGGCACGATTCTAACAATAACAAATGCGAACTTTTACCCTTACTCGACGGTACGCGCTGTAGCAACTACTGTGGGAGGTAGCGGAACAAGTATGCCAATTACAATTAACACAAGCGGTGTGGTAGCAAACGCGGCTTCTTCCACACTGCCTACGGGTTTTTACCTTATATCTTGCTCTTACGCGAGAGCTTAAAGGGAGGAGAGCAATATGGAGAAAAGCGGATTTTTCAACTCATCTGATGGAGATAGAGTCTATGATGCAACTGACTTTGCTGAATATTTCGGAAGTCTTGTATCTAACGGTGTATTTTATGCTACACCAACAAACCTACAGGTTTCTCCTGCAATTGGATTAGCAGTGAGTGTTGCAGCAGGAAGTGCATGGATTAATGGATATAGATATGAAAACACGGATGCTTTGAATATGCCACTTACTACGGCAAATGGAAGCAATCCTCGTATTGACCGGATTGTGGTTCGTTTAAATCAAATCAACCGAAGCATTAAGATTGCAGTTGTTGACGGAACCCCTGCTGCAACACCAGTGGCTCCTGAATTGACAAGAACCAGCGATATCTATGAACTTGGAATCGCAGACGTGCTTGTACCGACGGCAGCCACATCGATAGTTACAAATAACATCATGGATACCCGTATGAATACCAATCTTTGTGGTTTGGTGAATTCGTTAGTATCGGCAGTCTATGAATAGGAGGTGAGATTCGATGGCGGATATTAATGGCATAACACTGCAGGCGGGTTCTAGCCCGACCGTTTATTACACGATTACTTATACTAAAAGCCGGCCTAATAATAGCCAGATGACCTATAACTTCACTATATCCGCGGCATTGGGTTCATCTGGGTCTTTTATCCACAACGGTTATGCTTTACTTTGTACCATGACCGTAAATGGCTCTTCCTCGCAGGTACGAATAAAGGCAGAGGACGGCGATAACTGGGATGGAACCACACCAAGACTTAGGTACGTTTCAGTGACCTGTGCTTCAACTACTGGTAATACTGCACAGGGTGTGCGCTTTCGAGTAGTCTCAGATGGGAGACTTACGCTCTCTTCAGGTGTGATTGACAATTCAAGCTACACGGTGCTGAGTTCACCACTCCTAACGACAGCCTGCGGAGCACCGACTTCTTGTTCTGTCAGCTCTACACTCGCGGAAGGCAGTGTAACCCTTTCATGGAGCGGAGCATCTGGCGGTATAAATAACGCAATTTCGAGTTATGAGATACAATACAGTGATTCCTCTGATAACTTAACATGGGGAGCATGGACAGCACTGACCACAGTTACCACTACGGCCACAAGCGGTAGTGTGGATACATCGCCGCCAACCATAAGAGGCAATTACCGAAGATTTCAGGTACGGACTCGTGGTACAGCAGGAGCGAGTTATTACTCCGGATGGAAAGTATCAACTAACTCCGTTCGAAGAAAT
This sequence comes from uncultured Clostridia bacterium, assembly GCA_937858235.1. Lineage (GTDB taxonomy): Bacteria > Bacillota > Clostridia > Oscillospirales > Oscillospiraceae > Onthomonas. The sequence continues at coordinate 4,979 of CALLZZ010000259.1, forward strand.
ACAGCACCTAAGTCAGCTACAACAGCCGTTGCATCTCCTGCAGCATATAGCGATGAGATTATTACACTGACTTGGAGTGGTGCATCAAGCGGTACCAGTCCAATAAAGGGATACCAAATTGCCAGTCGTACATCCACGGATAATATCACATGGAGTACATGGAATGTGCTGACCACTCTGATTATAGCGGCAAGTGGAGGCAGCTATAATCCAACTGTATCGAGAACACCTGGAACATATACTCAATTTGGCATTTGGACAATCGACACATTTGATGTTTACTCGGTGGAGAAGATCAGTAACAGTATCTATTGTAATATAACGGCTTGTGGAGCACCGACATCGTGCTCAGTAAGTGCAACTTTAGCTGAAGGAAACGTCTCGCTCTCCTGGAGTGGTGCATCTGATGGTGCAGGTAATGCCATCACTTCTTATGAGATACAATATAGTGACTCAGTAGATAACAGTAACTGGGGTGCTTGGACGGCTCTTACGATTGTGAACACTTCTGCAACAAGCAGCATCTTAAGCGTCAGCCCACCAACTACGCGCGGAAATTATCGTCGATTCCGAGTAAGAACGCGAGGAACAGCCGGAGAAAGTTTCTATTCTGACTGGACGATATCTAGCAACAATGTCCGTAGAAATACATTGCCGATACCACCGACAACCTTTACTGCTTCTCCTCCGATATATGAGGTCACAAAAATAGCACTTTCATGGAGCGGAACAATACCTGGAACCAGTGCTATTAAGCAGTATGTTATTCAACAGGCAACATCGACAGACGGAGTAAATTGGTCGGCATATGAAGCACTGACTATTATCGTTTCAAGCGCTACTTCTGGTATCCTCGAGGTGAATGGTTCACAGATAGCTGGTATGTATACTCGTTATCGTATCAGTGTAACCGATACATTGGATGCAGTCTC
>CALLZZ010000260.1 GCA_937858235.1 uncultured Clostridia bacterium
CAAAGCAGGGGCTGATTTACGTAGAGAAAAAAGATATTGCAGAGGCAGTCAATATCGTACTGGGTTTACAGAATAATGCGGACATGCTTACAGAAGATTCGTCTGATGCAGAGCTTAGGGATGCCTATCATAACCACGGGATTGCACATGGATATATAAGGTGTTTAAGAGATTTAGGACTACTTTCGGAGCCGGATTATTCAAAGCTATTCATCGAGCAAATAAGGATTAGCGAGATGATTAGTAATCTGCAAGGCAATAGATTAAAGGAGGTCAGTATGAAAGGAATAGTTAGAAGAATAGATGATTTAGGTAGAATTACGCTGCCAATGGAATACAGGCGGTCATTTGGTATCGGAGCCAGGGAGGATGCCCCGATCGGTATCTATGTTAATAAAAATATCATCCGGTTACATATGAAGAAAGAAAAGTTCGTAGGGATGGTTCGTAACCTAGACGAACTCGGGAGATTAACTCTCCCTAAGGAGATCCGCAAGTCACTTAAGTTCGACGATCATGAGTTAGTCGATATGTGGATCGATAATGAAGAGATATGCATCCGGAAAGCAACTCTACAGTGCGTTATCTGTGGATCTGACGATGAAGGGCAGCTGATGGATGTGGATGGTGTATTAATCTGCCGAAGCTGCGGAACCAAGGTAATTGATAAATTTATGGAGGATTAGCTTATGCCATATTATCATATCTGTCCGGATTGCGGGGCAGCGCTGGATCCGGATGAGAAATGCAACTGCCATGACCGCAGGCCGGCTGCTTATTGCTTTATGTGTGCAATGCCACTGTATCCAGAGGATGCTTTGTATGATCAGGATCCCGCTTATGAGATCGATGGGCATGTCCTCTGTGAGGACTGCGTGGACAAGTATGTTGAGAAGAACTGCCGGAAGACACTAAGGAGGTGATTAAATTGGCAGATGTGGAGTTCAAGATTGTCGAGCATTTATTCAGCTTACAGAGTTCCGGAACATTCCGTAAAGAGCTAAACAGGGTAAGCTGGAATAAAAGAGATCCGGTCTATGACTTTAGGGGCTGGAACGAAGATCATACAAAAATGACCAAAGGTATCACATTAACAATGGATGAGTTCGAAGAGTTCATCGCTAAAATAAAGGAGGAATTTTAAATGGGAATTACAGTGGAATTTAAAGATTTTAATGAGATGATGGGTTTTGCTATCCAGTTGGTAAATGGGAAAACAGCAGCAACGGCTATTAAGACAGATAAGCCGAAAGTGGAGCCTCAGCCGAGTGAGAACAAGAATAATACTCCTGAAGTAACCGAGCAGAAAGAGGAGCCAGTAAAAGCTTATACCTTGGAGGAAGTAAGAGCTGTACTTGCCAAGTTAACCCGATCAGGCAAGCAAAAGCAGGTAAAGGCCTTACTAACCTCCCTTGGTGCTAAGAACTTGTCAAGCGTTGATCCAAAAGACTATGCAGCATTGATGGAGAAAGCAGGTGAAATTTAATGCCTGATAAGCACGCAAAACTGTCAGCCAGCGGAGCCCACCGCTGGATGGCATGTACTCCATCTGCTTCCCTTGAAGATCAGTTTCCGGAAAGTACTTCGGAGTATGCAGAGGAAGGAACCTTTGCACACAGCCTGGCTGAGTTGATAATCAATTACAATCTACATAACATGACGAAACCACAGTTTGATAAAGCATTCGCAAAGATGAAAAAAGATAAGTACTTCTCCCAGGAGCTCCTTGAATATGTAGAGGGTTATGCAAATCAAGTGTTCGAGTTTGTCAATGAAGCAAAACTGCTATGTGATGATGCAATCGTACTGACTGAACAGAGACTTGACTTCTCAGCTTACGTCCCTGAGGGTTTCGGAACTGGTGACGTTGTAATCATAGCTGATAAGGAACTGCATGTCATAGATCTCAAGTACGGTAAAGGTGTTGGGGTTAATGCAGAAGGTAATCCACAGACAAGGCTTTATGGACTGGGTGCATTGGAAGCGTTCGGAATGCTTTACAACATTGAGCAGGTCCGAACTACTATTTGCCAACCAAGGCTTGATATGGTGACATCAGAGACTCTGACAGTGGACGAACTCATGGGATGGGCTGAGAAAGAGGTAAAGCCTAAGGCTGAAATGGCCATGGCCGGTGATGGTGAGTTTGTTGTTGGCGATCACTGCCGGTTCTGCAAAGCAAGAAAAACTTGCAGGGCAAGGGCTGAATATAACCTTGAATTAACAAAGCTTGAATTCAAGTCGCCGGAACTGCTGGAGGACAATGAAATAGGAGAAGTACTCCGTAAAGCTGATCAGCTTGCGCATTGGGTAACTGATATCACCGAATACGCGCTGGAAGAAGCTCTTAAAGGTAAGAAATTTGATGGCTGGAAGGTAGTTGAGGGAAGAAGCAACCGGAAGTACCTGGATGATATTAAGGTTGCGGATAAGCTTAAGGGTGCTGGATACGACGAAGCAGCTATCTATGAAAAGAAACTCTATGGCATTACAGCTATGCAGAAGCTATTAGGTAAAAAGACATTTGAAGAGCTACTTAATGATTTGATTATTAAGCCTCAAGGTAAGCCTGTATTGGCACCGGAAAGTGATAAGCGGCCAGAGTACAGCTCTGCGGATAATGCAGCTAAGGATTTTGCAGAGTAGGAGGGTTTTATATGTTAGATTTTTGGAATGACTTCGATCACTGGGATCCAGATCCAATCCCGGAGCCTGATTATGACTATTGGACCATGCAAGATGGCACCGAAATCCTCATATCTGATATGAGTAGAACGCATTTGATAAACGCTATCAAGATGTTGGAGCAAAGCGATAATCCTTATGTCGATGGTTATATCGAAGTAATGAAAGAAGAGCTGGAAAGCAGGAGCACGGCACAGGACGCCGTTAATGATTTTGAAAAGGAGAATTAGATTATGAGTAAAGAGGTAAATTCAACAAAGGTAGTAACAGGCAAGGTTAGATTTTCATATGTAAATATTTTTAAGGCTAGAAGCTTCCAACAGGGACAGGATGAGAAATATTCCATCTGCCTGCTGATCAATAAAAAGGATAAAGCAACTTTAAGTAAGATTAAGGCAGCTATCGAAGCAGCCAAGAAGCAGGGTATTGCTGATAAGTGGGGCGGTAAGCTTCCGGCTAACTTAAAGCTTCCGCTAAGAGATGGAGACGCTGAGAGGGCTGACGAAGCAGAGGAATATGAGGGCATGTTCTTCCTCAATGCCAACAGTAACCAGAAGCCCGGTATCGTTGATGCAGACCTGAATGAAGTTCTGGATCCGACAGAGGTATATTCTGGCTGCTATGGCAGGGCATCAATCAACTTCTTCCCGTTTAACAGTAATGGAAATAAAGGTATTGCCGTGGGACTTAACAATGTCCAAAAGCTTGAGGATGGTGAACCATTAGGAGCATCCAGAGCTTCTGCAGAAGATGATTTTTCAGACAGCAGACCAGATCTGCAGGATGATGGTGACGATGACTATAGTGATCTGTTAGGGTGATCACGATGAAAACACTTGCGATAGATATTGAAACCTATAGCAGTGTTGATATTAAAGAAGCAGGGGTATACGCATATTGCGATGCCCCTGACTTTGAAATACTGCTTATAGGATACAAATTTGATGATGAAGACGATGTGACAGTAATGGATATACATGGATTGGGTAAAGCCGGAGCTATGGATTCAATCGAAATGTTATGCCCGAATTTCTGGGATTCACTTACGGATCCGGAAGTAATCAAAACAGCTTTCAATGCAAATTTTGAGAGAACAGCACTTGCTAAGTACTTTGATACACCAATGCCTCCAGAACAGTGGCGATGCACGATGGTGCATGCATCTATGCTGGGGCTGCCCAGATCTCTTGCTGACGTAGGAGAAGCTTTAGGACTGCCACAGGATAAACAGAAGGATAAGATAGGTAAGTCCCTTATCGATTACTTTTGTAAGCCTTGTAAGCCTACAAAGAAAAATGGCGGACGGACAAGAAACCTGCCGGAACATGATGAAGAAAAGTGGAATTTATTTATTGAATACAACCGGCAGGATGTCGTGGCAGAGCAGGCCATCCTGAATAAGATAAGGATCTATCCTGTACCGGAAAGTGAGCAGGAGCTATGGGACTTTGATCAGCGGATGAATGACCGGGGAATAAAACTTGATTGGGATTTTGCGGAAGGCATCCTCCAGTACGACACTAAGAACCAGGCAGATCTTGCAGAAGAGGCTAAGTCTATTACAGGGCTTAAAAATCCTAACAGTCCCGCCCAGCTGAAAAAATGGTTGACAGAAAGACTTGGATATGAGGTAAACAGCTTAACCAAGGATAGTGTAAAAGAGCTCATATCTACCTGTAATGATGAAGTGGCGATAAGAGTACTTGAGATCCGTCAGGCCATGAGTAAGACATCCACAGCCAAATACGCCGCAATGGAGAAGGCAATCTGTAATGACGGAAGACTTAGAGGAATACTCCAGTTCTATGGTGCTAATCGTACCGGCAGATGGGCCGGTCGGATTGTACAGGTCCATAACCTGCCGCAGAATAAAATACCCGACATAGAACTTGCAAGGGAGCTTGTTGCGGAAAAAGACTTTGAATCAGTTGAGCTGTTATTCGGCGAAACACCATTTGTATTTTCTCAGCTGGTCCGGACAGCATTTATTGCCTCCTCAGGATGTAGGTTCGTAGTAAGTGACTTCTCAGCTATTGAAGCAAGGGTTATCAGCTGGCTGGCAGATGAGGAGTGGAGACTAGAAGTATTCCGGACACATGGAAAGATATATGAAGCTTCTGCTTCCCAGATGTTTAATGTACCTATCGATCAGATACATAAGGGCAGCCCATTAAGGCAGAAGGGCAAGGTTTCCGAGTTAGCTTTGGGTTATCAAGGGTCAGTTGGGGCGCTAATAGCAATGGGCGCTTTAGACATGGGATTAGAGGAAAAGGAACTTCCTATATTGGTACATCAATGGAGGGAATCCAATCGAAGGATCGTAAAGCTGTGGTACACAGTGGAAGCTGCAGCTAAGGCAGCAATTAAAGAACGCAGGACAGTGAAGATTAAGCATGGACTAGAGTTTAGCTATATTAATCAGATCCTTTTTATTAAGCTGCCTGGTGGGCGAAAACTGGCCTACTATGATGCAAGGATAGAACCGAATGCAAGAGGCATGGATCAGATCACTTATGCAGGGGTGGAACAAACTACCAAGCGGTGGGGGAGACTTGAGACCTATGGTGGAAAGTTGGTTGAGAACATCGTACAGGCGACAGCAAGGGATTGCCTGGCAGTGGCTATGCTAAGGGTTGAGGCAGCCGGTTATAAGATCGTTATGCATGTACATGATGAAATGGTTGTTGACGTACCATGCGAGGATGTGGATGCTGCAGAGACCATAACGGAACTTATGGGGCAAAATATTAGCTGGGCACCTGGGTTACCGCTCAAAGGTGATACCTACGAGACACCATTTTATAGAAAGGATTAGGAGGATTTATGAATTATATAAAAATGCAAACAGAATTACTGAAGATGCTGGATAGAGAGGACAAAAGAAATCAGGTGTTAGCAGGAGTGCTAAATGAGGAAGAAATAGCGGTAACACTTGATGGTTATGCGCTATATAGGATACCTAAAAATAGGTTTTACATTGATCATAATAAAATTCCGGGCAATCAGCTAAAGGCCTATTCATTTTTTGATTTTGAGACCGAGGATGCTACCAAAACTAATGAACTTAGAAGGGTGAAAAAAGTTACACTGGTCAAGCTGAAATCGGCGAATGCTTATACCTGGGTAGATGAAAAGCTATTAAAATATTTTGATAAAGAATGCACGTTTGCAATATCAAAGAATAAGCCACTTATAAGCCCTGTAAAGATCTTTGAAGATGAGGTGTGTGTGGGTATAGTGTTGCCATTTAAATGTGAAGACTAGGAGGATAAGGCATGAAGGTGGCCAACTTAGAGGATTATAAATTAAAGCTTAAACATGATGGCCAGGTGGCAATCGCAACGGGTAAAAACCGTTTCGAGAAGAAATGGAAGAATAAACAGATCCTCTGGTCCAGCCTTGTTGCAAAGCTTAAAACACCGGTCATTACTCAGGAGACCTATGCAGAGTATAAGAAATATGGCAAGCCTGAACAGGACCAGATTAAGGACGTTGGGGGATTTGTTGGCGGTACCCTTACTGGAGGCAGAAGAAAAGCCGGAAGCGTTGCCACAAGGCAATTACTGACTCTTGATGCTGACTTTGCACCGGTAGACTTCTTTGAAAGCTTGGAGCTGCTTGCTGATTATGCCTGTTGTGTGTATTCCACGCATAAGCACAGTCCGGAAACACCAAGATACCGCTTGCTAATCCCTTTAGATAGAGAAGTAACACCGGACGAATATGAGGCCATAGGACGCAAGGTTGCAGAGGAAATTGGTATTGATTACTTTGATGATACTACATATCAAGCTTCAAGGCTGATGTACTGGCCAAGTGTTAGCTCTGACGGTACCTATTTTTATAACTTTCTGGATTATCCGTTTTTAAGTGCTGATAAGGTGCTTAAGAGGTATCCGGATTGGACGGATACCAGCTACTGGCCGGAGAGCTCCAGAGCAGTGAATTACAGAAAGAAGCAGGCTGATAAGCAGGGTGATCCTTGCGAAAAGCCAGGGCTGATCGGAGCCTTCTGCCGGACCTACACAGTGCCGGAAGCGATCGAGAAGTTTATACCAGACGCATATGTTAAGTGTGATATGCCAAACCGGTATACCTACACTGGCGGATCCACGGCCGCAGGTCTTGTGATCTATGAGGATGAGAAATTTGCATATAGTAACCATGCAACAGATCCTGCCAGCGGAAAGCTTTGCAATGCCTTTGATCTTATAAGGCTGCATAAGTTTGCAGAGCCGGATGATGATACTGCAATGGATACAATCATAACTAAACTGCCTAGTTATAAGGCAATGGTTGAGTTTGTTCAGAATGATGCGGAAACTAAGCTTCAGATGGGGCAAGAAAAGCTAGAGAATGCGAAGGAAGAGTTTGTCCAAGAGGAAGATGATACCACATGGCTTGCAAAACTGGAATACAACAAGCGGGGCGAGCTGGAGAATACACTTAACAATCTTATCCTGATCCTTCGAAATGATCCTAATTTAAAGGATATTGTTTTTAATCAATTAAGTGATGGCATGGAAATCACCGGGGAAGTGCCATGGAAGCATCCCAGTAAGTTTTGGCGGGATGCAGATGACGCGCAGCTTGTGTCTTACATAGATCTTACCTATGGCACTTTTTCGGCTAGAAACTATGATATAGCGGTTACTAAGATTGCGGATGATAGGTCATACCATCCGATCCGTGAGTTTCTTCATGACCTTCCAGAGTGGGATGGGGCTGAGAGAGTCGATACCCTTTTGGTGGACTACCTGGGCGCTGAAGATAACGAGTACGTAAGAGCGGTGACCAGGAAGACCCTAGTAGGTGCAATTGCAAGAGTGATGCACCCCGGGTGCAAGTTTGATACCATGCTTGTGCTCAATGGTCCGCAGGGGATAGGTAAGAGTACCCTGATAGGTAAGCTGGGTGGCGAATGGTTTTCTGACAGTTTACTTTTGACAGATACCAAAGACAAAACGGCAGCGGAGAAGCTGCAGGGATACTGGATCATTGAAATAGGAGAGCTGGCAGGACTTCGTAAAGCTGAGGTTGACACACTCAAAGGATTTTTAAGCAAGCAGAACGATATATATCGGGCAAGCTTCGGCCGGAGGGCCACACCTCATCTAAGACAATGCATCTTTATTGGCACAACAAATGCTGAAAATGGATACCTCAGGGATACTACAGGCAATCGAAGGTTTTGGCCGGTCCGGACACCGGGTAATGGTGCTAAAAAAGTTTGGGATATAACTCATGAAGATATCCTGCAGATATGGGCAGAAGCTAAGCATCATTACAAAAATGGTGAGTCATTATTTTTGGATAGGGACCTGGCAGAAATGGCATGGAAGGAACAAAGGGAAGCAATGGAGACTGATGAGCGTGAGGGCGTGATAAGAGAGTATTTAGATACCCTGCTACCGGAGAACTGGGAAGACATGAACACCTACGAACGCAGGAACTTTTTGAGTGGCGACGAGTTCGAACGAGTAGGACAGAATGGTACTGTTAAGCGGCAGCGTGTATGCATAGCTGAAATATGGTGCGAATGTTTTGGTAAAGATAAAGGAAGTCTACGAAAGATGGACTCAAATGAAATAGGTGCCATTATGGCTAGAATAGAAGGCTGGGAGAAGGCTGAAAAAACTATAAGATTTAAAATTTATGGAGTAGCAAAGGGGTACATAAGGGTGTAACCATAGGTGTAACCTTCTCCAAAAGTATGGTTACAAATACAAGACATGGTTACAAAAGAAAGTGTAACCTGTAACCAATATGTAACCAACTTGGTTACACCTGAAAGCCCCGAAAACACTAACTAAAAATGCATTTGTAACCATGTAACTAATATTTATATTAATTTGAATATATAAGATAATAGTAAATTATTTACACGAAACACGCATATTCGCCTATACACGTGCGAAGGGAGTTACATGGTTACACAAGGAGTTGATGAAAATGCCTAAAAAGCAAGGCATATTAGAAAGTAAAATCGAGGTATGGCTAAACGACCAGATTAAGAAGATAGGTGGCAGATCATATAAGTTTGTGAGCCCCGGAAACCCAGGTGTGCCAGACAGGATTTATTTATTACCGGATGGGGAGGTCTACTTTGTGGAACTTAAAAGGGTAATTGGAAAATTATCAAACGTGCAGATGTGGCAAAGGGACCAGATCCGACGTATGGGGTGCAACTATCGTGTGATCTATGGGATGGACCAAGCAAAGGATTTCATAAAGGAGCTTAAGGATGAAAGTTAATTGTAATTGGTGCAGAAAAGAAATAGAGCGTTGTCCTTCACAAGTAAAAGAAAGAAATTTCTGTTCTCGGGAGTGTTTGGGTAAATTTAATTCAAAAAAATACAATCCGGATGGATATAAATATCGTGACTTTAGCAAGAATTCTAAGCGAATGACGGAAATGAATAAAGAACTTAATCCTATACGCATGACACCTGAAGTAAGAGCTAAACTAAGGGATTATCATCTTAATACAGGTAAGGGAATCAGCTATAAAAAGCTATATGGGCGACATGAACATAGAGTGGTAGCTGAAAGAATGCTTGGAAGAAAATTGAAGAAGGGTGAAGTAGTGCATCATATTGATGGCAATAAGAGAAACAATGATCCCGAGAATCTTATAATTTTTAAAAATCAGGCAGAACACCTAGATTGGCATAAAATGCTTGATGATAGATACGCTGAAGGAGGTGGTGCCAGATGAAGTTCATTCCACATAGCTATCAGAAATATGCGACCAATAAAATATTGGAGATACCTAAAGTAGGGTTGTTTTTGGATATGGGCTTAGGTTGAGTAAGACGGTTATCACTTTGACTGCCATTTATCTTCTGATGTTTGATTATTTTGATATTCAGAGGGTCCTTGTGATTGCGCCGAAACGCGTAGCTGAGGATACATGGAGTCGGGAAACTGAGAAATGGGATCATTTAAAGCAGTTAAGAATATCAAAGGTTCTGGGTACACAAAAGCAGCGGGTGGATGCACTAGAAACAGATGGTGATATTTATGTAATCAATCGGGAGAATGTGAAATGGCTTGTAGATCTTTATGGCATAAAATGGCCCTTTGATATGGTGGTTATCGATGAGTTAAGCAGTTTTAAATCCAATAAGTCACAGAGATTTAAGGCTTTAAAGAAAGTATCGCCTTTGATGGAACGAGTTGTAGGACTTACGGGGACACCCACACCCAATGGCTATATGGACCTGTGGCCGCAGATGTATCTCTTAGATCGCGGAGAACGGCTTGGGAAAACCCTTACCGGTTATCGGGAAAGGTATTTCACCCCAGGGCGCCGGAATGGATACACCGTGTTTGACTGGGATCTTAAAGATGGTGCAGACAATGCAATTCAGAAAAAAATATCAGACATATGTGTCAGCATGAAAGCAGATGATTATCTGGAGCTTCCCGAGAGGATCAACAATAATGTGTATGTCCGAATGGATCCAAAAGCGCGGGTCCTATATGAACAGCTGGAAAAGAATTTAATCCTGCAGGTTGATGATGATCAGATAACAGCATTGACAGCAGCTACATTGACCCAGAAACTATTACAGCTGGCTAACGGATCTGTCTACAACGAGGATGGTGGTGTAACGCATATCCATGACGGAAAGTTAGAAGCACTGGATGAGATATTGGAGTTCAATGATGAACCAGTACTTGTGTTTTATAACTTTAAGCATGACTACAGCCGGCTGATGCAGCACTTCAAGGATCTGAATCCAAGAACGCTTGAGACTTCGAGGGATATAGCAGATTGGAACGAAGGCAGGATCAGGCTGCTATTGGCACATCCGGCCAGCGTAGGCCATGGGCTTAACATACAGGCAGGAGGGCATATTATAGTTTGGTTTGGCCTAACCTGGAGCCTGGAACTTTATCAGCAGGCGAATGCCAGACTGGACAGGCAGGGACAGACCAAAAATGTGATTGTGCATCATTTGATCACCGAGGGCACAGTGGATGAAGATGTAATGAAAGCGTTGGAGCGGAAAGAGACGGGGCAAGAAGCCCTGCTGGAAGCGGTTAAAGCAAGGATTAGGAGGTATGGGGGATGAAAGAAAACTTTTATGCATTGCTTATATGCATCCTAAAGCCGGACTATACGATTGATATGAGCTTGCAGATCATGGTTGATGGGTTGTTTAAGAAAGAGAATACGACACTTACCAAGCCTGACATTGAAGATATGATC
>CALLZZ010000261.1 GCA_937858235.1 uncultured Clostridia bacterium
GGCGGCCGCGCCGCTCTCCTCGTCCCCCAGCAGGTAGCAGTTGGTGGCCACAGGGCCAACGGTCATGGAATAGACAAACATAATTTACAATCCTCCTGTATGTTTATATTGTTTATATGTGGAGTGAACCGGGACAGGGATACGCATACGGGGACCCCTCAGGGACAGCGTTCCAGGTGCATCCGGTGAGTCTGCGTTATAGGGTGTCCGTGTCAAAGAGCAACGTGACAGGACCGTCGTTGACGGAAGCCACCTGCATATCGGCGCCAAATTCGCCGTGCTCCACCTGAAATCCCCGTGCTTCGCACTCCGCCAGAAATTGTTCATAAAGTGGGATCGCCAGGTCAGGCTTGGCGGCATGGGAGAAGCCGGGGCGCCGAGATTTGAGATCGGCGTAAAGAGTAAACTGACTGATGACCAGCAGGGAGCCGTTTATAGCAGCTAGATTCAGATTCATTTTACCCGATTCATCGGAAAAAACCCGGAGATTACAGATTTTATCCACCAGCTTTACTACTTGGGCGGGGGTATCGTCGGGGCCAATGCCCAGCAGAACTAGATAACCGGTGCCGATTTGACCGTGAATGGAGCCGTCAATGGTGACGGAGGCGGAGGTAACGCGGGTGACAACAGCGCGCATAGCAAAAACACGTCCTTATTTTGAAATGAGGTCAGGGGAGAGCTGCTCCGGACTGACCGGAATCTGTTTGATGTGGTTGCCGATGACTTTGAAGGTGATAAAGTAGGCCATCAGGGAGTACATGGCGCGATCCCAACCGAAGAGAATACCGGCTACGATGAAAATAATAATGTTCATGCCGAAGACGATTTGACCTGCGGATCGGTTGGTCTTGGGGTTTATTGTAATAAAGACCTTCTGTTTAATGAAGGTAGATAGAATTAGCCATGGGTGCGCTGAACGCGCAGTACACCATGGATGGTGTTGAGCTTTTTCATCACCGTGTCCAGTTCCTCACGATCCCGGATGGAGATGACAACGGAGACCAGAGCGAAGCCGTCAGGCATTCCCTTAGCGGTGAGGGTGTCCACCCGGATCTGGGCGGCGGACAGAGTAGCCGCCACATCCAGGAATAGGTTAGGTCGATCCTTTGCGGAGATGTCCAGGGTGGTCTGATAGAGTACCTGATCGCTCTGTCCCCAGGTTACCGGAACCCAGCGTCCCTGTTCCGATTCTTTCCGCTTGGCCGGGTCTGCGTTGGGACAATCCTGCCGGTGGACGGAGACGCCGTAGCCACGGGTGATAAAGCCCACCACCGGGTCTCCGGGGACGGGGGTGCAGCACTTGGCGAATTTAACCAGGCAGTTTTCCAAACCGTCTACAATAATGCCGCTTTTGGAGTGGTGTTTTTTAGGCGATGTCGGCTCCGGCGGCAGGGAAGTTTTCACATGGATGATCTTGCTCTCCGGCTGGACCAGCTCCTGGATGGCGTTCTGCTCCTTGCGCTCCCGGGCGATCTGGAGCATCTCGTTGCGGATCCGGTTCACCGCCTTCAGGGCAGTCATGCCCCCGTAGCCGATGGCGGCATACAGGTCCTCCAGGCTATTGTACTGGATCTTTTTTAGCACCCGGGGCAGCACGTCCTCGGCGGAGATCATGACCAGCGAAAAGCCCGCCCGCTTCAGCTCGGATTCAAAGGCCGCCCGGCCGTGGACGATGTTCTCGGGCCGGCGCTCTTTCTTGAACCATTGTCGAATCTTATTGCGAGCCTCGTTGCTCTTGCACAGCTTCATCCAGTCCCGGCTGGGCCCCTTGGCGGACTGGTAGGTAATAACTTCTACGATGTCACCGTTTTTCAGGGCGGTCTCGTAGGGGACGATGCGGCCGTTGACCTTGGCGCCGGTCATGTGGTTGCCCACGGCGGAGTGGATGGAGTAGGCGAAGTCGATGGGGGTGCTACCGGCGGGCAGCCCCTTTACCTCGCCCCGGGGCGTAAAGACAAAGACCTGATCGGAGAACAGGTCTACCTTCAGGGAGCCCACAAATTCCTCGGCGTCGGTGTCTTCCTGGCTCTCCAGCAGTCGGCGCACCCACTCAAAGGTGTTCTCGGTGCCGGTCTGGGTGTTGGCCATGCCCTGCTTATACTTCCAGTGGGCGGCCACGCCGTACTCCGCCGTCTCGTGCATCTCCCAGGTGCGGATCTGCACCTCGAAGGGGATGCCCTCCCGGCCAATGATGGTGGTGTGAAGGGATTGATACAGGTTGGGCTTGGGGGTAGAGATATAGTCCTTGAACCGGCCGGGCACCGGATTGTACATGTCGTGGATGTGGCCCAGCACGTTGTAGCAGTCGGGGATGGTGTCCACGATGACCCGGAAGGCGCACAAGTCGAAGATTTCCTCCAGATTTTTCTGTTGGGCGAACATCTTCCGGTAGATGGAGTAAATGTGCTTGATCCGGCCGGTGATGGTACACTGAATGCCTTCCTGCTCCATACGCGCCTGAATTTTGGCCTTGGTGATCTTCATGAAGCTTTGATGCTGTTCCGAACGCCCGGCCAGTTCATCCTCAATCTCCTGGTAGCCGAAGGGATCCAGGTACTTTAGGGAAAGATCCTCCAGCTCCCACTTCAAACGCTGCATACCTAAGCGGTGGGCGATGGGCGCGTAGATCTCCAAGGTTTCCCTGGATTTTTCCCGCTGCTTTTTCGGGGACTGATACTGCATGGTGCGCATGTTGTGGAGCCGGTCGCAGAGCTTTACCAGAATCACCCGGATGTCTTTGTTCATGGCCACCAGCATTTTTCGCAGATTTTCCATCTGCTTCTCTTCCATGGACACATAGTTGATTCGAGTCAGCTTGGTGACTCCTTCCACCAGATCAGCGATGGCGGGACTGAACTCCTGAGCCAGATCCTCATGGGTAACGGGGGTGTCCTCAATGCAGTCATGGAGGAGGGCAGCGGCTAAGGACTCTGCGTCCAGCTTCAGTTCTGCAACGATTTGAGCCACGGCCAGTGGATGGGTGATATAGGGGGAGCCGTCCTTTCGCTTTTGCCCTTTGTGTGCGTCGTTGGCGAACTGGAAGGCTTTGAAAAGAAGCGTTTTATCCAGAGCAGGGTTGTAGACCAGTACGCACTGTTCCAGCTCTTGGTATTGTTTTAGAATGGGATCCATAAAAACGCCTCCTTTGTTTCTGGTTTGCCTGGGGGAAAAAATCACTCCTCCAGCATCCGGCGCAGCTGACGCAGGATCTCGGAGTCGTTGAGATCGACCTTTTGCTCTACCTGCCGGATGGTGATCCGGAGCTGTTCGGATTCGCTGTATAGGTCGATGAGACCCCGTTCCTGCATCACGTCCAGGCAGACCATGGTGCGGGAGCAGCCGCTGGGGAACCCGAAGGCACGGGTGATTTTATCCGACAGCAGCAGAGGCGGCTCGGTAATGGGGCCATGCTGAGCACAGCGAGCCAGATAGCGCCAGGTGGCAATAAAATCCTGCCGTTTGGGTAGCAGCTGGAGCAGTTCCCGGTTGGTGAGGGGATCGCCGGCACGGAACCGCTGGTACAGCCGGAACTCCAGCATGGCCGGGGACAGTGCCCGGCGAATGTCGGTGATCAGGAGCTGAACGGTGTGGGTGCCACGGAAGTGGTTGATCTGGGGATAGAAGGCCAGATCCAACGCCAGACCGGGGCGCAGCGCAGCGGTATGAGGGGTAGTGGAGAAGAAGATGGCATCCAGCAGGATTCCATCACAGTCCACCTGCATTCGGGTGTGGCGGCCACCGCCGACGCAGGAGTAGTTGATCAGGACGGCGTGTTCCAGCAGGAAGGTGGGACGCGGGTTGCCTACGCCGAAGGGCTCCAGCTCCTCCAGAGCCTGCACATTTTCCAGGGTCAGCAGATCACCGCTGGGGAGGACTGCGTCCAGTGTCAGTGTGGTAACTGCCTCACCGGCGGCAGGATCTTCCCGCGCCAGTTGGCACATACGGCGGCGAAAGGCTTGAATGCGATCCTCCCGAATGGTAAAACCGGCAGCCTGCTCGTGGCCGCCAAAGCCCTCCAGCAGGTCGCTGCACTGCTCCAGGGCGGAAAAAAGGGAGAACACGCCGTTGCTACGGCAGGAGCCCTTTCCCCTTCCGTTCTCCAGGCAGATCATGAATACGGGGACGCCGTAGCGCTCCACCAGACGGGAGGCGACAATGCCGACTACGCCCTGATGCCAGTTCTCCCCGGCTAGGACGATGGTGCTTTCCCGGAGTGAGGGACGCTGATTCAGCAGGGCGGTGCATTGACTGAAAATATCCTGTTCCACGGCCTGGCGTTCCCGATTTAATTGGCACAGCTGGTGAGCTAGATCAGCGGCCAGAAGGGCGTCTTCTGTTAGCAGTAAATCCACCGCCAGGAAGGGACAGCCCATTCGTCCGGCGGCGTTGATGCGGGGGGCAATGGAAAAGCTGATGAAGGAGGCGGTGATTGGTTTTTCGTTGAGTCGGCACTCTTTTAGCAGCATGGCAAGACCCATACGCTGGGTGACTGCCATACGCTCCAGGCCCAGAGTGACAATGGTGCGGTTTTCCCCAGTCAGGGACATCACATCTGCCACCGTACCGATGGCGGCCAGGTCAGCATATTGGGTCAGCAGTGCTGCCTGCTGCTCCGGGCCACCCAGGGCCAGTACCAGCTTGAGGGCGACACCAACTCCCGCCAGAGCGGAGAAGGGATAGGGGCAGTCCGACCGGTGTGGATTGACTACGGCAAAGGCGTCGGGCAGCTGCGCTTTGCACTCATGGTGGTCGGTGACAACGACATCAACGCCCAGACGTTTCGCGTATTCGATTTCGTCCAAGTTGGTAATACCGCAGTCTACAGTGATGATCAGCGTAATACCCTGTTCCGCCAGGGCGGATACCGTAGCGCAGTTGAGGGAATATCCCTCCCGGATGCGGTCGGGAACGTAGGGGGTGACCAGGCCGCCCTGCTGCTGGAGGTAATCGGTGAGCAGGCAGGTGGCAGTGATTCCATCTACATCATAGTCTCCGTAGACGCAAATTGGTTCCTGATCGGACAGAGCCTGTTGAATCCGAACCACTGCCTCA
Organism: uncultured Clostridia bacterium; assembly: GCA_937858235.1. Lineage (GTDB taxonomy): Bacteria > Bacillota > Clostridia > Oscillospirales > Oscillospiraceae > Onthomonas. The sequence goes on from CALLZZ010000261.1 coordinate 5,056, forward strand.
GGCATTCCCTTCATGGTCATGGGATCGTGGAGCAGGGTGCTGTCATGGGAGAGAAAAGCTGCCGCTGCCTCCGGTTCTTCTACACCGCGGGCGGAGAGCACTAGGGCGGAAAGGGGAGAGATTCCGGCAGCTTCTAACGTTTGGGCAGCTGAGACATTGCAGGGGGCTGTCGTCCAGTTTTTAAATTTCATGGCATTCGCTTCCTCACTGCGCCGATTCCCCTGCCGGACGGCGCCAATCCGATTTAAAACATGGTCTTTTTGATTAGATTAAATTATATCAAAATTCCCTGCCGAATACAATGGAGCGGAAACAAAAAGTAGTACCTTGTCCCAGGGAAACCCATCTGATATAATGAAAAAAACGGCGGTGAGGAGAGAACGGCGTGAAAAAGAAAGTAGTAAAAACCAATGTTATGCGTGTGCTGGAGCAAAAAAAGATCCCCTATGAGGCTAAGGCCTACCCCCATGAGGAGGGTGTGGCGGTCGATGGCATCACAGTTGCCCAGTCCCTGGGGCAGGAACCGGGGAGTGTGTTCAAAACCCTGGTTACCCGGGGCGCAGGAGGAGAATACTATGTGTTTGACGTGCCGGTGGCGGCGGAGCTGGATCTGAAAAAGGCGGCGAAAGTGGTAGGAGAGAAGAGTGTAGCACTGATCCATGTGACAGAGCTTCTGCCGCTGACCGGGTACGTCCGGGGAGGGTGTTCACCGGTGGGGATGAAGAAGCCATTCGTGACCACGTTCCATGAAAGCGCCCGGAACTACGACGTGATTGCTGTATCCGCCGGGAAAATCGGACTCCAGGTGCTGGTGGCGCCCCAGGCATTGTGCGACCTGGTAGACGGTCAGTTTGCGGATGTCATCAAATAATCGGTGGATAGAGAAAACCCACCCGGGTTCGTATGAGAGGACCTGGGTGGGTTTTTCTGTTTCGTTGGTTGTCCTCGCAGGACGGGATTAAGAAAAGTTGCTTTTAAAGAGCGGGATCGGTGGGATCATATGTCCGCTTGCTGGAGAGCTTGCCAGTGGTGTCAGATAACTTAATCTGGCCGTAGGGACCCTTGTTGCTGGAGTTGTAGAGCTTTACTTTTACTTTTGCATTGCCCTGTTTGCCCACGGCGTCGTAGACGATCTTGCAGTTGGCCACCTGGAACCGGACGCAGTAGAAGCTCTGGTTTGTACCTAGCTTGTTGTAGTTGCCTACGTTCAGAGAACGGATGTTACCCTTCTTGGAGTAGCTGGAGGAGTGAATCCACGCGTCAGTGCCCACAATGAAGGAAGCATACTGGTAATAGCTGGTTTTCTTAGTCTCGGGGTGGGTGAAGGTAAACCAGCGCCGTCTCCGGTTGGAATAGAGCTTGTAAGTGCCGGTCTTAAAGTCCGAGCTCTTCTCACAGGTAGAGCAGACAAAGGACTTGGCTGCAATGCAATAGGACTTCTTGGCAGAGTCGTAGAGCAGAATGTCAGCGGTATGCGTCTTGCGATTGATCTGAATGATCATGGGCCGGCTCAGATAGCTCTTGCCGAAGTAGGAGAACAGGTCGTTTACCAGGATGCCGTTCGACTTAAAATAGTACTTGTAGGTTTTGTCGTTGCGTTTGAGATACTGCCAACCAGTGACAGCTTTGCCGCTTTTGAAGTAGTAGGTGTTGCCGCTCACGGTAACCCAGCCACTCTTTGTGGTTTTCATGCCCTTGGTGTAGTAGTAACCGTTATAAATGCCGGTAAACAGGGCGCCGGCACCCTTGGTGTACTTATATAGCTTACTCTTAACGGTGCGGTAACCGGTAAGGGGGGCGGCGTAGGGAGAGGTTTTCTTGTCGTTCAGCGTAGAATCAGTGGCAACGTACCACTTACCGTTACCCTTCCAGATCTTTCCTTCACCGAGAAACCCTTTGATTTCGGTCTTGGACTGCGTGGTCTGGTAGAGGCCGTCTACATAGTAATACAGGTTGGGGATAGACTCAGTGCCCAGACCCAATCCGGTATAGGGAGCGCCTTTTTCATAGCGGCGTTTGACCCCATCGCTGGTGTAGCGACCAGTAAAGGGGGCGGCGTAAGGAGAGGTTTTTTTGTCGTTCAAAGTAGTGCTGGTGGCGTGGTATAGCTTCCCCTCAAAGAAGTGATAGCCGTCGTTTGCTGACAGCTGTTTCTTGGAGGTGTTGGTCTGGTACTTACCACCGGAATAGTAGTAGAGATTGGGGGTAGATTCGGTGCCCAGACCCCATTCGGTATAGGGAACGCCTTTTTCATAGCGGCGTTTGATCCCATTGCTGGTGCAGCGACCAGTAAAGAGGGTGCCGATACCGTTTTCGAAGGTCACCATCAGCGGATAGGCATCTTTGGTCTGATAGTACTCATTGTCAGAAAGGTCGATGTTTACCACGTCGTAAGACTGTGCCCCTGTTGCGGTGTAGGCCTCATCCCACACATCGTTGGCAAAGGCGTACAGTCCTGCTTCGAATTCCTTGGGCTGTCCATTGATGGTCACAGTCTGTGCCGGCAGCTGGAGCACCTGATGTGTGCCGTCGGTGAGGGCGCCACCAGCCAGCACCGTGGTGTTGTTCATATCCAAATATGTATATGCATAGGCTGTTTGGCCGTTGTAGGTGGTTTGACTCCAGCCGTAAGGTACGTTAAGGGGAGCAGGTATGACTTCGTTGTCGGGTTCCTCGACAGGAAGATCCTGCGAGGCATCTGCACTGTCAGTCGGGTTCTGAGACGCAGAGCCATCGGGCCCTGTCTCCTGAGCAGGTGGGGGATCGGTGCTCTCGGAACCGGATTCCGAATAGGAGCTGTCCTCAGGGCTGGTGGACTCCGTTGCGCATGTGCTCCCAGTGGTCTCCAGTGCCAGGGCAGCCGTGCTCAAGAGCATGGTCAGTGCCAGCATCAGAGAAAGTACAGACGTGAGTTTCTTTTTCAAGTTCATAGTTTCCTCCTGTTGGGGGTGATAATTGCTGCCTGAAAAACCGGCTTTCATACGGTCAAGTGGGTGATGAGATGGAATCCTCCAGACCAAAGAAGCGGATTCCGTTTTCCGTACTGATTCGCGCTACGTCAGCCTCAGACAGACCACGAATCTCAGCGATTTTGGCAGCGATCCGGGGGAGCTTGCTGGAGTCGTTCCGCCTTTCCCCTTTAACCCGGGGATAGGGGAGCATATAGGGAGCGTCGGTCTCAATCATGAACCGATCCTCTGGAACCCAAGCCAACACGTCCGGAGCCTTTTTTGCATTTTTATAGGTAATGGAACCGGTAAAGGAGAGGTTCCAACCTAGTTGGATGAGGGTTTTAGCATCCTCCAGACTGCCGGAATAGCAGTGGAAAACGCCACGAACGTTGGGGAACTCCTTGACGACGGACAGACTGTCGCCGTGAGCCTCCCGATCGTGAAAAATCACGGGAAGATCCAATTCTTGTGCCAAAGCCATTTGCTGCCGCAGCACGGCCTTCTGACGGTCATGATCCGCATAATCCGCCCAGTAGTAGTCCAGACCGATCTCGCCGATGGCCTTTACCTTGGGATGACACGCCAACTGACGGAGGTCGTCCAGGCTGCCTGGCGTAAAGGAATCGATGTCAGAGGGGTGGAACCCTACGGCAGCGTAAACGTGGGGGTAACGCTGCGCCAGATCTACTGCGGTCTGAGAGGTAGTAAGGTCACAGCCGGGGTTGAGGATCAAACCAAGGCCAAACTGAGGCAGTGCCGTCAGAAGGGCGTCCCGATCCGAATCGAACCAGCTGGAGTCATAATGAGCATGGGTGTCAAAAAACATAGAGCATAGCCACCTAAAAAGCTAAAATGTGAAATATTCGAACAAAAAGGATGTGAATTTCAACCAAATGCCACGGTAATAGGCATATAATCAGTATACACGAAAGTGGCAGGAAGTGCAAATCAAATACGAGAATAAAAGAGGGGATAAAAAACGACTCCCCGTCAAAAGAGAGCCGTTTAAACGTGTATCGTTTAGTTTTTCTTCAGGTAGCTGGCCATGATGTAGTAGTAGCTGGTGTTGATTTTCACCCTGTACCACTTGTCCCCACTGACGATTTTGGTGCCACCGGAGACCACTGCCACAGGAGTGCCGGCGTAGAGGGAAGCCTTTCGAGTGTTGCTGGTGCCGGCGGCAGAGCGGACGTTAACGGTGGACTTGACAGAGTACAGGGAGAGGGGTTCCTGCTTGCTCAGGTACTTGGCGATGGAGTAGTAGTAGCTGCTGCCCACCTTGGCCTTGTACCACTTGTCCCCACTAACGGTTTTGTTCCAGCCCTTTACCACCTGGATGGAGTTGCCCTTGGCAAAGGTGCCCTTTACAGCGTAGCTGGTGCCGGCGCCGCTGCGATAGTTTAGGTTGACCGTGGTGGCGTACTTGACCAGTACTTCGTGGATGAGGTTGGGGCCGTACATGTAGTAGTAGCTGCTGCCGATTTTAACCTTGTACCACTTTTTTCCGCTGACGGTTTTGTACCATCCATACACCACGTTTACCGGTTTGCCCTTGGAAACGGAACCTTTAGAAGTGTAGCTGGTGCCGCAGCCGGTGCGGTAGTAGGTTTTGCAGATGGTGACATAAGGCGTCGTGAGGGCGGTGATGGTGAAGGTTTTGGATAGGGTGCCTTTGTACTTGCCGGTGCCGGTGATCTTCACGGTAGCGGTACCGGGTTCCTTGTTGTTGGAATAGGACACGGTGTAGTGAGTGCCTTTGGTGAGGGTGGTGCCGTTGTATGTAACCTTAGGCGTGGGCTTCCGCGCGGATCCCGAGTATGGGATGGTGGTGTAGCTCAGTTTCACCGTGGTGTTGGAAGAGGAGAGCGTGGTGTCGCTGGCAGAGGAGGTGGAGAGTTTATCGTCAGTGTACCAGAAATTGCAGTCCACATCGGTAGAGATTCCGTTGATATCGCCGGTAAAGGAGTACTGCCAGAAGTCATACTCCCCGGCATAGCTGGTTTTTGTGGTGACGTGAGCCACCCAGCAGGCGTAGTCTTTCAGGTCGGACATATTGAAGAAGTCGGTCAGCCAGGCCTTGCTGGCGTAGATGCCACCGTCATATCCGGCGTCCTCCAGGATATCGCAGAAGGACTGAACATAAGTGGTACGGGTGGCCTTGCTGGTCTTTTGGTAGGAGGTGTAAATACGGTCAGACCCATTGGTTTCGTAGTCCATAACCACAGGTAGGGAAATCTTGCTTTTGTAGGGGCGAATGAGATTCAGAACGTAGTTGGCTTCCGTCTTGGCCTCGGAGGCAGAGGTGGCTCCGGAGTAATAATACACGCCGATCTTGATCCCGGCCGCGTAGGCGTTTTGTATATTTGCGGCGAATTTAGCATCGGTGCCCATGGAGAAGCGGTCTAGAGAAGTGTAGCCGCAGCGGATAAAGACGAAATCAACACCGTCTGCTTTCACTTTCTTCCAGTCGATGGTGCTCTGCCACTTGGACACGTCGATACCGTCATAGATGTAGGAGGTTTTGGCGTGGGTGTGGGTGTAGGTTTTTCCGGTATAGGGATTTGAGACGGTGCTGAGGGTCTGGAGCATAGCGTTCCCATCCGTCTTTTGACGTTCCTGATAGGCATCGTAGGCCTTCTGGTATTGCGGGTCATCAATGGAGCTGTCGTAGGTCTCCAGAGCCGCCATAATTTCCTCGTCAGTCGTGGGATTGTTGGCGGAGGAGTCGGTGTCCTCGGATTGTGCTTCGGAATCTGCGGCTGTGGGGGTGCTGCTGTCGGAGGAGACAGCAAGACCAGTTGCAGGAATGGCTGCTGCCAGGAGACAGAGGGACAGGAGCAGGGAGAGGAAGCGTTTTGAAATGCGCATGTTGGGATACCGTTCCTTTCGTAACAATGGAGTGGGCGGGACAAAAGGGTTTGTTTGAATAAATGGTTAACAAAAAGTATACAAGAGATGACGAAAAATGTCAATCAAGAAAAGACGAAAAGTGCACTACAATAGCGGAAACTGGGTAGAATAAGGAGAAAATAAGTCGAAAGTGGAAATAACTGCGAACCGAAGGAAAATGCTGCCAATAGCCTGGCGCAGAGGGAGAAAAGACTGAGATTGTGCCGAAAAAAAGGGACGGAAAGAGAGAAGACTGAGGAAATTTTCTTGTTTTTATAGGAAAAAGGTACAGAGATGGTTGTAACGAATTGTAATGGAATCGTCATTGACAGAAGCGGGAGGATCTTGTATCCTTCATACTGTACTAATTGCGGTAATACGGTTAGTGCAATTCCGAGGTAATCCAACCAACGGACCAGACAGGCAGACCGCCTGTAGGGATTCGTTCTATGTGAGGTGATTGTTTGTTTACGCTAGATTACAAAAGCCGGAAACCAATTTATGATCAACTGTGCGAGGCGGTGGAACGGATGGCAGCCTGTGGTGTACTGGAGTCGGGCAGCCGGCTCCCCTCTGTGCGATCTCTGGCAGAGGAACTGGCCATCAATCCCAATACGGTGCAAAAGGCGTACCGTATGCTGGAGCACAATGGAGTCATACAAACGGTACCGGGAAAAGGTTCCTTCCTGGCAGCGGGAGGGGAAGCTAAGCTGCGGCAAAAGGCCCGCGGCTTGACTGCCTTGCAGACAGCGCTCCAGGCGGCGCTAGACTCCGGGCTGACCCATGGAGAGATCCGGGAGGAAACCGAGACGTATCTGAAGAAAAAGGAGGGGAAGAGTCTGTGATTGAGTTAAAGGAGTTTACGAAAAAGTTCGGTTCATTTACCGCTCTGGACGCAGTGTCCTTTGCGATAGAAGAGGGGAGCATTTTTGGCCTGGTGGGCAGCAATGGCGCCGGGAAATCCACCCTGCTGCGCTGCGTCAGCGGCGTGTACGAGTCGGACGGCGGTCAGGTGCTCATCGACGGTCAGGAGCCTTATGAGAACATAGCGCTGAAAAGCCGGGTGTTCTTTGTTTCCGACTATCCCTACTTCATGAATCAGTTCAGTCTGAAGGATATGGCAGACTTTTTCCGCCGGACGTATCCCAACTGGAATGAGGAAGAGTACCAGCGGCTGTGCAAGGTATTCCCGTTGGATCAGAAGATGAAAATTCATAACATGTCCAAGGGCATGCAGCGCCAGGCGGCATTGGTCTGTGCCCTGTCCACCATGCCGGATTACCTGCTGATGGATGAGGTGTTCGACGGTCTGGACCCTGTGATGCGGCAGTTGTTGAAACGGGTGGTGTCGGATCGGGCGGCGGAGCGGAAAATGACCGTGATCATCGCCAGCCACAACCTGCGGGAGCTGGAGGATTTCTGCGACCATATAGGGCTGATCCATAAGGGCGGTGTGCTCTTTGAGCAGGAGCTGGATTCCCTGAAGCTGGGGATTCACAAGGTACAGGCGGTGTACCGCCCAGCCTTGGACAGCGAGGCGTTGGAAGAACTGCGGGAGAAGCTGGATATTATTAAGCTGGAAACACAGGGGAGCTTGGTGAGCTTCGTGGCCCGCAGCAGTGAGGAGGAGATCAGCGCGGTGATCAACAGCCGCAGCACGATTTTCTTTGAAATGCTCCCGCTATCCCTGGAAGAGGTATTTATCAGTGAAATGGAGGCAGCAGGTTATGAGCTTAACAGAATCCTCTCGTAAGGGCAGTGCCCTGGCGCAGTTCCGGCAGGTCTATTGCTGGCAGCTGAAGAAAAACCGAATCCTGTCCATTGTGTATGGAGCGATGACGTTGCTGTGCTTCACCATGGTGTACCTTAGTCGGAGCATCAGCCTGTATCAGAATTACTTCAAGAGCGAGCAGGATTGGACGGGGATGACCCAGCAGCAGATTTTGAACAGCCTTTCCCAGGATATGGCCAGCAACCTAAACCAGCAGTTTTATCTGGTACTGATTCCATTGTCCTTGCTGTTTTTAGTTGTTTTTTCTGTCACCGCCTTTGGCTACATGCACCGGCGGCGCAGTGTAGACCTATTTCATGCCCTGCCCATCCGCCGTACCCCTATGCTGTTGGGAAATCTGGCGGCGGGCTTTACCACGCTGGCGCTGGTGACGGTGCTGAACACGCTGCTGTGCGGCATCATTGCCTTTGCCATGGGAGTCGTGGCGCCCTTCACGTTCTTATGGCTCCTGGAGGGCGTTGGGTACCTGCTGCTGTTGTTGGCGGCGGCCATGGCGTTAACCCTATTCCTTCTGGTGGCCAGCGGAACCATGGTCAACGCAGTGCTCTCCGGTATTTTCCTCAGTCTGAGCTGGCCGGCACTCTGTTACTGCGGCGCGGTCATCATCCGGATGACCTTGCCCGGCAGCGCACTGAACACCTCGTCCACCGTTGCCACGGCGCTGGTGCCCTATCTGGCGGTGTTCGTACCCTTTCTGGACTACGCCCCTGTGGAAGCGATCAGCAGCAAGGTGCTTGGTGCCGGCAATTACACCGAAGAGTACAATGGGATGCTGGGGAACTACTATGAGATTTCGCCGCTGACCGTAGTCTGGTGGTGCGCCGTTACCATTCTGCTTCTGGCTGCTGCCGTTCTGGTGTACCGGAAGCGGAAGAGCGAATGCGCGGAGAATAACTTCTCCTTCCCTGGACTACGGAGCGTCATCCGGTTCCTGGTTTCAGCCGCCTTTGGCCTGGGCTGCGGCGTCGTGTTCGGAGCGATTCTCAACCGGAACTGGGTCTTTTTCCTGGCTGTGATCGTCGGAGCCGCCTTGGCCCACAGCGTCACTCAGGTGATCTGGGTTAAAGGGCTGCGGGAGTTCAAAAAAAGCCTCCCTGCCTATGGCGTGCTGGTGGTGTCTATGTGCGTGTTTTTCGTGGGATTGTGCACCGATGGCTTGGGCTATGTGACACGAGTTCCGACTCCCGCCAGCGTAGAATCCATTCGCCTTCAGATGCCGGGGTATCACTACGATGATTCCGCCCAGACCTATCTGGGGGAAAGTGCCCAACAGATGTTGGATAACGAAACTGGAGAATTTAGTGCCGATGTGTCTCCAAGGCTGGAAGCCAAAACCAGCGTAAAAACGGTGGAGGAGCTGCACCAAGCACTGATCAACCGCCACAGTGTTCCCTATCTGCCTTGCCACCAGCAGGAGTACAACAGCTGCACCATAACCTATCAGTTGGACAACGGAAAGGAAATGGAGCGCGTGTACGAACTGCCGGAGTCGGACTGGGAGGAAACGAAAACAGAAGAGGACAGCTGCGATGCAGAAATCCTGAAAAAGCTGGCGGCAGTAGTGGCGCTGGACGAGTATCAGGCGTGCAGTCTGTACTACTATCAGACCCGAGATCAGGTGGACAGTGTGCGCAGTGACTGGAGCCGAAAAAGGAAGCACGGCAGGAGGGCGGTATGATCTCACCCGGAAGGAGAAGGAAGCCGTGTGGAAAAGCTTCCGGTCGGAGCTGGAAAGTGACAGCTTTGTCTATACCTATCAGGAAAGTATCGGAAACGCAAAGGACACGAACTACTATATCGACATGGAAAGCAATTGGCGGGGTAAAGATTGGCCGGACGCGTTGTATGATATGGTGGAGAAGAACGCCAGCGAAGACATCAGCAAACAGGATTGGAAAATGCTCAATTTAAGCGGCAACGGCGGTACATTTTACGTGCCGGAGAGCTGTCCCAAAACCCGGGAGCTGATCAAGACGTATATAGGGGACAATGTAGAATATACCCCCTATGATATGGATGAGAAGTACTGAGCGGAGTGGAAAATACCAGTTTAAAAATCCGCCTGAAAACATTAATGCAATGAATATAAAAGCTGCCGGATTCCATTTTTGGAATCCGGCAGCGCTTTTTATGCTATAATCTAGGAAGTGGGCAGTTACAGTTTCTTTTTGTTGTCCACCACGTCTTTGAGCAGGGCGGAGAAGTCAGCCAAAGACATGGCCCCCAGATCCTCTCCGGAGCGATGACGGATGGAGACGGTGTTGTTTTCCACATCCTTGTCCCCTACAATGACCATGTAGGGAATTTTGTCCTTCTGTGCCTCACGGATTTTGTAGCCCAGCTTTTCGCTGCGGAAGTCGGCCTGGAGTGCCGAGCGGGTTCCGGCAGCGTAGTCGGCTGCCCGGTCAGTGACGGGGAGGATACGAACCTGTTCCGGTGCCATCCAGGTGGGCAGTGCCCCGGCATAGGTTTCGATGAGGTAGGCCAGGGTCCGTTCATAGCAGCCCAGGCTGGTGCGGTGAATGATATAGGGCAGCTTTTTCTGACTGTCAGCATCGGTGTAGTACATCCCGAATTTTTCGGCCAGAAGCATATCAATCTGAATGGTGACAATGGTGTCCTCTTTGCCGAACACGTTTTTGTACTGAACGTCCAGCTTGGGACCATAGAAGGCGGCCTCGTCGATGCCGATTTCGTAGTTGACGTTCAAGTCGTCCAGAATCTGCTGCATCACGGTCTGGGCGTGCTCCCACTGCTCTGAGGTGCCCTCGTACTTGTTGTTGGGGTTGGCAGGGTCCCACTGAGAGAACCGGAAGGTGCAGCTGTCCAGCATCCCCACTGTGTCCAGGAGATACTTGGCCAGTTCCAGGCAGCCGGCGAATTCCTCCTCCAACTGATCGGGACGGAGGATCAGATGCCCCTCGGAGATGGTGAACTGACGGACACGGATCAGACCGTGCATCTCACCGGAATCCTCGTTGCGGAACAGGGTAGAGGTTTCGCCCAGACGCATGGGGAGATCCCGGTAGCTCCGAGCACGGTTCAAAAATACCTGATACTGGAAGGGGCAGGTCATGGGACGCAGTGCAAAGCATTCCTTGGTTTCGTCCTCGGGATCGCCCATGACGAACATACCGTCCAGATAGTGATCCCAGTGGCCGGAGATCTTGTACAGCTCCCGCTTGGCCATGAGAGGGGTTTTGGTCAGCAGGTAGCCCCGCTTCTGCTCTTCGTCCTCGACCCAGCGCTGGAGGGTTTGAATGACCCGTGCGCCCTTAGGCAGCAGGATGGGCAATCCCTGCCCGATGACGTCTGCGGTGGTGAAGTATTCCAGCTCTCGACCCAGCTTGTTGTGGTCGCGCTTGCGCGCCTCTTCCTGGGCGTTCAGGTAAGCGTCCAGCTCGTCCTTTTTGGGGAAGGCGATGCCGTAGATCCGCTGGAGCATTTTGTTGTGTTCATCGCCCCGCCAGTAGGCGCCGGTGCAGCTGGTGAGTTTTACCGCATTGCCCTTGACCCGTCCGGTGGAGTCCAGGTGGGGACCGGCACACAGGTCGGTAAAGCCGCCCTGCTTGTAGAAGCTGATGATCGCGTCTGCGGGCAGATCGTTGATCAGTTCCACCTTGTAGGGTTCGTCCTGCATCAGCTCCAGTGCTTCAGCCCGAGGCAGTTCGAAGCGTTCCAGCTTGCTTTTTTCCTTGCAGATTTTTCGCATTTCTGCTTCAATCTGGGTAAGGATTTCGGGGGTAAAGTTAGTGGGGGAGTCGATGTCGTAATAGAACCCGTTGGCGATGGAGGGGCCGATGGCCAGCTTTGCCTCGGGGTACAGGCGCTTCACGGCCTGGGCCAGGATGTGGCTACAGGTGTGCCAGTAGGTGCTGCGGAACTGCTCGTTCTCAAATGTGAATTGATTGTCTGCCATAGTTGAAAATCCTCCTGTAAACATGATGCCCCAGCAATGCGGGGGACGGGGCAGGAGTCTAAAAAACCCACCCCTGATGCTAGTTCAGGGGTGGGATAAAATGCGTTCACACGTTATCTCACGGTTCCACCCTGCTTGCGATTAAAGCTGTGAAGCATGAAATCGCCGCTTCGTTGGCTGTAACGGGCCTGCCCGGGACGGTTTCATGAAAACAGTTTACCGACCGCTCAGAGGTGGTTTTACGGAGGCGTGGGGATCGGCTCACAGCAGCTTGCCGTTCCTCTCTGCACCACGCAGGAGTCCGCTTTTGTCCTCGTCAACGTTTTCTTGACCTTAAAACTAACACCCCGGCGGAGAATTGTCAAGGGCATTTTTTTGCGGGAACGTTATACTTGCCGTCGGTGAGGACCCAGTGAGGACAGGTGTTCTCGGGGGTGCGCTTTTTTCGGCGCGGAAAGACACAATGGCCGTATTTCAGAGGAAAGAAGTCTCCCTCCCAGCAGATGTAATGGCGGCGATAGTGCAGGCAGTCGCCGCAGTAATGGCTCTTTGTAATTTCATACTTCGTCATCATTCATCTCTCCTGTGCATCTTATGCACTGAAAGTGGATAAAAGTGTTGCGTTTAACCTGAAATGGACTAAAATTAATCGAAACCGCGGGGGCGCGTAGAGGTAACAGGCTGGCAGAAACGGTAAAAAGAAAATAAACGACCCTTCTGAGTAGAAAGGCCGTTTATTCTTAAAGAGAGCGGTGACCAGCATATTCCAGCTGACACCATACGACCCGTTATGCGAATCCCAAAGAGACTCATCTTTCACAGGACACCAAGACATTATAAAACAAAACGTTTTATCTGTCAATAAAACATTTTACTGTGCAATATACTGTTGCCAATGAATGTAAATAACCAGGGGGTATCCATGAAAGTAGAGAGACACAGGCTACGAGACCTAAGAGAAGATCAGGATTTGTCACAAGCTGATGTGGCCAGCTATTTGAATTGCAGTCAGGTCTGCTATTCTTATTATGAGCTTGGACGCAGAGACATTCCCACAGAGAGTCTGATCAGACTGGCGGAGTTCTACCGTACTAGCATAGACTATTTATTGGGGCGCACAAATGAGAAGCAACCCTACCCAAAAAGATAGCAGAAAAATGGCTTCTCGTCTAGAGAGAAACAAATTTTTCTATTTTGTGGAATATTTTGGGTGACATTTTGTCACCAGTGGCTCCCGATGGTTGCCAGTGGTGACCACTGGGAGCCACTGGTGCCTATAAGGATAAGGAGAAGGAGAAGGACACAGATAGGAGATAGAGAAAGAAAAGGAAGAAATCAAACAGAATGAATCCAGAATAAATCGCAAAGAGAAGAAACACGCCAGTGGCAAAAGTAAATACGCTGGGAGACGGAAACGAGTTCCCGAAAATAAGAAAAGAGCCGGCGGTAGAGCCAGCTCTTTTGATCGTTATAAGGGGAAACGTTAGATGTGACCTTCCCGAACCATCAGATCATAGGGTTCAAAGACGACGTTGCGATAAGCATCGATGTCCATGATGGTGCCATCCCAGTCGGAGTGGATCTCGCCGGTCTGCTTGACAATGATGTCGTACAGGATATGGTAAGTCTGACCATTTTCGTCGGCCTCTTCGATGGTGGAGTAGGGCAGCGTCTTATGGTAGGTCAGCTCTACGCCGTCATAGTTGAAGTGGTAGCCGCAGCGCATCCGACAGCCGTCCATACCGGTGTACTCACAGACATCCTTCAGATCCTGGAGGATCTTATCGGATTCTTCCTCGTAGAGGTTTTCAGGAGTGGTGTCGGTATAGTCGAAGCGGAACTGAATGGAAACATCATAGGGCTTAAACCGGTTGATGTAAGGTGCAAGATTTTCCTTGGGATAATCCTTGTACAGTACGCAGTTAACCCGGACGGGAACGGCGATTCTGCCAAAGATTGCGTCGTCACATTCTGCGACATACTTGACAACGTGTCTAGAGCAGTTGATGCAGGTGATCTTGTCCTTGTTCTTTTCGGTGAAGGCCACCAGATCGTCCTCAGTAGCACCCTGGAGGGTGGGGAGAGTGGTGTTGATATAGACATTATGGGTAGTGGGGATCTGATCCAGCATGGTCTGAAGGGCATCCAGATCAGCAAAGGGTTCCCCGCCGGTAAAGACGAAGTCACACTTGGGGGTGATGCTGTCCATGGTGCGGATGCTCTCGCAGATGTTCTCCAGGCTGAAGCCCACAGGATTTTCATATTCCTGCTTGTTGATGCAGAACGGGCAGTGGTTCCCACAGTCGTAGGGGACGAAAACGGTGACAGTTGCGCCACCCTCGCGGGTTTTATACGGATACTTGGTCATAAAAATATGCCTACCTTTCACTTCTTACTTCTTCCATTGAGAAATAGAAATTATGTACAAAAGTGCGCCGGAATGCTCCCCGGCAAACCGACGGGTAGTGCCGGAAGGGCAGGAATAAGCCTACGCTTCGGCCATGTACATAACAATGCTTTGGTTGAGTTTCAACGATACTGCGTCCGGCGGACGGATACAAAAACTCTGCCATATAAAAATGTGTTGAGTCCATTATAACATAACTAAAAAGAAATGCACACCACAACATGAATTTTTTTTGTGCAAAAAGATGATTTTACATTTTAAACAAAAATAGCGGTCGAAACCTGTGTAAGGTAGCTATAAAAGGGAGGGGGGAAACCGGAAAACACAGAAAAACTCCTGATTCATCCCCCCAAAAGGATACTACTGCAAGGGGAACCCATAGGAATTCAGGAGAAGGAGAGGATCCTTTCGGCAAAATGAACGAACCCGGGAAGAAACATTTGGAAAGGGGGTTGACAATTTGGGGGAAGTTGACATTCCGTAAATCTGTGTTACTATGGCAGAGGAAACACTTACCACCTGCCTTGTACAAGAAAGGAAGCACCCATGACATACGAAGAAGCCTTTGAATTCTTGGATCGGACAGCCCGAGGGATCGCCCAAATGTTTGGTTCCTCCTGTGAGACCTTAGTTCATGATATGAGCGTACCGGAACACCCCATTCTCTCCATCTATAACGGACAGGTATCCGGGCGGAGCGTAGGGTCTACCATGGATATTCTCGGGGTAGGACAGGAATTGGATGAGGATGCACGGGAGGCAGACTTTGTCAACCTTTACGCCACCACCCCCTCCGGTCAACAGATCAAAAGTTCTACCTTTCACATGATCAGCGAAGAATATAATTTGGCGCTGGGGATCAATTTTGACTACTCCTCTCTAGTTTTCGCCAACCGAATCCTGGTGGATCTCATGAGCGCAGATGAGGATCTCAAAAGCGCCATGTGGCGCAATGGAGATAACCGGTTAGGCGAGGTGTTTGACGAATGTCTGGCCATGGTAGGAAAACCGGTGAACGCACTGAACAAGAACGACCGGCTGAAAATCATCGCCCTGCTCAACCAGCGGGATGCGTTTTCTTTCCGGAAGTCAGTCCCCTTTGTCTCACAGCGGCTAGGGGTGTCCCGTTATACCGTGTACAAGTACCTGTCAGAACTTGCGGAGCAAAAGGAGGAGTCTCATGAAGAATTGGAAAAGCGCGATTGATACCTGGTTTGCCGGGAAAGAAGAAAGCTTGGTTCAGCGGATCACCCGGCTGGTGGCAGTGCCTAGCGTAGGCGGTGAGAGTGCGGGACCTGGAAAGCCCTTTGGAGAAGGTCCGGCTAAGGCGCTGGAAACGGCGATGGCATTGGCTCAGGAGGCTGGGCTGTCGGCAAAGAACGTGGACGGCTATGTGATGACTGCCGATGTCAACGAACTGCCCGACGGACTCCATGTGCTGGCACACCTGGACGTGGTGACGCCCGGCGATGGCTGGGACACCGCCCCCTATACGGTGGTGCAGCGGGGAGACCTGATTTTTGGCCGGGGCGTAGATGATGACAAGGGTCCGGCGGTCAGCGCCATGATGGCCATGGAGTGCGTCAAGGAGCTTGGTATTCCACTGAATCGGAATGTGAAGCTGATTCTGGGAACCGATGAGGAAACCGGCTCCCGGGACATTACTTACTTCTACGAGAGAAATCCCCATGCGCCCTATGCGCTTTCCCCAGACGCAGAGTTCCCGGTGATCAACATTGAAAAGGGCAACTACAAACCCACCATTACCCGTCAATGGGGGGAGGAGACGGCGACGCCCCGGGTCACCGCACTGAAGGGCGGTGTGCGGATCAATGTGGCACCCCGGAATGCGGAAGCAGTTATTACGGGGCTGGCCAAGGATACCGCAGTGCCTCTGGCGGAGGCGGCGGCAGAAATCACCGGGACTCAGATGGAGGTGACCGAGGTGCCGGAGGGCATTAAGATCACCTGCACGGGCAAGGAAGCCCATGCCTACGTCCCCGACAAGGGGAACAACGCCATCACAGCACTGCTTTACCTGCTGAACCAGCTGCCCCTGGCGGAGACAAAGTCCACAGAGACCGTTGGAGCCTTGGGGAAGCTGTTTCCTCACGGTGACAACCATGGCACTGCCTTGGGCATTGACAAGGAGGATGGAGAATCGGGACGGATCACCGTAACCCTGTCCCTGTTGGAGCTGGGCGAAACCGGGTTAAGCTGTCAGTTCGACGCCCGTACTCCGCTGTGCGCCACCCAGGAGAACTGTGCCGCAGTGGTGGAGAAACGGT
>CALLZZ010000262.1 GCA_937858235.1 uncultured Clostridia bacterium
GGTTCAGCCCATGTCCAGCGGAGGCGGGATGCACAAGAGCTACTGGTAGCTCGCCGTTGTTCCATTTGCGGATGCTTTCAGAAGTGTCCAGGCGGGAGAAAGGGATATGCAGCTTTTTCAGCCGTTCCGTAATGCGGGTGAGGTCATGCTTGAACCAGTAGGCCACCAGAACCGTCTTTCCGTTGGCGGCTTCGATTAAGTCCTCCAATGCTTCCAGCTTGCGGTCATGGATGTGAACGACATCACCGGTATCGGAGTAAACAGCGCCGTTGGACGAGGGTGTGCCGGTCAGTCCGACCATGCGCCAGACGTGCGGCCGGCCCTTAACGAGTGCCCGAAACCGCTTTGCCTGATAGCTTTTAAAGAATGAGAGCTCATCTACCACGACAGTATCGTAGTCGAAGGGAACACCGCTGCTCCCGATGAGCCACTGTACATTTTCGCAATTGATGATGTAGATGTCGGCGGGCTTCAGGAGCGCTGCTTTCCGTTCCGCCTCAGAGCCGACCACCACGGAGCAGATGAGGCCCCGCAGGTGATCCCACTTATCTGACTCAGCGGTCCATGTGTCCCGTGCCACCCGGAGAGGTGCGATCACCAGAATCCGGTGTACCTCAAAGCTGTCGAACAGCAAGTCGTTCAGACCCGTCAGGGTGATGGAGGTTTTGCCTAAGCCCATATCCAACAGGACAGCGGATACCGGATGTGTTTCGATGTAGCTGATGGCGTATTTCTGGTAGTCATGGGGTTCGTATTTCATCCAGTATCCCTCCAATCTGCTCTGGCCGGTCAAGTACGTAGACTTCGAAGCCCAACCGCTGAAGGAGCTCATGTCTTGCTGTCTGCAGCGGCCGTGGCGTTTTGCCGGGAGCCTTTCCTTCCACAAAGGCCATGCAGCCTCCGGGGAGAAGCACGATCCGATCCGGCATACCATCATACCCAGGGCTCACGAACTTCGGCGCGATGCCGCCTGCTGCTTTGACCATCAGCGTTAATTTTTGCTCGGTTGTTTTTTCTCTCATTTACAGCCTCCATTTCGGTGGATGGATAACCTCGACGCATGTCATTTACTAAACTTTTTCTTATGCTATTTTTATAGCCCTAAGAGACTCTTTGTATATGACCTTTATCGAGGTTACCCTTATAGGATTTATTTCAGAAAATTCTTGAAATCTCCATTATCAGTCTTAAGCCGCAACCCGGTAAAAAAGCGTTTGTTCTTAGGCTTGATTCTCTTAAAGCCTGCGTTTTCAAGAGCAAAGTAGAAGTCAGATGTGCTGCGAACGTACTCGTTGGTGTCAACACAGTAGTTGCGATACGCCTGATACAGGGCGCTTGAGCTTTCTCGAAAGGTTGCATCAAGCTCACATTTGTCCTCAAGAAAATGGCCAAACCAGTCATTCTGCACCCGGTACTCGTCAATTGCTTTCTGTACGCATACCGGGACCGGGATTTTGTAACCCAGCGCGATGACTTTCTTGGCACCTTCAATGATCCAAGCGAGGATGCTCTCACCGGCGTTGTTATAAAGATATTCGCCGTAATTTTTGATGTCGCTGGTACCTTCGATCTTGGCATCGAACGGGATGACAATCAGTCTACGCCAGATACCGTCTTCGGAGGCGCTGACCTTCGGCAGGTGGTTGGTACAGAAGACCAGCGTGTGGCAGGGCGTGAAGCTGAACGGGTCTTTGTACTTTTTCTCCGCAAAGACGTCGTCGGTGGAGCAGAGCTGCTTGACGGTAGAATCGTTCAAGCGAGCCCCCTCCTGCATCTCCGCCGCGATGAGCAGACGCTTGCCCTTGACCTCCGCCATTTCCGGCTTGATATTTCTGCGGCAGC
>CALLZZ010000263.1 GCA_937858235.1 uncultured Clostridia bacterium
ATTATCTCATTTTTGGTAGGCTTTTTCGATACGCCGGTAGGATTGACGCTTACGAAATAACAGCCTTTCTTTTCGCCCACGGGGCTAGGCGGATCGCCCGCGAGGACGATGCGGTTTCGCTTTTCACATGGGTCAATAGAAGTGCAGTTTGAAATAAGCGCCTGCGTGTAGGGGTGCAGCGGATTCCGGACTACCTCATCCACAGGGCCGGTTTCAACGATCCTGCCCAAATACATCACGGCAATCCGGTCGGAAATGTAGCGGGTGGTAACAATATCGTGGCTGATAAACACCAGGGCGGTACCCTGGTGACGGGACAGTTTCTGCAGCATATTGATAATCTCCGCGCGCACGGAAATGTCCAGCATGGAAACGGGCTCATCTGCGATCAGAAGTTTGGGACCGAGCAGCATGGAACGGATGATCGAAATACGTTGAAGTTGTCCTCCGCTGAGCTCAAATGGAAAGCGGGAAAGAAAATCCTCCGCTGGGCGTAACTCCGCATCCTCCAATGCCTTTTTGCAGAGCGCATACCGCTCCTCCCGGTCGCGCCCGATGTGGTGCAGTTTCAGCGCCCGAAACAGGATTTTCTGTATAGTCGTCCCCGGCGCAAAGGTATCAAACGGGTTTTGAAAAATGATCTGTACCGTAGAGCGGAACTTTTCGGGATCGTTTTTCAGAAGGTACGATGTTTCCACGCCATGTAGCGTAATCGTACCGGAAGTTGGCTTTTCCAATGCCGCAAGCAAATTCCCCAGTGTGGTTTTTCCGCATCCACTTTCACCGATAATACCCAGAACTTCTCCTTCCCGCAGGAAAAAGCTGACGCCATCCACCGCCTTTATAAATTGTCTGCTCTGCCCGCGGTAGAACAATTTTTTTCGTGATCTAACATCAAACCATTTGCTTAGCTTTTTCACCTGCAAAAATTCAACCTGCGCTTCGGCTGCCATCGCCATCACCCCTATACAAGATACATGCCACTCGGCGGCCGTCCTTCAGCGTCACCGCCAGTGGTTCCTGAATCAGACAATGCTCTGATGCGAACGGACATCGCGGCGCGAAAATGCAGCCCTTGTGAGGAACACCCAAATCCGGCAGCGATCCGGCGATCCCTTTCAGCCCCGTACGCTCACCGCGCAGAGATGGTAACGAATTTAGCAACCCTCGGGTGTAAGGGTGCGCAGGAGCAGAAAGCACCCGGTCCACGTCTCCGTATTCCATCAACCGGCCCGCATACATTACCGCTACCCGGTCGCATGACGAAGCGATAACCGAAATATCGTGCGAGATCAGCATCCATGTCACGTGCATTCGTTCTTTCAGATGTTCGATCTCGGAAAGGATCTGCCCCTGTGTCACCACGTCCAGCGCGGTCGTCGCTTCGTCCAGAATCAAAAGCGGGGGTGAAAACAGCAGGCTCGCCGCGATGGACACCCGCTGGAGCATCCCTCCGGAAAGCTGATACGTGGGCGCTAAATTGACGGCTTCAAACAGCTTTTCAATTTTTCCGCGTATTTCTCTCTTTGAAAGCCCGTCGTTATGAACGCGGTAAATATCTACAAGTTGCTGCCCGATTTTATGTACCGGGCTCAGCGCATTCATCGACTGCTGGAACACGACGGCGATCTGCTTCCACCTCAGTTCCCGCAACTCTGCATCTCCGCAGGTTAACAGATCCTTTCCCCGGAATAGAATTTGACCGGAAACCGCCGTTCCGCGGGGGAGTAGCCGTAGGATAGCCAACGCCAGGGTCGACTTTCCGGAACCGGATTCCCCGACTAGCCCGACGGTCTTTCCTTCTTCGATGGAAAAGCTCACCCCGTCCACCGCACGGATCTCGCGGCCTTTCGTACGATAGGTCACGCCGACGTTTCGAATCTGTAACAGTTCCATAACAGCCGACTCAGCTTTCTTTTTGCGGTTTTGGATTAAGGATTTCATTGATACCATCGCCGATCAGATAAAAGATCAGCACAACAATCAGTGTGGCCGCTCCGGCAAAGGTGGAAACCCACCACCCTGTGCTCAGGTATGCGCGTCCCTGATTGATCATCTGTCCCCAACTGACCACGTTGGGGTCGCCGAGTCCGAGAAAGCTCAGCCCGGCTTCTGTTAGAATGGCGCCGCCGATCCCCATGGTGGTGTTAGCCACGACTGGGAAAATTCCATTCGGAATAATGTAGCGGAAAACGATCCGGCTGCGACTCTCTCCAATCGCCAGCGCGCTGCGGACAAAGGTGCGCTCGCGCAGCGACATGGCCTGCGCCCGCATCAGACGTGCGTTGCTGGGCCAGCTAGTCAGCCCGATCACAATCATAACGTTCAGTAAGCTGCTTCCAAACAGCGCGACTATGATCAGTACCAGGAAAAAAGCGGGAAGCATCAGAAATATATTGTTGATTTCAGTAAACACCTGATCAAACCTGCCGCCGTAATAGCCGGAAAAAGCGCCAAAGAGCACTCCCAAAACCGCAGAAATTAGTGCGGCCACCACGCCGACCAGAAGGGAGGTACGGATCCCGTAAATTAACATGCTGTATACGTCTCTTCCGAGGCCGTCCGTCCCGAGCGGATATTTTTCTCCTGGCGGCAAGAGCAAGTCGCTTCCCAAGACATAAGGACTGCGTGTCGTGATGAACGGAGCAAAAATCGCGGCAAGAATAAGCAGCAGCAACATCGTGCATCCGGCCATCAGCTTGCCGTTGCTCCCGAATATGGACATCAGCCGCACCATGCCGGTATTTTTCTTTTTCCCAACCAATGGGGGATCTCCTTCCTCTTAGAAACCGCCAAGTAGACAGATCAAGTAATCGATTGGATCGGTTTTTTCATTACTTATTTGCTGTAACGGATTCTTGGGTCCACCAGCGCATAAACGATGTCCAGCGCAATCATAACGACAGCAACCGCGACGGACAGCATCAGATAAATTCCCATCAGCAAGGGATAATCCCTGCCGGAAATGGCATCCAACATGAGCCGGCCGACTCCCGGCCATGCGAAAACAATTTCAATTAGTGCAGCACCCGTTACCGTGTACGCCAAGTTGATCCCGAACACGGTAATGGTGGGCAGGATCGAATTTTTCAGAATGTATTTTTTGAAAATCTTTTTTTCTTTCATTCCCGCCGCACGGAAAGTAGTAATGAATTCCTCCGTCATGGTATGCATTACCGAGGTTCTAAAAATCCGCATATAAACCGGAATCTGGATCAACGTCAGCGTCCCGACAGGCAAAATCATATGTCGAAGTACATCCAGCGCATAACCGACGCCCTGTGCGTCGTGACGCAGATCCACCATGCCCGAGGTCGGCAGCAGTTTCAGAAAAGAGGCAAACACCAGAATCGCCATCAGACCGAGCCAGAACGGAGGCATGGAATAGAAAAAATAAGAGCACCCGCTGATCAAATGATCCAACGGGGAATCCGCATGCCGGGCTGCAATAAGACCCAGTAGCGTCCCCAAAACCAGCGCAAGCACGGCGCTGGTCAGCGCCAAAAGTGCGGACGGCCCTAATCGGGAAAGGATAACCTGAAGCACCGGTAACCGGTAGGCGATGGATTCCCCCAGATCTCCCTTCATTAGGTTTCCAAGATAGCTTGTGAATTGGACTGTCAGCGGTTTATTCAGTCCATATTTCTCTTGCATTGCGACAACCATCTGCTCTGACGGATGATCGTACCCCGCCAGCACCCGGATCGGATCGCCCGGTGCCAGATGAATAAGTAGGAAATTCAAGATCAATACTACAAAAATTGTCAGCAGCCCCGTCAGCATACGCTTCAGCACATATCTCCCCACTCTGGTGGCCTCCTCCCGCTCAACATAAAATAAAAGATCTGGGAAGTTTGAAAACTCCCCAGATCTCATTCTGATCAAAATGAAAGCATCAACAGCGAAGCAGGCCTTCATTCTATCGGGCGCCGCTAAGGCAGGACAACTTAGAAAAACGGCGCATGAAAGGGAGCAATAAATGTCGCCATTGCACCACACACCAGCATTCGGTTGTCAAGCAGGTTTGTTTTCATGACGTCATTTTTCCTCCCTTCGCGAATTTTAGAAATATTTTATTACTTTATTTTGCTAAACTAATTTCTATGTAGAATTAATGCTGAATTTCATAGTAATAATATTATTTTTCTATGTATTGAATAATTTAACTTATAAAATGTGGGGAGCTATTAGACAAGTTAGCGTTCCCTTTTCGAGTTTGTATTTCTGAACAGTTCGTCAGCTCGATTACAGATAAGTTTGACAGGATAAAGCTACTGAAACTCGTGTATACACCATAGCTTTTGACGATCGGCACAACTTCCTGCATTTTGTGTATTCTCCCCCATAAGACGCATTCCGTTTGATTATGAATGAAACCACCGGCCCCTGTGATCTTTCCGATACTTTTTCTAGTGACTTTCTTGAGAACGTTTTTGGGCTGCGTTCCATTTTAAAGAGATCTGATTAACATAATACTTATGATCGCCGAAGCATCGAATTTCCAGCGCTCCAAACTCAGCAGTTTTGTTCTTTAATGAATCCGGGCCGGAATTCCCGTGACTTCAGTCATGGGAATTCCGGCCCGGATTCATTAAAACACGTTATGTGCGTATCTACTGTATTAAGCGCGCGCTGAAATGGGGTTATTCCCTCTATGAAATTGAAGTCTACGCGCCTGAAAAGTAATTTTTTTCTAACAGAGAGTTGCTGCCGGATATTCTTTGGATAAAAGAATATCCAGTTTCTCTGTCCTGAGGCCTCTCTCTCTGCAGATTTTTCTCTTATCGTCTGAACGTAAGCGTCAATCCTACCGGCGTATCGAAAAAGCCTACCAAAAATGAGAT
>CALLZZ010000264.1 GCA_937858235.1 uncultured Clostridia bacterium
TGCATCTCAGGGTAATCTTGATGCGATCACCTGCTTTTGCCTTAGCCATTCTTCGGCACCTCCTTAGTTATGGTAATCTGTTTCAGCATCAAAAAAGCCGGACCTCCGGCAGACGACCTGAAACAGGTAATACTGACGAACTTCCAGCACAAAAACAGTCCGGACAGCTTGCGCCGGACCCCCTTTGCAGTTGTACCGTTCGGCAGTGGGTTCTGCCTCCCTGCTCTAACGCCGTAGCCGCGTAGGCTACAACGCTACGAAAGCGGATCCGGCACGCTTAAAAAGACGCTCCATGAACCCCCGCTTCCTCACAGGTAGTTTTATTTTATCACGCTGTCTCCTTCGGGTCAAGCACTTTTTCCTGCTCTTTCTCTTTTCGCTGGTAATACCGGTAATTCCAAAAGACCAAGAGCAATGACACCACCCCAAGATAGCCGAACACCGGATAAACCGTGCTGATCAGATCTCCAAACCCTGCCAAACTGGCGAAAAACGCCGCTCCGATCATCCCAACGATGAACGCTTTGTGGTGCTGTAGTATGGGTTTATAGCGGAGCTGAAGGTATGTACAGATGGCAACACTGCTAGACAACGCAGTGCCATAGACACCCGCCAGCAGGAGCAACCCGTAAACGTACCCCAGGTTTCGGTTGATGTGACAGGCCAGATCCAGCATGGGCATCTCAGCCTGGGTAGATGGGAGATGCAAAAAGAGGGAAATCAGAACACTGACGGCAATCAACACCAGCAAACCGGTTCCCAGAAGAATCCCCTGATAGACCTTCTTTTTTCCCGGAATCAGATCGCCAAAGGGGGTAAGTATCCCGATGGAGCCAAAGGTGTTGTAGGCCACATAGGCCACGGCCGCCAAGGGCCAGGTAGGCAGCATAGGATTGTCACTGCCCGGAACCGCCGTAGAAAACTGTTCCGACCCAAATACACACAGCGCTGCGATGGCAAACCCAATGGTAGCAATGATGATCACCGGCACGCAGACAGAGAAGGCGGCTGCCACTCCGTTCAGACCTCGCATGGCGATGACTGCTACCAGTGCACTCATGGCTAAACCAGCGCACCAGGTTGGTATCCCGTCCCACATCTGATGGATCAGCGCTCCACCGCCGGCGATCATGATGGCTACGATGCCAAATAGGAACAGGCATTGCAAAAATGCTACCAGATGGCGTAACCAGGGAATGTTCCAGCGAATTACAGTTTCATCCAGCTCTTTGACGCCAGAGACCTGCGCTAAACGGATCAGTAAAATTCCGCACAGCGCAAACAATACGGCAGCAATGGCCAATCCCCAAAATCCGCCCTGCCCAAAACAGCCGAAAAACTGCCACAGCTCCTGACCAGAGACAAATCCGGCTCCGAGAAAGCAGCCGGAAAACAAAAAGGCGGTCTTCTTCACATTTAGTTGCTTCATGGAATCCCCCCACTCAAATTCGAATTGTGTCACACTATAGCATATTCGTTCCCCGCAAAAAAGACACTTTTCCCCTTTAGCGCGAAACAGCCCCTTCCGACCGCAGAAAACCAGCTGTCATCAGAGTTGACAGCCGGCTTTTTGTTACTTACCGGTATAGTTCGGCGGATTGCCCGGGTACTGCCTGACCCCGTACTGCTCCGGCTTCCCCACCATTTTGCGATGATTCGTGGGCTTCTCCGGCTCTACCGGTTCTGATCGGGCACGGTTACCTCCCTTATAGCTCAGGGTCGGGACGGGCACCGCAGGATCTTCTCCCGGTGTCACCTTCCCCTGCTTCTGATAGCTGTCCGGCCAGGGGACAATGGGCTGCACACCGTTCACGCTGCGTCCGCCAGTATAATTTACCGGCGGAGCAAGCTGAATCTTCCCGCCGTAGCGCTTGGGATCAGATTTCCTGCGCTTGACTCGAATCGGAAGCACCGGTACGCTGCCAGATACATCCTTTCGTTCCCCCTTATAAGAACGGAAGGGTTCAATGGCCAACAGACCGCCATACAGTCGTTTTTCCGCCTTGTTCCCACGATGGCGATTC
>CALLZZ010000265.1 GCA_937858235.1 uncultured Clostridia bacterium
GCCCGCAACCGGCGTGACTGCGGGTGCTGATGGCCGTAAGATCGTTCCTGCCGGTACGATTTTGCCCGCAAACGATGCTACGGCGATTGGCGTTCTGCTCCATGACACGGACGTTACGGACGGCGACCGGACGGACGCTATCGTGATTCACGGCTTCATTAAGCTGTCTGCGCTGCCTGCCGCTCCTGCGGATACCGCAAAGACCGCTTTGAAGCAGATCAGCTTCTTGTCCTAATTTTGAGGGGGAGTACATACAATGAAACTTTCTGATTTTTATTCCGCGAGGGCCGTTGCCGATAACTGGACGGAAGTCTATTCCAATGAGATTCCCTATCTCGGCCCGACGTTTTTCACTCCGCGCAAAAAGTCCGGCCTGTCTATCGCATGGCTGAAAGGCTCTAAGGGCCTGCCCGTCTCGCTCATGCCCTCCGCGTTTGACGCGAAGCCGACTTTCCGCAACCGGATTGGCGTCTCTAAGGTTGAGACGGAACTTTGCTTCTTCCGTGAATCCATGCTCGTCAAAGAAAAGGACGAACAGGACATCATGGAGCTTGAAAACAAAGGCGCTGATGACCCGTATTTGCAGGATATTCTTCGCCGGATTTTCGACGATACTGGAACTCTACGCGATGGCGCGATGGTTGTACCTGAACGTATGGCGTTGCAGCTTCTGGCCCCGGCTTCCGGCGATGCAAAAATCCATATCGCCGCGAACGGCGTGGTTTATGACTACAACTACGACCCGCAGGGCACGTGGAAGAACAACAATTATTCCGCTCTGACCGGCACGGATTTGTGGAGCGATACGGCCAATTCTAAGCCGCTTTCCGACTTCCGCACCATGACCCGCAAGGCTCTTGCGCAGAACGGAACCCGCCTTACGACTGCTCTGATGTCGCAGGCGACATTTGACCTGTTGCTTGAAAACGCGCAGATCAAGTCCGCCATTCTCGCGCAGAACGCGACGGCCACCATCTTCCTCGACGATACGCTTCTTGCCAACTTTATCCGTCTGAAATCCGGTCTTACCCTCGTCGTGTACGAAAAGCTCTACGAGGACGAATCCGGCGCGTCTCATGCGTTCTACCCGGACGGCTACGTGACTTTCCTGCCGGAAGGGCCTGTCGGGACTATGTGGTACGGCGTCACCCCGGAGGAACGTTCCGCGCGTCAGGCTGGAAATCAGCTCGCCGTATTCAACACCGGTATCGCCATTACCGTGAACTACACTCACGAGGCCCCGTATCAGACCATCACCACGGCTTCCGAAGTTCTTGCCCCGTCCTTCGAGCGCATGGACGAAGTGTTTGTCTTGAAGGTGGCATAACCCATGACTATCGTTTCTTTTCCGTTCGCCGTGAAGTATAAGGGGCGCTGGTACGCCCCTTCCACTTCGATTTCAGCGGATGATTCCGACGTAGATAAACTTGTCGCACTTGGGGCAAAAGTCGTTGCTAGGTCTGCCAATGCGTTGGAAAAGGCATCCGAAAAGGTAGAGGCAAAATCCTCGGCGCGGCAGGTAAAGGCTTCCACACAGAAAAAGGGGTAAGACATGGCCGAACTAACACAGCTAGAAACGTTAAAGCTCTGGATAGACCCATCCGGTAAAACAACGTTCAATGATACGCAACTGCAAATGTTCCTAGACGCGGCAGAATCCAAAATTAAAGAGCGGCGTAACAATCTTCCTGACGAGGATATGGAGCCGCGCTGGAATCTGAAACAGATTGAGATTGCGACGTATCTCTACAACAAGCAGGGGGCAGAGGGCGAAACGCAACATATCGAAAACGGCACGACGCGGACTTACGAGAGCGCGTCTGTTCCAGAAAGTATGCTTTCCGATATTTCTCCAATTGCGCGGGTGGTAACATGAGAAGCCTTGTTCGTGAGAAACGCACAGTTTACGTTTCGCAACCGCTCCCAACGCAGGAGATCAAAGATTCAGACGGGAACGACACTGGAGTTAGGGAAAACGTGTGGGACGAACCCGTCGAGTTATCTTTGAATGCGAAGCCAATTACTGACCAATTGGAACGGCAGGCGTTCGGCACGGATGTTAATAGCATTCTGAAAGCTGAATGTACGCCCTTCGACATTGACGGATACAGCTTTGTTGAGAAGTCTGCCGCGTGGATTGGTATTACACCGAACGGCGTCCTGACTGATGGTGATACGGCAAAGCCCATGAACAACAACTATACCGTTGAACAGGTTCTTGATACTGGCGGTCAGATTACCGTGTATTTCAAGAAAGTTGCGGGAGCAACAAAGGCATGAGCCAGACAATCTCATTCAATGTCTTTAGCCGTAGCTCTATCGCCAAAGCCAGAGAACGCCTCACAAAGATTCAGCAAAAGGTAGAAGGGAGCGCCGCCGAAGCTGTCCAAAATCTTACACAGGCCGGGTATGAGTATATGCTTACGCTGGTTCCAATAGAAAGCGGCGAACTGGCTGAAAGCATTACGTGGGAGTATGACGAGCAGACCAATATCGGCAGAATCCGCGTGGGCGCTGATTACGCGCTGTTCGTGGAGTACGGCACGGGAATTGTCGGTGCAAGCAACCCACATCCCGAACCGGCACCCGGATGGACTTACGATGTGAACGCTCACGGAGAAAAAGGTTGGACGTACTTTGACGAAAAGCAGAATCGCTACCGCTGGACGAAAGGCGAACCGGCCCATGCGTTTGTTTATAAGACGCGGGAGTACATGAAATCAATTGCTGATGAAAAGTTGAAGGTGGCGATGGCTGGTGCTTGATCTTACCAATGCAATCTACACGCAGATAAAAGCGGCAGTCTTGGCGCTTTATCCTGCCGCAAAGGTTGAAAAAACATATCAGGCCGATACCACGGCTTTTCCATACGTCACCATTGACGACCTCGGAAACCCAGAAATTGGCAGGAATCTAAGCGGCACAGGAAAACAGTCGAATCCTTCATGGCAGATCGACATTTACGCCAACGGCAGCACGGGGGAGATCGTTGCGAAGAAAATCCGCGACGCGATTATTCCGGTCTGCGAGAACGCTTTCTTCCTGCACCGCGACGATTCCAGACACACAACAAATGTTGCTGACGTGACTATTTATCGTTGGACTTTGCGGTACTCCTGTAAGGTTGACGAGGAAAGCAAATACATCTACTGACACGTAAAGTAAACAGAGCGCCTTAGAGTGCCATATCGGTTCTGATTGATTGAATGGGGGAACACTCTATGGCTGGAACTACACCTACGGCAATTTCGGATGTCAATACCTTTTTGTACGCCGAGACTGCGACTGCCGGTACATATGCCAAACTGATTGACATTACATCTGCACCGGCGACCGGCTCCGCGCCGAAAACTCTTGACACTACCACGCTTTCCGACGCTTATTCCACTTCGATTCCCGACCGACCCGAAACTCCGTCCTACGAGTTTGAGTACAAGTACACGGGCGCGAATTTTGCAACCGTCACGGCGGCGATTAGCCTGACGGAAGATAAGAACTACCTGATTGTCTATCAGGACGGCTCCGGCGAGAAGTTTACCGGGCGCGGATCCACGTGGAAGAAAGAAGTCGGCGTCGGCA
>CALLZZ010000266.1 GCA_937858235.1 uncultured Clostridia bacterium
TGTCGTTGACGGCGATCAGCCGCACGTCCTTTTCAGGGAATACGATTTCCGTGTAAAACCCGACTTTCAGATAATCGCGCCCGAACCGGCTCATATCTTCTTGTGTCAAGTAGGAACTAAAAAATTTTTGAGATTTTACAAGCCGTTCATAGGTGGACAACCACCAGTGAACGGCTTGCTGCCTCTCTATTGAGCCTTGACAGTTGTAATGGTCTTGGCTTCGTCATCGCTGATCTGCTCTTTCGTAGCGACGCGCAGATAAATCACCGCGTTCATTTCTTTCCCTCCATATCTTCAAAGATGTCTTTGAACTTCCAGACGATTTCGATGCTGTCCTGCCCATGAACATAGATAGCGGAGATCAGGGCATGAGCAAGCTCGTATGTAAGCCCTGCGCTTTTCTTGTATTCGCCGAGCACCGCAT
The DNA here is from genome assembly GCA_937858235.1 of uncultured Clostridia bacterium. Taxonomy (GTDB): domain Bacteria; phylum Bacillota; class Clostridia; order Oscillospirales; family Oscillospiraceae; genus Onthomonas. The sequence goes on from CALLZZ010000266.1 coordinate 425, forward strand.
CAAGCCTCTCATCGGAGCAAGGATGTTCAGAGTCAAGCTCCTGCATCCGCTGATGACCTTGCTGGATTGCTTCTTCATTCTCAGACATCTTCGTGTCTGTTTCTGCTTTCCGCTTGAGATATTCGGCCTTTGTGATGCTGCCGGAAGTGTATTTCTCATACAGCCGGAGCTTCACTGCCTTGAGTTGTTCGGACTGCTTCTGCAAATCGCGGATTGCATCCGCGCATTCTGTGATGGCAGATTTCCTGCGCTTGCTGATCTCATGATCTTTGATAGCTTTCTTTTCGACCAGTGTGAGCATTTGCCCAATCGCTTTGTAAGCGGTGTCCTCAATCCATGCCTCGCTGTATCTTTCGCCAACCGGGCACTCCGTATCGCGGTCATGTGTTGAGTAAGTACACTGATAGAAATATCCGCCCTCATTTCGGAGCTTTCGCCGGGTAAGGGCGCGTTTGCAGTTGCCGCAGCACACAAGACCCTTGAGGGGATAATAGCGCAGATTCCGTTTGGGATTTTTCTCCCCGCCCCGGATGACTGCCTGAGCCAGCTCAAACTCTTCCTTGCTGACAATCGCTTCGTGCATCCCTTCGACGATGATCCAGTCCTCTTTCTTTTGAGAAATAGTTTTCCGAGAACCTACGCCGCCGGATTTTCGTTTGTGGCCGACCGTTGCACCTGTGTAAACATAGCTCGTCAGAATCTTGTAGACCATAGAGGCTGTCCAGCTTATCTTTTCGCTCATGCGGCTATACTTCTTCTTGTCAGGATGTTTGCCTTTGAAATATTGCCCCGGTGTCGGGATGTTATCATCGTTCAGACTAAGGGCAATCTGTGAGGTATTCCGTCCTTTAAGGGCTTCGTCGAAGACCCTGCGCACGACCTCTGCGGCCTCCGGGTCAAGCTTGAGCTTGTTGCGGATTTCGGGATAAAGCACATAGCCGTAAGGAGCATACCCGCCCACATACTTGCCCTGCTTCATCATCTGGATTTTGGCCGTTGTCGTTTTGACCGAAAGGTCTTTGCTGTATGCGGCATAGATGATGCTGCGCATGACAACCTCAAGACCGCCGGTTGTTCCCTTATAATCGTCGCTGTCATACCCGTCGTTGATGGAGATAAAGCGAACGCCCATGAACGGGAAGGTGCATTCGAGATAATTGCCCGTCTCGATGTAATCACGAGAAAAGCGGGAAAAATCTTTGACGCAGATCAGGTTGATTTCCCCGTGCCGGACTTTCTCCATCATTGCCGCGAACTGAGGACGATGAAAATTTGTCCCGGTATAGCCGTCATCCGCGAACTCAAGCCTCGGATATTTTGAAAGTGTCGGATGGTTGTCAAGGTAGCGGTTGATGAGCATACGCTGGTTGCTGATACTGTCACTCTCTGCCTTGTTCCCGCTGCCGGTATCCTCATCAGCCATAGAGAGGCGGATGTAGATGCCGATTGTGTAGTCTTTGTTCATTTACATCGCCTCCTGTACTTCTTTGATACTCTGAATGGTCAGCTCATAGATGTCACCATACTTCATGACCAGCTCCACAGCGCCGCCCTCATGGACTTTGACCAATTCAACAGACTCGTCTACTAAATCCTGAGAGAGCTGCGTTGCTGTGCTGACGGATTTCATCAAGGTAATCCACTTGTTATCGACCGACATGGCTTCGTCGAACTTGCTCCGGCGCTGTACTGCCTCATCTAAACGACGGGATAGGTCAGCGTATTGTTCGTCATAGCTCTTCTTGGCAAAGGAGTATTCCGCTTCATCCAGAAGCCCCTCGGCGTAGTCCTCATAAAGGCGTGTACGCTTCTTAGAAACGCCGTTGAGCCTCAGATTCAGGCTTGTAATGAGGGCGTTCTGTTGATCACGGATATTCTTCTCGCCCTCGCTGCCCCTGAGCTTATCCAGCAGCTTGTCATAGTCAAGCGCTGCTTCAACTTGGAGCTGGATTGCTGCAAGCACATTCGCTTCGAGCGTGTCCTGCCTCGTATAATGGGAGGTACAATGCTCATAGCGCCGACCTACTGAGGTACTGCATTCATAGTAGGCATACCAGCGCTTCCGCTTGTCCTTGTCGATCCGTTTGCGGTGGAAGTACATCTTCTTCCCGCAGTCAGCACAGACGATTTTTCCCTCGAAGAGGTTTATGAGCGTTGCCCGGATTTCCTCGGTTTTCTGCATACTCGTCTGGCGAGCCTCAGAAGCCGCTTGGAGGATGTCCTGCACCTTCTGGAAGTCTTCACGGGAAATAAGCGCTTCGTGCGTGTTCGGGAACACAATCCACTTATCCTTGTCCTTGACATTATGGGATTTGATGCCCTTGTAGATCGCCTTCATGGAGCGGCCAAGGACGGTATCACCCACATAATGCGGATTGCTCAGGATGCCGTACAGCGTGGAACTGTACCAGCCTTTGCAGGAGCAGCCGTCGCCTTTGCGGGTTCCGTTCTGGCGTTTCCGCAACTCCGTATTTGGCGCACCCAGCCGGTCAAGCTCGTTAAGGATCGTCGGGATCGACCAGCCTTCGATTTTCCACTGGAACATGAGCCTCACATACTGCGCTGTCTCTTCGTCGATGACCATGTTTGTATGGTCTTCATTCCACCGGTAGCCATACGGAAGATTGCGCTTCTGGAAGGTCCCTTGCTCCATCTGCGCTTTCAGGGCGGTGGAGACCTTCCGAGAAATATCCTTCGAGTACAGGGCGTTGATCATGTTTTGCAGCGGGATCATCAGGCTCTCATTTGAGCCGTCTATATCAAAGTTGTCGTAGTGTTCCTTGATGGCAATAAACCGCAAGCCGATCTGCGGGAAAATGCGCTCAAGGTAGGTTCCGGTTTCTATGTAGTCACGGCCAAAACGGCTGAGATCGCGGACTACAAGGCATTTAATCCTGCCGCTCTTGATGTCGGTCATCAGGCGGTTAAACTCCGGCCTGTCGAAAACCGTCCCCGTCCGTCCGTTATCCACATAGACATCGACGAGATCGAGATACGGGCAACCGGCAATATAGGACTTGCATATCTCAATCTGATTGGTGATGACATCCACCTTCTCAGATTTGCCGCTATTCTCCACAGAGAGACGGGCATAAATGGCTGTCGGGAAGATTTGCAACGGTGCTGCTTCGCAAACCGGCTCGGCGGCTGCGTTTTTTCTGCTTTTTCGTGCCATGTGCTCATCCCTCCTTTATCCGGCAATGGCAAGTTCATCGGCATAGCCGAGAACATATTCAAGTGTCTGCTGATACTCATCTTTGTACTTGAAGACAATCTCTATTGCGTGATCCTCATAAATCAGGATGCGGTCAACCAGCGCCATAAGGACGCGGCGGTTCAGTTCTTCAATGTTTTCATACTGTTTGAAAAGCGTCACCCAATTCCGTTCCGTTGCCCCGGTTGTAACCGTCTGCTTCATTTCTTTCTTCACGCGGAGAAGGGCTTCCTGCTTTTCTTCTATGATTTTGGTGTAGCTGTTGCGGAACTCAAAGTATTCCGACTTGTCGATGATCCCATCTGAAAGGTCTTCGTAGAGCCGGAGCTTGAGCTTTTGATACCGCTCAATCTCTTCTTCGAGCTTTGCAATCTGCGCCTCATAGTTGAACGCTTTGCGATTCTGGGAAGGAAGCCTCTCAATCATTTCAAGCGCCTTTTCCAAATTTACCACAAGTTCGATCTGGTCATGGATGGCACGGAACACCTTTTCCTCAACCTCTTTTGCGCTGATGCTGTGTGGGCTGCAGGTCCGGCTATGTTTGTTCGTCGAGCAGACATAGTAGATGTATTTCTTTGTCTTCGACGGGACGGTCTTGCGTGTCATAGACTGCTGGCAGTCTCCGCAGAACAGGAAGCCGGAAAACAGGTGCGCCTCGTCCTGATCAGGCGAGCAGCGCATATCCCGCTTCATCATGGTCTTGACGGCCATGAAGTCTTCATAGGAAACAAGCGCTTCATGCGCCCCCTCGACCTTGACCCACTCGGTTTCGTCTTTCGGCTGCACAACGCGCACCTTGTAGTTTGGCGTACCGCGCTTGCCTTGGGCAAGGACACCGATATAGACCTCATTGGTGAGGATGCGCTGGACAGCTTTGTAAGTCCACTTCGCTATGTCGCCGGTTTTGAAGACGGTATCGAACTTCACTCCCGCCGAGTGTTTATACTCCATAGGGGAAAGCACACCCATCTGATTCAGCCTTGCGGCAATGCGACCGATGGAGAAGCCGTCCTTGTACATGGCAAAGATCATCTGCACATACTCGCTGACGGCCTCATCGACGATAAGCTGGTTTTTGTTATCCGGCGATTTCTTGTAGCCATAGGGAGCGAATGCCCCGACGAACTCCCCGTTCTTTTGCTTGACCTCCAAGCTGGATCGGATTTTCATGGAAATATCCTTGCAGTAGGAGTCGTTGATGAGGTTTTTGAACGGGATAACAAAGGAATCCGACTGCGGATCGCCGGTCAGGCTGTCGTAAGCGTCGTTGACCGCGATAAAGCGGATGCCGAGCTGCGGGAATATCTTTTCCAGATACCGACCGCCGTCGATGTAGTTTCTCGAAAAGCGGCTGAGGTCTTTGACCACGATGCAGTCAATCGTGCCCTTACGGACCGCGTCTTCGAGCTTCTTGAAGTTTGGACGATTGAAGGAAACGCCGCTATAACCATCGTCAACGAACGGCTCGCAGACAATTTCCAGATCGTCATGCCGTGCAATGTAGTCCTCGCAAATGGCTCTTTGGCTTGCGATGGAATTGCTTTCAACTTTGTCCCCGTCTTCACGGGACAGGCGGCAGTAAATTGCCGTCCGGTAAACTTTTCCGGGCATAAAAATAACCTCCGTTTTCTGTTTGGTGTGATACATCAAATCAGAAAGACGAAGGCTTCTGCTTCTTGTATGAGGAAAACACGATAAAGCCACATGACCCTCAAGGGCAGCGGCTTAGTCCATGTATTCTTTTTTGACCTGACTTCATTGTATCACAGGCTCAATCGCTTGTCCATAGAACCGGGCGAAAAGATTCAGTTTGTTCATAATCAAAGTCCTCTCAGATAATGTTCCAGACAGTCCTCCAAGGTGGTGTCTGTCTTCGAGAAGCTGATCTTCACGACGGTCTTTCCGTCCAGATAGCAATACGGGTTTCTGATCTGTCGGATAAAATCCCGCAGCCGGTCATCCTGCGCAGCCACAGGCTCAAGCCGGATGCTGTCCCGCTGGACAAGGGTACTGCGGTCAACCGTCTTCGGGTTGACGCTTCTCATGGTTTCTACGCTCATCATATTACAAACACCTCCCTGATGCTGTGAACTGTATTCAGGACAAAAGGATATGGCGGAGCGCCGGTTAGGGACACTCCGCCACATAGTTTTCATCCTGAAAACTTGTATGCTGAATGTAGCTAATTGGTTTGTTTCGTGTTCCGGCATATTTGCAGCTCGCACCCCTGCCAGAAGAGCCTTGCGGCTCCGGGAATGCTACGGACTACCAACGGTTAATCGGTATCATGGGACTCTCACCCCTCCGAGGAACGCTCCGAGCCGCCCCCGGCAATCCGGGGACGGAAGTATCATTATACCCAACTTCTCCATCATGGCGAACAGCCGCACCACACGGCAGTTTAGCCTCTCTGTTGATCGCTCGCTTCCGTGAGGAAGGTCTTGGCGGCAGAAGGCAAGTCGCTTCGAGAAAAGAGGAAAGATCCGCAGCACTGGATATTCTGTTTTCAAGGTACTGTGAAGCGGGTCTTGCTTGACCCCTTCACTTTACAACGGACATTTTTTGAGCGAATTAGCGGGTCTCTCAAAAAATTTTTTTGAATTTTTTTCTGATCGCATCCCGCGTGTCTTTGACTGTGGAAAACGAAAGGCCGTTCTGCTTGGCATACGACAGCATACTCATGTTGCCGCGCATACAATTCATGTACACATCAAGCTGCGGCTTAGTCAGGCTGCGGATAAATTCCTGTTCGAGCAAGCCGGTGATAATGTCTTCTTCCATCTTTTCCGGGGACTCCAGCCATGCGGACGCCTTTACATCATCTTCCGGCACAGCGTCCAGCGACAGCACAGTGGAAGGCTGCGCATCCTCGCTGTCTTCGCTGTCAGATGCTCCCCCGGTATCGTAGGAGCGCCGGAGCTTCTTTTCCTCATTGCGGAGTGCTTTCATGACCTCGCGGTCAACCTCCGTAGTCTCGCCGGTGGCCTTCACGCGCACCATGCACTTGCCATCCTCGGAAATCCAGAGGTCGTAATCGAACTTGATGGGTGTTTTGGGGATTCTTTTCATTGTCTTGTCCTTTCCGCTGGCTCGGAGTAGCGGATGGACAAGACTAAAAAAGAGCCGCATGACGGTGAGCTGATCTTCCCATACCGATAAAACAGAGCTTAGAAAACTCTGTTCATGCGGCATTAGGAAGACTCACCAATCAGCGGCTCCACAGCACAGCTATAAAATATTGAATTGTATTTGTTATCTCCTTACCTTCTGTGAAGGCGGAGGTATAACCGTCTCATGTTGATCACATCAAATACGGTTTCCCGGCCACAGGCTTTGCACTTGGCCTGTATGTGACCACGGGAATCCTCGAATACGGCGATAGCGTTATGCCCACAATATGGGCATTTCACCATGCGCATCTTCTGGTTGACAATGGCGCATCGCGCCCTGCGGATTTTCTCCTGCATCTCCGGTGAAGGCTCTGAGACACGAATGTTTTTCTTCATGCCCACACCTCCAAAGGATCGTTGTACGCGCTGTATGGCCGTGTTTCCAAGTGGCCGAGCTGTCTCAGCCGGATGACTGCGGCTGTCTTGGAAACGCCGAACTGCTGGCAGATCATATCAAGGGCAATCTTATCCCAATAGGCATAGGTCCCATCATAGCTGACGAGTTTCCGGCCTCTGGCATAGTATGCAACGGCAAGATCAATTTCCCGCTGGGGCATCAGGATGGCCGCGCCTAAGACATTGGCTTGCCATTCATTCCAGTCCTCGCGGGTCTTTAGTTCCCGGAGCGAATAGGCTGTCCGGGCGGAGTATTTCCGCCGACAAGCTTCCCGGATTTTGTCTGTCTCCATCTGGAACAGGATTTGGTGGGCGCACTCATGGGCGAGTGTAAACCGCCGTTTCCCACAGAGCTTGCGAATCTGTGAAGGCTCGATAAAGTTCCTGTCCATCAGAACTTCGTTTCGGTGCAGCGGGATTTTGCGCTGAAAGCCTCTGTCCTCCACGATGTACTCGGTATCGGTGTAAGCGGTCAGTCCGCAGATGCTTCCGTCCTCAGACAGATAAGCGAACAAAACATTCAGGCCGAGATATTCGCGGGCAAACTGGTCAATCGGCGTACCGCGAGGCAATCGCCTCCCATCCGTATCGGGTCCGAAAAAGAACTCGTTAAAATCTTTTGTGACCGCCGCAGCAATTTCTTCAATCTCTTTGTGCGATAAAATCATCTGGCTCCCTCCTTTGCTTCTACAAACCATTTTGTTCCCTCCTGAAAGAGGTACGATTCCCTCCCACGGATCATCACAGTATAACGAATACCGCCGCCTCCAACTTTTTTAGAAGCTGCACGGCATTTGTACAGGATTTGGTCAATCTGAAAGATCAGGCCGTTTTCCCAACGGATAAACCGGGGATGACATACTCCTTCTTCGTCAACATCCAAGTTGACCGAGACATACGCCTTTCGGCAATGTGTGTTCGTCATAGCCTACCTCCATGTGCTCTAAAAGTTACGCAAAACCGGGCATAACTTCCGTATTCCTGTTGACATACACACTGTTCGTGTGGTATCATAATCACGAACGGTGCGTTCGCGTTGATAACAGCATAGCATGAACAGATATTTCATGTCAATGCCTTTTGCGAAATTTCTGTTCGTGTCCATAATTGTTTTTAGAAAGAGGTGCCTTATGAGTTTCAAGGATAAGCTGAAGGAGAAAAGGTTGGAAGCGAACCTTACGCAAGTGCAGCTCGCCGAAAAAGTATCTGTGACACCGAGAACCATCCAGCACTATGAGCTTGGCACTCGCAAACCGACAAAGCTTGATATTGTGGAAAAGTTGGCGAAAGCGTTGAATACCACGCCGGAGTATCTGCTTGGGCAAAATGGATTGCTGGTGGTAGCGGCTCATGAACAGGGCGGCTCCAAAGCAGCCAGAGATATTGACGAGCTTGTCAGTGAAGTGACCGGTATGTTCGCCGGTGGGCGGCTCAGTGATGAAGCGCTTGATGGCGCTATGAAGGCGTTGAACGATGCTTACTGGATCGCCAAAGAGAAAAACAAGAAATACACTCCGAAGAAATACCGTAAGGGGACGAGCAAACAGTAAGGTGTTTCGCTGTTTGCGATGCCTCCATCAGCGGGAGGTGAGACGATGAATGCTGAAAATCTCTCGAAGGTCGGCAGCAGACTTGTGAAACGCTGCGGGACACGAGATCCGTTTAGCATAGCACGGCAGCTTGGCATTGAGGTCCTGTTCTGTGAGAACTTCGGCTCTCTGAAAGGGATGTACCGGGTGATCAAGCGCAGCCGTTTTATTTTCATAAACGAAAACCTGAGCGGACGGATGCAGCGGATTGTCTGTGCTCATGAGATTGGGCATGACCAGTTGCACCGCAATCTGGCAAAAGGAAGCGCAATACAGGAGTTCATGTTATATGACATGACCACGAAGCCGGAGTATGAGGCGAACATCGTTGCCGCCGAAATCCTGCTCGACACCGATGAGATTCTTGAGTACATCTATGACTACGGCTATACATCCGAGCAGATTGCACGGGCAATGGGAACAGACATCAATTTGGTTGCTTTGAAAATTGCCCACTTGGCGGAAAGCGGATATGATCTCCGGCGCATTGAACATAGGAGCGACTTCCTGAAATGAAGACCTTAGAGGGAGGCGACGAACGATTTGAACTATGACTCCTATCTTGCCCGTGCCATAGAGATTTTTAACGACAAGATGGATGCAGACTTTTCCCGCGATAATGTCATCTTTACCTGCTTTATGACCGACGATCAGGAAGAAATCTTTGAGCAGTTCTGCGCTCAGTATTTCCCTTACCGGCTAAAAGACCTGTATCAGGAGGAAGGCTACTTCGATTTCCGGGCGTCCTCCTTTATCGGGATGGACAACGGAGGTAAGGACGGCATCCTGCTCCGCACGGACATACCCTACCATCCTTTTGAGCTGCTTCATATCTTCCTGCATGAGCTGGCGCACATTTACTGCGTCCATCATGAACTGGATGGGAAAAGCTTTTATGACGAATACTGTGAAGGCTATGCGCAGACCAACGAGGAAGACGGCATGATCAACGCCGGATATGCCGTCTGGCGGGAGTGCATTGCAGAGATTATTGCGATTGAATGCGACGATAACTGCGACATCTTTCCGATACGGGACAAAAAGAAGATGCTTGCCCAACTCAGGGACGAGATCGACCAGCGGGACGGCAAGCTGCTCGTAAGCGAGATTCTAACAGCGGTGATGACCAGTTCTGAGGTCGAGGCATCCCAAACATGGGACGAAGCTGAGAAAGCAATCCACAGCTTAAAGCTGTTTGATACCCCGCCGGAGCTGGATTTGATGAGGCTTGTCTTCAACCAGCTCCAGGCCAGGCTGATTGAAATTGATGTGGACTTTATTTCAGAACTGGGCTTCCTGTATCTGAATATTTTATCCCTTAGTTTACTGCGAAACTTCCAGATGCCTTGAAGGCAACATTTCGTATTGATATGAGACAGCAAATCGGGAGGTGTGAAGATGAGTATAAAAGAAGCGCTGATCGGAGTATTTTCAGATGATCCCATCAACTGGTTAAAATGGGGAATTGTATTTGCGATTCTAATTGGCGGTTATATTATTGCCATTCCGCTTTATGGGAAAGTCTCATCCCGTCTGAGCTGGGAGCGCAAGCGGGATATTGCGCGAAGCAGGGACCATGTGATTAAGGCAGCTCTTGTTAAAAAGCATCCAAAAGGCGAAGTTGGAAAGTACGATTGGAGCGCTACCTACCATTACGAATTACAGGGTGAAGAGCGAGAATATCACGCCTACTTCAAAGAACCAACCAGACCGCCTGTTTATCTGTATCTGTACTATTTGGATAATCCCCGCAAGCTGTTTTCGGTGGAGGAATATCACTATGAGAACCACAAAGCAATCCTGCTTCTGCCTGTCATTTTTCTCCCGTGGATTTTGGCGTTAGCTGCGATGTTCCTTTTGAACATCCCGTTGCCAACAAGGTGAGTCGGAACCAATAGAATTTGCATGGAGAAATATAAAATGGAAAATACCGTATTTGAACGCAATTATGAGATTGTAGAAAAAGATGACCGCGCAACGGCTGTATTTGAGCGAGCCTTTGCCCCCGGTGGCTTTATGGAAGAGTTTACAAAGAAAATGGACGCAATCCCGAAGGTGGTTGTGCCGAAGGATAAGGAGAATTATGAATATCTGCTTGACCGGTGCGATGACTATGCAAAGCGGCATCACGGTAGGATTCGCGGTGTTGTAGACTATGAGCATTGGGACGCACACATCGACCTCTACCTGAGAATGCTGGAATTTGACGATGCTGAGGATATGGCCTTTGTAAAAGACATCGGTGAGAAAGCCCACTACCTCTGCATCACGCCGGAAGAAAGCGGCGGGTATCGTGTCCATATCATGATCAACTATTTTGAAGAGCTGATGTCCGAAGAATACCGCTCCTATCTCAAATACGAGACGCTTATGGAGGATGAAGAGCTGGCATCCATGTTTGATATACCGGAGTTGTCCCCGGAGGAAGAGGCGGTTGTCCAGTTGATCAATGAAATCCTTGACCGGTTTGATAATGAAACCCAACTGGACAGGACAACGGCCTTCAAGGCTGCAATCTGTTATTTGACGCAGCAGGATGAAGAAGAGGCGATGAACCTTGAGAAAATCGCGGCAACGCTGACGGTACTTCTTGAAAATGTGTTGGACGAAGAAAAGAATGCGGAGGAACAAGAGTCATGAAATACATTCTCTACCGCTCTTTTGGCGATCTTGATAAGGATATTAAAAAGCATGAGCTGGTGGCTGTTGAAACCGGAAAGAACATTGATGATGTGGCCGATGCCCTGATTAAAGCGGCAGCAGATGACCTTGCCGGTATGCCGGAGTATGAGCACTGCGAAACAGCGGCCTACGCACCTGAGCCGGTCAAAGACTTTCGGAAGGTGCGGCGCTATCAGTATGAGATGATGGGGATCGTCTATCCGCCGAATGCCGATAAGAACATCCTGATTGACTTTGGCATCGTAGAGACGGAAGAATGAATAAGTGCTTTCGTTTTAGATAATTGATGCGTGAAACAACGCGATAAGCCGGATGTTGTAAGGAGTAGATTATGAAAAAAATCAGAACAGTAGGGTCTATTGCTATCATGATTATCGCCGGAATAATTGGTTTCTTTGTTGGTGCATCTATGGATGAGGCGTTGAATGGAGCAATTTTATTTTCACTTATTGCTGGAATCGCCTGCATTATCTATGTAATAGATAATCAGAAGCAATAAGACAACTTTCCGTTTTCCAGAATAACTATGAAAGCGGAATATTATTTTGAAGAGCTGAAAGGCGGGTGGTATTGTGCCCCTTCAAATTGTACGAAACGACATCACAAAAATGAAAGTTGATGCTATCGTCAACGCGGCGAACAGCTCCCTTCTGGGAGGCGGCGGTGTTGACGGCTGCATCCATCGGGCTGCAGGACCGGAGCTGCTTGCCGAGTGTAAAACGCTGGGCGGCTGCGAAACCGGCAGTGCGAAAATCACAAAGGGATATAGACTGCCCTGCAAGTATGTGATCCATGCCGTTGGCCCGCGCTGGCGGGACGGCAACCACGGAGAACGGGAAAAGCTTGTTTCCTGTTACCGCACTTCTTTGGTGCTGGCGAAGGAGCACAGCTGCGAGACGGTTGCCTTTCCGCTGATCTCATCGGGTATCTACGGCTATCCGAAAGACCAGGCATTGAAGGTAGCCATAGACACAATCAGCGACTTCCTTCTGGAAAATGACATGACTGTCTACATTGTCATCTTCGACCGCAAGGCATATCAGATCAGCGAGAAGCTGTTCTCCGACATTGCCGCATACATAGACGATACTTATGTGGATGCGCATACGGATAGCCGCGCTTCACAGCTTCGCCGGATGCAGATGCTTTCAGAAGAACCGGAGGAAGCAATATGTGGCGCTCCAATGGCGGCAAGCGCGAAAAGCCTTGACGATGCCCTTTCGCAGATCGACGAGAGCTTTTCCGAGATGCTGCTTCGGAAAATCGACGAGAAAGGCATGACCGACGCGCAGTGCTACAAGAAAGCGAACATCGACCGCAAGCTCTTCTCGAAGATCCGCAGCGACCGGCTTTATAAGCCGTCGAAAGCCACGGCGCTCGCCTTTGCGATTGCCTTGGAACTTCCGCTGGATGAAACGAAGGAAATGCTCATGAAGGCAGGCTTTGCCCTTTCACATTCCAACAAGTTTGACATCATCATTGAGTATTTCATTGAGCACGGGAACTACAATGTCTTCGAGATCAACGAGGCTCTGTTTGCCTTTGACCAAAGCTTGCTCGGAGCGTAATCGGCTCGCGTTTTTTGCAAGCCCTCTAATGAATCAGAAACAAGGGGGAACATAAATGGAAGAAATCATTCATGTGCCGGAAGAACAAAGCGAAACCGGAAACTTAACCGAATACACGGAAAGCGTGGTGGAATGCTTTGATAGCGTTCCCGAGGTCGCAAAGCCGTTGATTGGAAGCGCAGGAAGACTGCTCAACCGTATTGAAAAGATGCTTTATTCTGCTCCGGCGTTTGTCGGTGCTGTCAAGGCTGTAATTCCCGAGGAAGCTTATCAGGTGATCCTCACGGATGAGCAAAGAGCAAAAATAGCGAGCGGCGCATTGAAACTCATGACGAAAAAAGATGGCTCGCTTATGGCAAACCTCATCAACCCCGAAACGAAGAAAATTGTTTCGACCGTTTCGCTCGGCAAGGTCAAGCTGTCTCCCGAGCTTTCACAGGCAATGACGAATTACGCCACACAAATGCAGACGGCTCAAATCGCGGAGCAAATTCAATTTGTTCAAGTCGCAGTTGAAGAAGTCCGGCAAGGTCAGGAGTATGATCGGCTTGCGACCGCGTATAGCTGCCAGCAAAAGCTAATCCAAGCTTCCGCCATTCAGAATCCTCGGTTGAAGGAAATGGCACTCATGCAGCTCGTATCAGATGCCGAAAACAGCCGCAATCTGTTGATGCAGAGCCAAAGCGCAAATGCTGCGTTTATTAAAAATCAGCCGGAATCTACATGGGGCAAGATTTTATCCGGCGCAACGCCCGAAAAGATAAATGCGCGAATGAATGAACTGCGAGAAAGCTTATGCGCTGTAAACATGGTGTCTCTTGCCGAAGCCATTGCATATCAGGAAATGGGAGAAACCGAAGCGGCAAAAGTGAGTTTAGAGTATTACGCAAAGTTCATTCAGAGAACCTACCTTGAAACAAAGGGCTTCGTTGAGAGGCTGGACATGATCGATCCGTCACCGGAAAACTATTGGACGCAAAAGCTGCCTGAGATAGAGAATCGAATCTTGGCGCTGCCGAGCGACAGCCCTACACTGCGTTTGGAGGAACAGAAAGATGAGTCAGAAACTTTGTAAAAATAAAAAGTGTCAGCGTCCGCTACCGGAAGGGTACAAATATAAATACTGCGAGCACTGCCGTAGCGAGCGGGCGCAGCAAATAAAAAGAGCTGGAAAAGCGGCGCTGGGCGTCGTCGTAATGGTTGGCGGCACTGCTGTTACCGTTCTTACTAAAGGGAGAATCAACCCGAACAAGAAGTGAATTGCCATCGCATGACTGCTCCTTCACAAAAGAAAGTCATTACGATGAGGAAGGAGAAACTATGTGGCTAAAGCTTGATTTAAGCGGCATCAGACTGTCAATGCAGGTCAGGAATTATCGTAGGACATCCGAAGAGGACTGGCTTTCGGTGTGGTGTAAAACCGATTTCTCTTTTGTAGCCGACAAGTGGCTCAATTATTGTGAAGATGATAGTGAGGTTTTCCTTGCCCGCGAAATTGAAGACCTTGCAAAATCGCTGGACGATCTTCTGAATGATCGCCTTAACGCTCCGACTGAGTTTAACTGCATTGAGCCGGATTTCAATTTCGTCCTCAACCCGAAGAAGGATTTGCGGCTTGATCCTAAGGTCCTATATGTCAGACCGGGCTGTGAAATTGTTGATATTGATATGGAGTGGAAAATCTCGTTCTGGGATGAAGGGCTGACAGACAACTATTTGTCTGTCTCGCTTGTCAGATCGGATATTGAATGTCTGTTGTCATATTTACGCCTTGTAATGGGCGAAGTGCAAGAAGACAACTCTGAGATAAAAGCACTCATAAGTAAGGGGATCATATCGGGTTAATCTGAAACGGAGGAACGCATAGAAGATGAACCGCGAACAGTTCATACAATACATTTCAGACGAATACGGCGTTAATGAGGAATACCTCTTCGCAAAGCATCCGCTCTTCTGTGTGTTCCGGCATTCAAATAACCGTAAATGGTTTGCGGTTGTGATGGATGTGCCTAAGAACAAGTTGGGATTAGAGGGCGCAGATGCTCTTGATGTGGTAAACCTCAAATGCGACCCCATCCTCATCGGCTCACTGCGGAAGGAACCCGGTATCTTCCCAGCTTACCACATGAGCAAAGCGAACTGGGTCTCAATCGCCTTAGACGGCAGTGTGCCGGACGAACAGATAAAATTGCTGTTGGATATGAGCTATGACGCAACCGCGCCCAAGATAAAGAGAAAAGCCAAACAAAGCTGATACCGTTGAAAGGAGGCAGCCGAAACATGAAGCAGCGCACCTATATCGCAATCGACCTAAAAAGCTTTTATGCTTCGGTTGAGTGCCGTGAGCGCAGCTTAGACCCGTTGGACACAAACCTCGTCGTTGCGGATGAGAGCCGGACGGACAAGACCATCTGCCTTGCAGTCACTCCCTCTCTCAAGAGCTACGGTATCTCCGGGCGTGGGAGGCTGTTTGAAGTCAAGCAGCGCGTCAAAGAAGCAAACGCCGGACGGCAGCATGACGCGCCGGGACGAAAGCTTGAAGGCTCGTCATATCTCTTCTCCGAGCTGCAAGAGGACCCTTCCCTTGCCATTGACTTCATCATTGCCCCGCCGCGCATGGCGTACTACATGGAGTACAGCACCCGCATCTATCAGGTTTACATGAAGTATGTTGCACCGGAGGACATCATCGTCTACTCTATCGACGAGGTGTTCATGGATGTCACCGACTACCTCGCCACCTACAAGCTGTCTCCCCATGACCTTGCCATGAAGATCATTCTGGATGTCCTCTCGACAACCGGTATCACGGCAACTGCGGGAATTGGCACAAACCTCTACCTCTGCAAAGTGGCGATGGATATAGTCGCCAAGCACATTCCGGCAGATAAGAACGGAGTCCGCATTGCCGAGCTGGATGAGATGAGTTATCGCAAGACGCTTTGGTCACACCAGCCCCTCACCGACTTCTGGCGCGTAGGCAAAGGGTATGCCAAGAAGCTTGAAGAAAATGGAATGTTCACGATGGGCGATGTCGCCCGCCGCTCCGTCACGGATGAGGACTTGCTTTACAAGCTTTTCGGAAAGAACGCGGAGCTGCTGATTGACCATGCTTGGGGCTGGGAGCCTTGCACTGTTGAGGCAGTCAAGGCGTACAAGCCGGAAAGCAACAGCTTGGGATCGGGACAGGTACTACACCAGCCTTATGAGGCAGACAAAGCGCGGCTCGTTCTCCGGGAAATGGCTGACCTTCTCTCGATGGACTTGGTTGACAAAGGCTTTGTCACCGACCAGCTCGTTGTCACGATTGGCTATGACATTGAGAACCTGACCGACCCGGAACGCCGGAGGAAGTATCGCGGCGAAGTTGTGAAGGATCACTACGGGCGGCAGATACCGAAACACGCCCACGGCACAATCAATCTGGAACGCTACACCTCTTCCACGAAGCAGATCATGGATGCCGCCGGGGAATTGTTCGACCGGATCACAGACAAGAGCTTGCTCATCCGGCGGCTGAACATCACAGCGACCCATGTGATTGGCGAAGCCTCTGCACCTTCTTCCAAGGACAATTATGAGCAGCTTGACCTCTTCACCGATTATGCTGCGCTTGACGCGAAGCGCAAGCAGGAAGACGAAGAGCTGGCACGGGAAAAGAAAGTACAGCAAGCCATGCTCACCATCAAAAAGAAATTCGGGAAAAACGCCATTCTCAAGGGGATGAATCTTTCGGAGGGAGCGACGGCAAAGGACCGGAACGCGCAGATTGGAGGTCACAAGGCATGAGCGATGATTACAAAGACATCATCAATCTCCCTCACCATGTCTCAGCAAAAAGACCGCAGATGCCGATGCTGGACAGAGCCGCACAATTCTCTCCTTTCGCCGCTCTTACCGGGTACGATGACGCAATTCATGAAACTGGACGGTTGACAGATGAAAAGATCGACCTCAGTGAAGAGGAAAAAGAGGCGCTGGATAGGAAGCAGCAGATCCTCATGGAAAGGCTTGGCAACCATCCTGCGCTGACCGTCACCTACTTCGTCCCGGACGCAAAGAAGTCCGGCGGGGCGTATGTGACAAAGAGCGGAAACCTCAAAAAGATAGACGGGTTTGAACGCCTGATGATGCTCATGGACGGGACGAAAATCCCGCTGGATAATGTCGCTGACATCGAGAGCGAATTGTTCCGCGATATGTTTTGAATGTCGCTTTCCATGCGACCAAACCGAAGACGATTTCTCCTATACTGTGACTGTAAGCAAAAGCAGTCACAGTTTTTCTATATGGGAGGATTCATCATGAAAAAGAACTTAACCGAGATCGTCTTTATCCTTGACCGCAGCGGCTCTATGAGCGGACTGGAAGCCGACACCATCGGCGGCTTCAACTCCATGATCGAGAAGCAGAGAAAGGCAGACGGCGAAGCGCTTGTCTCCACAGTCCTCTTCGACAATATGAGCGAGGTGATCCATGACCGCGTGAACATCCACGACATCAAGCCGATGACAGACAGGGACTATACCGTCCGGGGCTGCACGGCTCTTCTGGATGCCATCGGCGGTGCGATCCATCACATCGGCAATGTCCATAAGTACGCCCGACCGGAGGATGTCCCGGAGCATACGCTGTTTATTATCACCACGGACGGAATGGAGAATGCGAGCCGGTTTTACAGCAGCGACCGGGTGAAGCAGATGATCGAGCGGCAGAAGGCAAAGTATGGCTGGGAGTTCCTGTTCCTCGGCGCAAACATTAACGCGGTGGAAACGGCGCGGCACTTTGGGATCGGAGCTGACCGAGCCGTCAATTACCACTCTGACAGCGCCGGGACGCAGCTCAACTATGAGGTGCTGAGTGAGGCAATTTCCGCCGTCCGTTGCAGCGCCCCGCTCGGCGCAGATTGGAAGCGCCGGATTGACGAGGACTACGAGAAACGCGGTAAAGGGAAAAAGAAATAAGCTGCACAAGCATGAGGGAAGGCGCTTTCGAGCGCCTTTTTTCTCTTCCATACCGCTAATTTCCTTATAAAATGTCCGTTGTAAAGTGAAGGGGATTTTTACGGGGAGAAGCACCGGGAATACGATTTTGAGAGAATAGCAAGCACAGCCGGTGTCCGTACACACGGCGATTTTCGAGTAAAGGAACCCCGCCCTTACTCTTCAAAATGCTTGTTGGGATGTCTCCCAAACCCTCTATCTTTACGAAAGGACAGATTGCCTATGGCAAATAGAACAAGGCCAATCCGCATTGAGTTCTGCGTGTCGGAAAATGAGCATCGGATCATCAAATCAAAGATGGCGCAGCTCGGAACAAAGAATATGGGTGCGTATCTCAGAAAGATGGCGATTGACGGCTACATCATCAAAGTGGACTATACCCAGCAGAAAAAGCTTGCCGCCGCTGTCAGCCGTGCAGCGTCAAATATCAATCAGATTTGCCGCCGTATCAATTCAAAGGGAAACCTTTATGAGGATGATGTCACCGAGCTGAAAGAGAGGCAAAAGGAAATATGGCAGTTACTAAAATCAAGCCAATCCGAGGAACTGTAAACAAGGCGCTTGCCTACATCCTCGACCCAGCGAAGACTGACGATCAGCTCTATGTTTCCTCTTTCGGCTGTGCTGCCAGCGATGCGGCGGCAAAGGAATTTGAGTGGACGCGAAATCTCGCTGCCCAGCAAGGAATGCAGATGCCGAAGGTGATTGCCCGACACCTGATTCAATCCTTCGACATCGGAGAAGTCACGCCGGAGATGGCGCATGAAATCGGAAAACAGTTTGCCGACGAATGGCTGAAAGGCAAGTATGAATATGTGATCGCCACCCACATCGACAAGGGGCATTGCCATAATCACATCATCTTCAATGCTGTCAATTTTGTAGACTACCATGCCTATCGGAGCAACAAGCGGACATATCGGGAAATGCGCCAACTCAGCGACGAAATCTGTAAGGAACATGGGCTTTCCGTGATCCCACCCTCACAGAGCAAGGGCATGGACTACAAGGAATACACAGAGGCTAAACGCGGCACAAGCTGGAAGCAAAAGCTCAAGCAGACCATCGACCGCTGCATCATCACAGCGAAGGATTACGATGAGTTTTTGAAACTCATGCAGGAAGCCGGATGTGAAATCAAGACCGGAAAATACATCTCCTTCCGTGCTGAGGGACAGGAGCGTTTTACCCGTGCAAAGACCATCGGAGACAACTACACCGAGGAACGGATCAAAGAGCGCATTCAGGGGCGCGGGAACCGCAAGCGCCAGATGCAGACCTCTCGCCGGGGTATCTCCCTCATCAGCGACATTCAGGAGCGCATCCAGCTCATAGGCAGCAAAGGTTACGAACACAAAGCGAAGCTCACCATTCTCAAAGAGGCTGCGCGTACTCTCAACTATCTGACTGAGAACAACCTTCTGCAATATGCTGACCTTGAAAAGAAAGTCGAGGACATTCACAGCTCCTATGCCCGCACCGGCAGTGAGCTGAAAAATGTTGAAGCCAAACTGCGTGAGGTGCAGCCGCTTATCAAAAACATCTCGAACTACCAGCGGCTCAAACCGGTTTATGATGCCTATATGAAGGCGGCGGACAAACCGGCATACCGTGCCAAACACGAAGCGGAGCTTGTCATCTATGAGGCGGCAAAGAGCACCTTGCTCGCCATACAGGGCGACGGAAAATTGTCGAGCTTGAAATCTCTACAAGCCGAACAGCAACGGCTCGTGGATGAGCAGCAGCGTCTTTATGACGAACGCGCCAAGCTTAAAAAGGAAGCTCGCCTGATTGATACGATGAAGGCGAATGTGGATGATTTCCTCAGCCCTTCGTTGGCAAAGGAACAGGAGAAAACCCGCAGCGGAGAACTCGAATAAGCAAAAGAAAAAGGCTCACCGAAACCTACTGCAAGATTTCGGTGAGCCTTCGTTATTTCAGGGCTTAACTTGTTTTGAATGCTTGATCATCGTGTCGATGACATCATAAATCTGAGAGCGATCCTCCGCAGAAAGCTTATCGAGCTTTTGAGCCAGAAGCGAATCTTTTACCAAATACCCATTGTCAAGGACATCCGCAAGGATCATATCCGCTGAAACGCCGAGAGCGTTGATTATGGAAATCAAGGACTCAAGAGAAGGCGTTTTTTCGCCGCGCTCTATTGCGCCCACATAGTTAATACTCAGGTCGGCTTTTTCCGCAAGGTCCTCTTGACGAAGCTTCCTCATCAGGCGGTATTTGCGGATGTTTTTGCCGATGGACTCAAGCCTCATCACAGCACCTCCTATCAGCGTGGAATACACACTAATAGTATAGGTGACACGGCTATCGCTATACACATTCTATATGGAAGTCGCCAACGCTAATAGCGTTGATTTGTTCATGGAGTTGTGCTATTCTTTTATTTTGAAGAGGTGTATCTTAAGATGGGAAAAGAAGCGACAGCGACCTTCATTGGTCACAAGGAATGCTACGGTGTCCATGCAGAGGATGTCCGGCGAGAAGTTGAAAAGCTTATCGCCTCCGGGGTTACTGACTTCTTAAATGGCGGCATGGGCGGGTTTGATTGGATGTGCGCAAGGGTTGTCTTTGACCTGAGAAAGAGCTATCCGCAGATAAGGAACTACCTTGTCATCCCCTACCTCACTTTCAACATTGCCGAGCCAAAATACTTCGATGACATTATCTATCCAGAAGGCTTTGAGAAGTATCATTTTAAGGCTGCGATCCCAGCAAGGAATCGGTATCTCGTCGATAACGCTGCATACGCCTTGTGCTATGTGACTCACGGCTGGGGAGGCGCTGCGCAAACACTCGAACGCGCTCAGAAAAAGGGGCTGACAATAATCAATTTAGGAGAGAGGAACGATGGGAGAGATAATTTATAAGAAACAATTTCACAGGGAAACAATAGATGAAATCGAGGCAGCTATTTCCGACTCCAAAGAGGACTTAGGAGACGATTTCGAGCAAGCAATTACATTCGACGAAATTATGAAAAAGATTTATAGCGATGTAACTTACCTTGTCTTGCCAAAGCGCGAGAAAAAGGCGAAAGCCTTCATCAAAACTGCCATAGAAATCTCAAATGACTATAAGATTGACATTGAGATTGAGGAACACCTGAGCCACATTTCCGTCACATACTATTTTGATTGCTGCGCGGGCATGGGCTTCCTGAGAGAAATCATTGAGATGGCGGATGACATCTCCTTCTTTAACCACATCAAGAGTTATGATTTGGTCATGTCACTCGATTTTTACACAAAGGCTGTATTCAAAAGAGATCGACTTATTCAGCCCAAATGCTCAGACCTGAGTGAGTGAAAGGCACTCAGGTTTTGTTTTTGACCTAATGCTCCAAGAACTTGAAACTTTTTTGTAAATACGCAAAAGAACCTGTTGCGGCTTTCGAGCGTTTCCGCTATAATTATGATGTGTTTTTATATCCTCGCCGCATCTCGGAAAACAAGGAGCGTTGACATGAAGATAAGTTATAAGAAACTGTGGGTACTACTCATCCAGAGAGACATATCGAAAGTGACTTTGCGCAAAGAGGTCGGCATCGCTGCCGGTACGATGAGTAAACTCAATAAGGGTGAAGAAGTCGCTCTTCCTATTTTGCTGCGCATCTGTGATTACCTTGATTGCGATATTGGGGACATCTGCGAAGCTGTACGCGAGGAAAAACAGCCCAGCAATCAAGGAGGTGAGTGATCGAGATGGAACGGAAAGAATATAGTGCAGGCACGGTAAAGCTATCATTTTGGTTCATAGAGTTCCGAAAGGTAGTGGAGCTGCTGAACGAAGGGAAAAACATCGATCAGATAAAATCCCTTGCCCTGAACGAGAACCTATTTGCAGCTCCGACTACTCTTCGAGCCAATCAAATTTATCATACCGTCACAGGCCGCATCAAAACTTTGGACAAGAGCTTCATTCCGCTTTTCGTGCGCAGCGACCTTGCGACACAGAAGCTCTTTGCACTGGTTGCTGCTATGGCGTATGATACGCTGTTCTTTGATTTTGTCTATGAAGTGATACGCGAAAAGATGATCCTTGGCATAACCGAGCTTGCGGACAGCGATGTGCGTGTGTTCTTCAAAGATAAGCAGCAGCAAAATGAAAAAGTGGCCAGGTGGACAGACGCTACACTGGTACGGCTTGGCCGATGCTATAAAACGATGCTGTACGAGGCCGGTGTTATTGATAAAGCAAAAACGGCCAGAAAAATACTGCGCCCCATTTTAGATCCGGAGCTGGTGCACTGGTTGGAACAGAACGATATGAGCGTTTATGTCAAGGCGCTTGCGGGGGTAAGGTAATGGATTTAACAGAAAGACTGGATGCGATGGAGGCGGCAATCCGAAAACCGTCATTCCGTCAGAGCAGCGGAAAAGCCAACGAGGTCAACTACTGGATTTTCGACTATCCGCCTGAAAAGGAGCTGGAAGTCCGCGAGCGTATCGAATATATAAAACATAAGAACTCAAAAGGGACAGACGGATTCAAGTTGGTTGTGTTTGACCTTTATGACATTATCATTGACTTTCTCGAAGGAAAGAACTTCATGGAGAAGTGCTGCGACTTTGAAAAGAAGCGTGGCATCCAGAGGATCGTCAAAGCAGTCAGCAACTCCATGAAAGTGAGCGAGGACGACAGCCTGATTGTGCGATATATCCTTGACCATACCCCGGAGAATGCCATTGTCTTTTTAACCGGTGTTGGCAAGAGCTATCCGCTTCTCCGCTCGCATAATGTGCTGAACAATCTCCACCAGTCCTACCTTCGCGCACCGGTGGTAATGTTCTTTCCCGGCACTTATAACGAACAGGAACTGATTCTCTTTAATGAGATCAAAGACGATAATTATTACAGAGCTTTTCGGCTTGTGAAGTGATGGAGGCAGCACAATGAAGATAAAGGATATGTTCGCCAAGAAGATCGACCGCGAAATTCAAGGCGTAATCATCGTAGGTCAGGGCGAGGATGCAAATGTTTCTCAGGAGCTTGAGGAATATGTCGTTACCCGTGAGCTTCAAAAGCACTTTGCCGATTTCTACTCGGCATATAAAAAGGGGATCGTTGGAATAACGCCGAAGATGGGTGTTTGGATTTCTGGCTTCTTCGGAAGCGGCAAATCGCACTTCCTGAAAATCTTGTCCTACCTTCTGGAAAACCGTCAGGTCGGCGACAGAAAGGCGATGGACTACTTTGTAGATGACAAGAAGATTGTAGACCCGATGGTGCTTGCCGACATGAAACTGGCGGCTGACACACCCACAGATGTAATCCTCTTTAACATTGATTCCAAGAGCGAAACAAACGGCAAGCAGAACAAAGATGCCATTGTCAATGTATTCCTCAAGGTCTTTAACCAGATGCAGGGCTTCTGCGGTTCCATTCCTCATGTGGCGGATTTGGAGCGCAGACTGACCGAAGAAGGCCGTTATGACGAATTCAAAGCTGCGTTTGAGGAAGAATATGGTGATCCGTGGGAAGACTCCCGACAGGACTTTGATTTCATTCAGGACAGCGTTGTGGATGCT
>CALLZZ010000267.1 GCA_937858235.1 uncultured Clostridia bacterium
CCCTGCTTTCATCAGATCCAAATTCACAAGCAGTCTTCCGGTTCTTCCGTTGCCATTATCCCTCCAATCTGATACTTAGTAGCCATAATGGTGGCTACTGCACCGTCAGTCTTTCAAGACAATTAAAAACAATCAAGCACCGCTGAAGTGATCTTAAAATAAATTATTGAGTCTTAAAAAACAGCGACCTTTGATGTCTTGTTTTTTTGAAACAATCCAATAATGTAAAAAATATCGAAAACGAGACATACCATACCGGTAAGCATGATGTACATATTTGTACTTTCGATAAAGCCACCGAGAATTGTCGGAGCAAGTGTTCCCAAACACTTTGCGATAGCAACCGTAAATGACTGACCTTCCGTTCCTTTTCGTTGAAATAGCATATATAGGAACATGATAGACATGGCTGCATTCTGTGCAAATGCGGAGTACTGCGATGCCTCAACACCACTGTCAAAATGTAAATAGAATGCCAGTTGTAAGGCGACGCAAGTAAATATTGCGAGAGTGCCAAAAGGGAGAAAATATTTCTTTCCTATTTCAGGAAAATATTTTTTTCCGTAGCGAAAAAATGTTATCACAATCAGTATATCAAAAAATGCCCAAACAACATTTGCGACATTTTGTACAGGGGGCATATTCGCCTTATGAATAAATATCCCATCGATAGAATAAAGCACCTCCCATGCAATATTCAATCCCAATGCAAATAGTGGCATCCCATATGTTTTGTCTTTGAATCCCCTATAAATAAGACTAATGTAAACCAAAGTCCAACATACACCGCTTAGTACAAAGAGAAAATTCACCATGATATAAACCTCCAACTAATTAATATAGAAATCACCTTGACACTTGTCCATGTCAGTATTATAATACTGACATGGACAAGTGTCAAGGTCGCTGACTTAACTTATACAAAACAAGGAGAATGAATGTATCAAGGTGATAATCCAAAAGCCATTCGGTCACAAAAATGGATTGCAGACGCACTGCTTTCTATTATGAAAGAAAGACCATACAATAAAATAACTGTGCGAGACATTTGCCAAAAAGCCGAACTTGTACGGCAGACATTTTATAATTGCTT
Source organism: uncultured Clostridia bacterium (assembly GCA_937858235.1). Classification (GTDB taxonomy): domain Bacteria; phylum Bacillota; class Clostridia; order Oscillospirales; family Oscillospiraceae; genus Onthomonas. Next base: position 1,094 of record CALLZZ010000267.1, read on the forward strand.
TGATGATAAAGATGATGTATTGCGTTTTTGTCTTCGGAATTGCTATCACGAAATGTTTCAAAAGTTGAATTCCAAGAAAAATATTCTTCCGAGCGATATAACTGATTGTTTCGCGGGAATTTTTGAAACACATCGTGAATTGCTCGGACTTCTGATTGACCAGAAATTGGAGTGGCTGATTTCAGAAGAAGTAACGGCGGCAATGCAAGATTTTACAAGTAAAGTTTCGCCCAAAGAGGACAGCAGAACTGACAAATATGCAAATGCTTTCTTAGCCGGAGCTATGACACAAATGATTATTTGTTGGTTTAAAGATAACAATCGTATATCAACAAATGAGTTATCGGTATTTCTTCTGCACATACTTTCTGGTAATTACTACAAATTGTAAACTTTGCCGAATTACGTGACACCATACATTACATTTTAACCGAACAGATCTGACTATACTTTTACGAAATTAAAAAGGAGAAGATTTATATGGACACCTTAAAAATGCTATGGGGATTCATCAAGAACGCGCGTTACCTCAAGGGGATGATGCGCAAAACCGTGGCGACCGTTGTTGAGGCTGAAAACCCCCACGGAGACTACCACACGATTGCCCTCAAGCCCGCCGATGGGTTTACATGGAATGCGGGGGAGCATGTGATGCTTCGTCTGCCCGACCATGAGGGGATCGAAAAAGAATACCGCATTTTTTCTATTGCGTCTATCCAAGAGGAAGGCGTATTGCTGTTTGGCACCAGAACCGGCAAGGAAACAAGTGCGTTCAAAAAGGCGCTGCTTTCACTGAAGCCAGGTGCCCAGGTTTCAGTGCAGGGTGCCTTTGGTTGGTTCCGCGTCCGGGACGAGTATTCGCCCATAGTACTGTTTGCCGGAGGGGTGGGGGTCACGCCGGTGCGCGCGCTCGTCAAGGAGCTGGCGCACAGCCAGACACGACCTATTCATATCGTCTATTCCTCTTCGGATTTCTATCTCTTTGGGGATGAGATCCACACCATTGCGAACGACAACCCGTCCATGTCACTGCATAAGGTGTCGGCGCGAGAGGAAACACAGGCAAAGCTTTCAGAGCTGGCCGGTCAGTATGGGAATCAGGCATATTACTATATGTCCGCCTCGCCCGGTGTTATCGACTCAGTGGCGAAGCTGCTGCGTTCCAAGGGCATATCTGGAAAACGGCTGATTGATGACACCATGCGGGGCTATTGAACAACGAGAATGGGGAGAAATCAATGAACTTAATGAACATTTAGGCCGTCCATAATTCAGGGAGAGCGAAAGAAAAAGTGAGCGGAAACCGCTCACTTTCTATCATGAATTTGTTGTCTGTCCTCCATCGACATGAATAACCTGGCCGGTTACAAAACGTGAATCATCAGATGCCAGATATACATATGCGGGTGCCAGTTCAAATGGCTGACCCATGCGCATCAGCATATTGTTTTCGGGTACGGCTGCCGTATCGGCAGAAAAACTCGAAGGGATGAGAGGAGTCCAGATCTCCCCCGGAGCCACAGCATTTACCCGGATGCCCTGTTTACCGAGATTTCTGGCCAGAGCTCTCGTAAAACCGACGATAGCTCCTTTGGTAGAAGTATAATCAATCAGATCTTCCTCTCCCATATATGTCACAACAGATGCTGTTCCAATGATCGAACTGCCTGGTTCCATATAAGGAAGTGCAGCCTTAGTTATGTAAAAATGTGGAAAGAAATTGGTCCTGAATGTTTCTTCAAACTGCTCATCACTGATATCCAAAAGGCTCGGCTGCGGAAACTGTACACCGGCATTATTACACAAAATATCAATTTTTCCGAAACATTTCACAGTGTCACCGACGATATTCTTGCAGTGTTTCTTGTCTCTGAGATCCCCGGGAAGCAAAAGGCATTTGCATCCAAGTTCTTCAATTCGTTTTTTTGTCCTCATGGCATCGTTTTCCTCATCAAGATAGGATATCGCCACATCGGCACCTTCTTTTGCAAAAGCTATTGCAGCGGCTGCACCAATACCGCTGTCTCCGCCGGTAATTAAAGCTACTTTATCTATTAGTTTTCCAGATCCTTTATAGTTTGGATTCTCTATAATAGGTCTTGGTACCATCAATTCTTCAAGTCCCGGTTGTCGGAACTGATGTTGCTCCGGAACACTGATCGGAACATCTTCGTATCTTGTGATCGTACCGTAATTAGGGTACATAGGGTAAGGTCTTCGTATCATATTTTCTTCAAAATAGTTCAGCAGATTTTCCACTGTCTGTTTCATGTTGGAATCATTATCATTGTTGCAGGAAGAATTTTTGTTTTCCATTGAATCGTTCATTTTCCTTTCTATATATGTTTCTTGTTAACTTTCAGATGATGGGGTAGTTGAGGTCGTAACTTGGGTTCGTATAGTAAGGGGGGCGAAGGCCGATCAAAGGCATCTTCCAGACATAGTTCAAGTAATATACATTCATAGTTTTATTCGAATAGTTGAGAAGTAACAGTCTGACATCTTTGTTGATCATAAGATCCATATTTTGTCCTGCTTTCACGGATTCGTTTTATTACAGTATATCTTGATAAAAACTAAACTAGAACTGATAAGTATGCCAAATTATTATTTAACGTGTGGTAAGGAAGTTTTTTGAAATAATAGTTGCATCTGACTCGAAAGAATTATATAATGTTGGTATAGAAACAAAAAGTTAGACAATTAATCCACAAAGGAGGATAGAATATGACAATTTACGACTTTAAAGTCAAGAATAATAAGGGGGAAGAAATTTCTCTTGCAGATTATAAGGGAAAGGTTTTACTTGTTGTCAACACCGCTACAAAATGTGGTCTGACTCCCCAGTATGAAGCACTTGAGAAATTGTATGAGAAATACAAAGATAAAGGCCTTGAGATTCTGGATTTTCCGTGCAATCAGTTTTTAGAACAGGCACCTGGCAGCGATGAAGAAATCTCAACCTTTTGTACGATGAATTACGGAACAAAGTTTCCAAGATTTGCGAAAATAAATGTAAACGGACCAGAAACAGCCCCGTTATTCACCTGGCTCAAAGAGGAAGCTCCGAAAGCTCGTGAAACTGAGGAGACAAAAGCTTTTGAAGAGAAGGTAAAAGGTATGGTTCACTTTGATGAGGAAAGTGCCATCAAGTGGAATTTCGGAAAATTCCTGATTGACAGAGAAGGAAACGTGAAAGATCGTTTTGCACCAGCCTATAAACCTGAGGATCTGGGACAAGAGATCGAAAAATTATTATAGAATCCGGAAGAATGACCGTACCAATGTTATTTGGGCGGTCATTTGATTTTCCAATTGCATATTATGATACCAAGGGTCAAAAGGTCCTGCGTTTCATGCTCGCATGAAAAAGCATGACTTTGGGACCCGTAAAAACATGAGAACGCAACCCGATTAGGGTGGAATTCGAATGTT
>CALLZZ010000268.1 GCA_937858235.1 uncultured Clostridia bacterium
AGGACATCATTGCGCTCTCCGATGCGCCATATTACACCGCATGCCCGAATCCGTTCATAAAGGAATTCATCGAGGAAAACGGGACACCATATGATGAGGAGACGGATGACTATCATTGTGCCCCTTTTTCAGATGATGTTGAAGAAAACAAGCATGACTTAATTTATAACATTCATGGATATCATACGAAAGTACCACCTAAAGCAATTCAACATTATATTAGACATTACACGAAGCCTGGAGATATTGTCTTTGATGGATTTTGCGGAAGTGGAATGACGGGTGTAGCAGCCCAAATGTGTGGCGATGGTTATGACGCTGACGGGGCTCGTCCCGCCATAATATCAGATCTTTCGTCTTATGCTACGTTTATCGCGGAAAACTATAATGAACCCAATAGCTCTTCCGTTATCGACGAACTTACGAAGATCATTGACCAGATAGAAGCTGAATTCGGAGATTACTATAGAACAAAACATGTTCTGAACGGTAAAATCCAAACCGGCTTTAACGGTCAGCCCATTTATGGAAAAATAAATTATGTCGTGTGGTCAAATGTGTACTATTGTCCGCATTGTGGGGCTGAATTGAATTATTACCAAACGATGATCGCCAATAAAGTTAAGTCTACAGAGAAGAAAATCAAATGCACACAATGTAAGGCGGTAACAGATAGAACAAAACTTGAGATAAAGTATGATATTGAGTTTGATGAAGAAACTGGTGAGATGGCAAAAACACCTGAGCATGTACCAGTCCTCATCAATTACTCGGTAGGAACCACGAGATACACAAAAGAGCCAGACAAAGAGGATCTCGATAAAATTGCTGCAATTAAAGCAAAGAAATTAAAAGGTCATCCATTAAATATGATGCCACATGGCGATGAAACGGAGCGCCTTTTTAGAGTTGGAATTACACGAGTGAAGCAGTTGTATCCAGTGCGAACTTTATTCTTCCTGTCTGAATTTTACGACCGCTTTAAGGATGACAATAAAAAAATGTTTTTATTCACAAGTGCCCTACCAAAGCTAACGATTTTAAATCGTTATATGCCTGAACATGGGAGCCGTGCTCTTGTCGGTCCTCGTGCTGGGACCTATTATCTTCCAAATTTATTTGTTGAAAATGATGTTATTGGGCAATTACGCTTTCAACTCAGGAAACTTGAAAATCTTTCGTATAAAAAGGGAAAGGTGATTGTATCTACACAAAGTACAACGGATCTTTCAAATATTCCGAACAATAGTATTGATTATGTTTTCATCGATCCTCCTTTTGGAGCCAATATCATGTATTCAGAATTGAATTTTGTTGCAGAAAGTTGGCTACATATTGCTACGAAAAACAAAGATGAAGCAATAATCAACAAATCCCAAAAGAAAAGTGTTTCGGAATATCAATCTTTAATGACACAGTGTTTTAATGAAATTTTCCGTATTCTGAAACCTTCCCGATGGGTTACTGTTGAATTTCATAATTCAAAAAATGCGATATGGTCAGCTATTCAAGAGGCCTTAGGAAGATCAGGCTTTGTAATAGCAGATGTACGGGTTCTGAATAAAGAGAAGAAAACAATTAATCAATTCACGGCTGCTGGTTGTGTTGATCAAGATCTGATCATTTCTGCATATAAGCCAAAAGAAAGCTTTAGACGTAAGTTCTTCGAAGATGCAGGAAACGAAGAAACTGCATGGGCCTTTGTCCGTCAGCACCTTGCCAATCTTCCGGTGGTAGTCGATGCGGATCACGACGGCAAGATCGACATCATCTCCGAGCGGCAGGCCTACCTCCTCTTTGACAGGATGGTTGCTTACCACATCATGAACGGTATTCCGGTGCCGATTGATGCGACAGATTTCTACAAAGGACTCGATGAAAAGTTCCTGAAGCGCGACGACATGTATTTCCTGCCAGATCAGGTCAACGAATACGACACCGCACGTATCAAGATGGATGTTGAGCCGATCCAGTTCGAGCTGTTTGTTTCGAATGAGAAGTCAGCTATCGCATGGCTCTATCAGCAGCTGGATACGCCGCAGACCTATGCAGAGCTCCAGCCGAAGTTCATGCAGGAAGTAAAGTCCGTCGACCGTTATGAGGACATGCCGGAGCTGTCCGTCATGCTGGATGAGAATTTCATTCAGGATGATAAAGGCCGCTGGTATATTCCGGATCGCACGAAGGAAGGCGACGTTGCCAAGCTCCGCGAAAAGAATCTCTGGAAGGAATTCGAGAGCTATATGAACAGCAAGGGCAAGTTGAAGCTGTTCCGCTCTGAGGCTATCCGTGTTGGATTCTCTCGTCTGTGGAAGGATAAGAATTATCAGGCCATTGTTGATATGGCAGAGCGTCTTCCGGAGCAGACCATTCAGGAAGACGACAAGTTGCTGATGTATTACGACATCAGCTTGAGCCGCGTGCAGTAAGGCTTTGAACTGCACATTTTGGGAGGTGGCAATGCATGCTGAAGGCAGGTGAATTTGCCTTTGACAGGAATACAGGAAAAAGTGTACAGGTGCTCGAACGGCTCGAGGTATGGGGGTACGTGTCCTATCGCGTATTCGATCCTTCGACCGGCACCGTCTATAAGGTGATGGCCGACAGTCTAAGCGACTCGTCCGGCTCAAATACCTACGACGAGAACTATCTGCGCTACGTCACGCTGCTGTCAAAGATTAAAAACGAAACCGCGGGAGGACTTTTGACTTCCCTTGCCAGCGGCGTCATTCCTCTGCCTCATCAGCTGCATGTGCTGAACCGTGTCATGTCTACGAACAACATCCGCTACATTCTGGCGGATGAGGTCGGACTTGGTAAAACCATCGAGGCTGGCATGGTTATCAAGGAGCTGAAAGCAAGAGGACTGGTCAGGCGGACGCTCGTAGTCTGCCCGACCGGTCTTGTGACGCAGTGGTCTGCGGAAATGCAGGAGAAATTCCACGAGAAGTTTCAGGTGATTC
>CALLZZ010000269.1 GCA_937858235.1 uncultured Clostridia bacterium
CCTGATTTTACAGCTTCCCACTTGTTGGTGGGGAAACACCTGATTTTACAGCTTCTCGCTTATCGGCTGAGAAACGCCTGATGTTGAGCATCTCTGCTCTTCATTATTATTATACGCACGGGGCAGAAATATGTCAAGCAAAACAGCCTATTCAAAAAATGAATAATTTGCGAACTATCAGCCGTAATCTATGTCAGCGTGATCCCGCGCTCCGCCAACTTTTCGCAAATCGCCTTGTAGGACGCTTCGCCCAAGCCCGGGGTCGCTTTGAGCTGTTCGCCGGACAGTGCGCATAAGTCCGCCAGCGTATGAATGTCAGCCTTCTCCAAAATGTTCGTCAGCCGCGTCCCGAAGCTAAGCTCAGCGATGGGGACTGCCTGCAACAGCTTGCGCTCCCGTTTCCGTTTATACTTTCCTCTTGCCATAATCATGGCCTCCCTTCGTGTTATGTATGACTGTTTTCAGTATGACTATAAAAGAATATTTGCCAGTACTGTGAATATCGCCAAGGAGATGGCTGCAATCAGAACCAAACAAAAAGCAACAATAAGCAATGTTTTCCCAAGCTTGCTGCTGACGGTGCAGGACACACGGATGCCCCATATTGCAAGCAGCGTCATGCAGAAATAAACCACGCCGGACGCAGCGGAGAAAAAGATTGTGGTCAAGTCCAAATAGAAAGAAATCACCGGGATGATGCATAGTACCCCAACGCAAAGCAACACCCCAAACCCAACGAAAAGCAACTTTTTTACAAGCGTGTTCTTAATCAGAATCGCAACGGAAGTCCCGCCGATGCAGGCGGCTACGATTGCGACAATTCCAAACAGAACAACGGCGGCTATCACCATCATAATGAGGATGACCGGCAAAACCAGCAGCACATGAAACATGTTTCGTCACTCCTTTTATAATCATTCGTCCTCTGTATCCACGGTGCTATTCTTGCTCCGGTTTTTATAGACATTGTACTGATTCTTGCAGCGCGGAGAGCAAAAGACTGTGCCGGGGCGCTTGGCCACAAACACCTTCTGACAGTGCTTGCACATCTTCAGCGGTTTATCTCCATCTGTCAGCATGAAGCTGAACATCATCTGAATGCCCAGCAGCAGCGAATGGAAGTCCCATACAATGGTCGGCTTATCCAGCAGCTCTATATGATAGCTCGGCGCAATGCCGTTGAAGGCCGCTATGCCCATGCGGTACAGGTTGCGCCCGTCCTCGTCCAGCGCGTCATAATCATTATAGTACAGATAGCTGGAACAGAAGGAAAAAGCCCAATCCTTAAACTGCGCGATCAGCCAGTCATACCGCTCCGCATATTCTCGCTGGAAAGCGATCTGCAATGCCATGGGTCGATTAGAGAAGGTCATGGTCAGCGCAATCATTGTGCGGTCTGAAATGTCCCACTTGGATTCCTTGCCCTTTTTCCTCAGCTCCAGCTTGTCAAAGGGCAGAAAGTGAGACAGATATTTGTCCGTGTCCATCGCTTCGTCCTTGATAAAATGATTGCTCGGCAGATAGACTGCCTCATAGTCCATAAAGGTGGGCGTGGTCGGCAGCGCGGTGATTAGTCCCAACAGACCATAATGGGAAACAAAATCCATCGCCGCAGCCTGAATGGTCTGTTCGTCGGCCTTGTTCATGCAGAGCATCCCCACATTGAGCGCCTCCAACACCATTGCCTCAGCATCCTTCAGCGGGTCGTAGATCTCCGGCTTTGCATTGGGGGCGGGGGTCACATACTGCTTTCCGTCCTTTGCCCGCCTGCACTCATATTCACTATATTTTACCCAACTGGAGCTTGAACGCTCAAACAGGTTGTTCATCAGATACCTCCGAAGTAATCTTTATCATCCACAATTATATTACTATCATATCAGCCGCTTGTATCTTCGTCAAGGGCGTTGGCCTCATACCTGCCAATAAAGGCTTCTTCTCGCAGCGTGAGCTGTCTGCTTTCTGTTTGCCACTTTTTCAAATGCCGATAGAGCCGTTTTTGCAGCGTTTGCAGCATGCCATCCCGCACACTGCGGATGTTGCGATCGGTCTGCCCGCGTATGGCGGCAAGCTGCTGCGGAGAGCACAAACGCAGCGCAAGGAAAAACAGGACTTCCTTCTGGTTCTCATTTAGCTTATAGACGAGGTCGGACTTGAAATTGTCTGCGGTCAGTTGGTGCATCTCATAGGGGCAGTCAAACAGCACATCCAGAAAATTGCCGCTGCATAGCTGACGATAGGCCGGATTCATCAAAAAACGAGGGAACATCACGCCGTCATAGGCCGCGCCGTATTCTAACGGTACATTGTTTCCCCGCCGTACTTCACGGTATCGTTCCCTGCGTTCTCTGTTCGCATCCCGCCTATCCCAAATAGCGAGGATCAGTTCAAAGTCCTCCACCGTCCGGGCAACACATTCTAATCGCTCCAACGCAACCTCGTTGGAGCTTAACGCCAGTCTTGCCTTTTCCCGTGACAGCTTCGGCTTGTGCAGCCTTTGGTATCGGCTCTCGTCTTGCTCCAGTTGTAGAGAATATTCTGTTTCTCGCTCTTGCGCGAGCTGCCATTCCAGTCGCCTGTTGGATGGCTCGATGCCGGTGTCATAACGGCCATACGCATCCATCAAAGCCACCTCCCCTCGAAAAATCTTTGTCTTTTCTGAATTGTTTTCAAAAACCTATTCCGAAATAAGTGTCTGCATTCTCCTATATATAGAGAGGTTAGTAATCAAGCATAAAATACAACAGATTACAGCCTTGGCCTCTCGGGGAGGAATGCGCAGCAATCAGCATAATCGGCAGCATGACCGGCTTCGGCTTGTCCAGTAATGGGCAGCCGGGGTCGGTCTTTTGCTTGCCCCAAAGGCAATTAAGACAACTGAATATGCGCCGGTAGATTACAGCAGCCGGAATACCTATCACCCACATTATACAGGAGTTGCGCCCTCAGCGCAACGGAAAGAGAGGTACACCATTAACACCCATAAAACCAGCGAGAACAATTTCACCTATGTGACCCGGCGGATCGGCTCCACCACCTACAAGGTAAAGGTCGTATTCTGCGACAACGGGCAGGAGACGATGGAGGATAAAGTTTTGCGAATGATCCGAAATGAGGTGTTGGAAAAGACGCCGGAGTATGGTAAAATGAACTTGCCACAAATGAGCCGACAGTCTGAAAGGAGCGCCTAATGAGCGTGAAACAGACTGCGGATAAAATGACCGCATTATACGAGAGATTGTCCCGTGACGATGAATTGACGGGCGATAGTAATTCCATTATCAATCAGAAAAAATACCTCGAAAGCTATGCTGCACAAAATAGCTATGGTAGCTGCGTCCATTATACCGATGACGGATACAGCGGTAAGGATTTCGACAGGCCCGCATGGAAGCGGCTGGTGACAGACATTGAAGCCGGAAAGATCGGTCGTGTCATTGTAAAGGACATGAGCCGCGTCGGTCGTGACTATCTGCAAACAGGCTTTTACACGGAGGTTTTCTTCCGTCAGCACGGCGTCCACTTTATCGCCATCGCAAACAGCGTGGACAGTGACGATGTCGGCAGCAGCGAGTTCGCGCCATTTTTGAATATCATGAACGAGTGGTATTTGCGCGACCTGAGCCGCAAGCAGCAGGCCTCCATCCGCATCAAGGGAGAATCCGGCAGGCCAACCACAAACTGTGCCATCTATGGGTATAAAAAAGACCCGCAGGACAAATACAAGTGGCTGATCGACGAGGAAGCCGCCGCTGTTGTCCGCAGGATTTACCGACTGACTATTGAGGGCTTCGGCCCTTATGAGATTGCCCGCAAGCTGTTCGATGACAAGGTGGAAACGCCCGCCGTTTACCTTGCCAAACGGGGTATCGGAGTTTGGAAAAGCAAAGAGGAATTTCCTTATCCGTATAGCTGGAGCGGATTCATCGTGGGAAAGATTTTATCCAAGCCGGAGTATATGGGCGACACAGTAAACTTCCGCTCCCACAAGGCATCGTATAAGGATAAGAACGCCATTATGAACCCCAAAGAGGACTGGCTTATCTTTGAGGATACCCATGAAGCCATCGTGGATCGGGAGACATGGCAGCTTGCCCAAAAGCTGCGAAAAACGCCGAAACGGATTGACACCATCGGCGTTGCAAACCCGCTGACCGGACTTTTGTACTGTGCCGACTGCGGTGAGAAAATGTATAACCACCGCACCAGAGGAAGTGCCGAGAAAGGCAACTATCCATCGGACTTTTTTGACTGCTCGACCTACACGCTGGCACACCAGAAAAAAGCCAAGGCCTGCTGCGGCCACTATATTACAACGAAATCCCTGCGGATGCTGATTCTCGATACCATCCGCGCTGCAAGTACCTTTGCTATTTCCAATCAGGCGGAGTTTATGGAAAAGGTACGGTCAGCATCGCAGGTCAGGCAGGCAGAGGCCGCCAAGGACACAAAGCGCAAGCTGAGTAAAGACAAAAAGCGGGTAAGCGATTTAGACAGCATCATCAAGAAGCTCTATGAATCCTTTGCCGTGGGCAGGATCTCAGAGGAACGCTTTGACAGCCTGCTTTCCGAGTATGAGATTGAACAGCAGTCACTTCGCACAGCAGTCGCAGAGGCGGAGACGCAGCTCACTGCATATGCGGAGGATACCGACAAGGCAGAACAGTTCCTGACGTTGGCAAAGAGATTCACGGACTTTTCCGAGCTGACCACGCCCATGATTAACGAGTTTATAGACAGAATCATCGTCCATGCACCGGAACGAATCAGTGAGGAGCGGACACAGGAGATCGAAATCCATCTTAAGTTCATTGGTCGGTTTGAGTTGCCCGCCCCAGAGCTGACGCCGGAAGAACTTGCCGAACAGGAACGGCTTCGGAAGGAGCGCATCCGCAGTCGGGAACGGTATCAGAAAATTAAATCCGGCGAGACTGTACCGGGCAGACCGTTTACGCTTTCCTGCAAATGCTGCGGCAAGGCCTTTGAATCGAAACGATCAAACACCATGTTTTGCGATGTAAATTGCCGCTCCAAGTTTTACCGGCAGGAGGCAGCGGCAAACCGAAGCCGGGAGTGCGTCTGCGAAACCTGCGGAACGGCCTTTACCACCTCACGAATTGATGTCAAGTATTGCGGTGATGCTTGCAGAGAAGAAGCCAATCGCAAAATGCAAAAGGAACGCAACGCGGCAAAGCGAGAGCGGAAAATAGCATGACAATGTTTGAGGCGGGTCGGAACGGTATTCCGGCCCGCTTCTCCTATAAGGAGGCTATCGTCTATGTGGAAGAGCGAGTGGGAATGCCAGAACCAAGACAGGCTAAAAGCGTTACGGATAAGCTAAAGGGTCAAAATGACCACTTAGCTCAACCGTAACGAAAAAGGCATTTCTCCACAAGTCATTACCGTAACGGCAGACGAAATCATAGCGAATTACTGATGACAATTTTTGTCACAAGTAGCAGCCGTAACAGCCAAAACCGACATTGGGCGGGTCATGGGACGAAAAATCCTGTGACCCGCCCTTTTTGCGTCCAAATTCAAAACTGTATTGCCGCCAAGCGACAGAAAGGAAACCTATGAGTATCAATCTTATCAATCCCATCCATCACGATACGCCGGTTATCATCGGCATTGACCATGGCTATGGCAATATCAAGACGGCACACACCTGTTTCAAGACAGGCGTTGCAGCCTACGACAAAGAACCGACCTTCAAAACCAATCTTCTCGTCTACGGCGGGCGCTATTATCTGATCGGTGAGGAACACAAGGAGTTTGCCGCTGACAAGATGCAGGATATGGATTATTACATTCTCACCCTTGCCGCCATCGGACGGGAGCTGCACATCCGCAAGCAGACCAGTGCCTGCGTCCACCTCGCCGCCGGTCTGCCCCTCACATGGGTCGGCGAACAGAAGGACAGCTTTAAGGCATACCTCATGCAGAACGAGACGGCAGATTTCAAGTTCAAAGGCGCGGACTACCATGTGGAGTTTGCCGGTGCGGATGTATTCCCGCAGGGCTTCTCCGCTGTGGCGGACAGGCTGCGTGAGTTTAAGGGCGTGAATATGCTCTGTGACATTGGCAACGGCACCATGAATGTCATGTATATCAACGAGTGCCGACCGGTCACGAAGCTGTGCTTTACCGAGAAGTACGGGACACATCAATGTATGCTGGCAGTCCGCGAGAGCCTGATGCGGCAGTATGGCACCGCCATTGACGAGTCCCTCATTGAGCGCGTGATCCGGCACGGGACAGCCGACATCAGCGACCGCTATCTGACCGCCATCCGGGACACCGCAGCGGAATATGTTGCAGGGATCTTCCGCAGGCTGCGGGAGCATGAATATGACCCGGAGCTGATGCGCCTTTATGTGGTCGGCGGTGGGAGCTGCATGGTCAAAAACTTCGGGCAGTACGACGCCGGGCGCGTCATCATCAACGACGACATTTGCGCTGCGGCCAAAGGCTATGAAGCATTGGCGCAGCGCAGCAGGACAAAGAACGGTGGCATTGTATGAGCGAAATCGTCCGTCTTAGTATCCGCCTGAACTTGGAGAAGGACACCGACCGACAGGCGTGGGAATATTTGCAGCATATGTCCCATGCTGAACACAAATCCATCAACAGGGCGGTTATCTCTGCGGTAAACGAACACTTTGCCCGGAAGGAGCGTATGTCCCATGATTCGTACTTGGAAACGCGAGAAAAGGAGGATGCTTTTCTCAAACGCATTGAAGATACCATCTCGCAGAGCATGGCCGCCGCAGCGCCGCTGGGTGGTCTGCTGCCCCTATTGCAAGGTGTCCCTGCTATACCGGCTGCGTCCACGCCGGAGGATAAGGAGAGCATGGATGCCGCATTGGATTTTGCAAACAGCTTTTGACAGCAAAGTACACCTATTTCGCTGTCATTAACAAAGGATATGACGCCAAAAGCAGTGTTTTTGACGCCGCTTTTCTCACCTCATTTACGAGGCTTGAAAAGCGGCGTCATTTTTCTTTGCCATTGATGTCAGCAGAACAAACCGTGCTGTCAAAACCGCCTGTTTTGACAGCACAACGAGGAAAGGACGATATACATGGACGAAAACGAGAAAAAATTACTTCAAGCAAAGCACAGATTAGAGGAAGCACAGGCGCGGGATCGGGTGAAGGAGCGCAAGGCACGAACGCGGCGGCTTATCCAAGAGGGGGCAATTTTAGAAAAAGCATTTCCGCAAGCAGCAAATATGGGGCTTACAGAGCTGGAGGATTATCTATGCCAGGTAGCAGAAATCAAGTCTTAAACCGAGGGGGCGTTCCGGGAGACCGGGGTGTCTCCTTTTTTAGTCCCGAAGGGCGCAACTTACTCACCACCCTACGGGCGGTGGTACTGCCTGCGGCAGTCGTTGCGCTCTCCGAGGGGGACTGCGGCATCTGCGGATGCCTCCAGACAATGCCACAGCCATGCGTGTGCTGCTGTCATTGCCTGCACATGAAAAAGTGAGGTGGCTCAAAATGGGCCCACCCCACTTTCCCATGTCTGCGCAAACCTGCCACCGGCAGCTTTCCCGCAGTACAGGGTATCAGCAATGTTGATACCCTTTTCTTTTGTGAAAAGAAACAAAATGGACGGAGGTGAGAACCAATGGCAATCTACCATTTAGAAGCGAAGGTCGTAAGCCGTGGAACAGGCCGCTCCGCTGTGGCAGCGTCGGCCTACATGAGCTGCTCCAAGCTTTATAACGATTACGACGGCGTACAGCATGACTACACCCGAAAGCAGGGACTTGTCTGGCAGCAGACTTTCCTGCCGCCCATGGCCCCGGCTGCATGGCGAGACCGTGAGGTTTTATGGAACGCCGTTGAGGAAGCCGAGAAAACAAATGACAGCCGCCTTGCCCGTGAGTTTGTCGTGGCGCTGCCCAAGGAGCTGGACAAACAGGGCTGGACGGAGCTGTTGACCGAATTTATTCAAGACCATTTTGTAGCGGACGGAATGTGCGCCGATGTGGCAGTGCATGACACGGACGGGCACAATCCACATGCCCATATTCTGCTGACCGTGCGACCGCTCAACGATGACGGTACATGGCAGCACAAGACCGAAAAAGAATATTTGTGTGTCCGTAACGGCGAAGAACAGGGCTTCACCGCCGTCGAGTTTAAGGCGGCGCAGTCGGACGGCTGGGAGAAGCAGTATCCATACAAGGTGGGAAAAAAGAAAGTGTATATGCCGCCCTCCGAAGCTGACGCACATGGTTATGAACGCGCTGACAAGCACCCCAAGAGCACCAGATACGGCAGGCAAAACCCCATCTCCGAGCGTTGGAACAGCGAGGAACAGCTTGTTTCATGGCGGGCGGCGTGGGCAGATGTGAGCAACCGGTATCTGGAACGCGCCGGTTCCGATGAGCGCATCGACCACCGAAGCCATACTGCCCGTGGTCTTGACGATCAACCCACCATCCATGAGGGCGTCTTTGCCCGCAGGATGGAGTGTGAGGGTAAGGTATCCGACCGCTGCGAGCTAAACCGGCAGATACGGGAGGACAACAGACTGCTGCGAGAATTGAAAGCACAGGTTCAAAAGCTCATGCAGGCGGTCAAGAACACCGTTCCAGCCATTGCCGGTGCGTTGGAACGATTGCGCGGGAATATGCTCATCTTCCGGTATCAGGTGCTTCGCGCACAGGATTCCAAGCAGGCTGCGAGAAAGTCTCTTTCCGACATCCTTCCGGACTTCAACCGCTACACCGGCATTGTAAAGCAGCTAAAAGCCATGGCAAAAGAACGCAAAAACCTCCTTGCCGAGAAGAAAAACACATCGGCATTGCAGCCGATAAAACGCCATGAGCTGTCTCAACGCATCGCCGAGCTGACGGAAAACATGGAGGAATTGCGCTCCGAAAAGGAACTTTTGCTGATGCAGTTTGATAAATCTGATGATGCCGGAATGAAAGAGATCCGGGATTGGGCAAGCAGTATGGAAGCATCCCTAAAAAAGCTGGAACAGTCCGAAAGCAAATATGCGGCGGAGCTGGAGGAAGCTCTGGCTGAATATACGCGCCTGACTGAGCAGGCAACGGAGTTGGATGCCGATGCACTTTCCGCTGAGAGAGCTACCCTTCGTCCCGATGCCCAACAGGCGGCAGTACAGCGCCTTCAAGCGGCCTACGGTACACAATACCAGCCAGAGGTTTTGCGCCGATGCAAGCGCGACATTGCGGTCCTGCTGGGCGAGGACATACCCGCGGAGAAGCGGCAATCTATCCGCGAAACGCTTCGGGAAATAAACCAGCAGCCACAGCGCAAGCACAAACCGAAATCCCACGAACAGGAACGGTGATTATAGGTACATTATATTAGTTGGCTTGTCTGCCCAAGGTGTCAATCACGACACCTTGGGTACTTTTTGCAAGCCGAAGGTGTCAGCGTCGACACCTTGCTACGCCATCCAATGTGCCCCGAAGTGTGGACTGTTCTCTCAGCAAACGACACCCAAAGCTTCGGCAACATTGCCAAACCTTTCGTGCTGTATTATGGCAGTGGCCTTCTGACAAGATTACTGGGATGCTCCCGTGTTTCACTGCCCGGACTGGTTTCAATCTTTTGTGGGGGAACGCTTTCCTAAGCGGTTTGAGACGCTTATGGACACTCGTTGAAAGCCATCCGCCCGTAGGCGGCATTGGGGACCGGGGCATCCCCGGCAAGCGCGCAAAAGATATCTTTGCGCTATGCTTGCGCCTGCGCCGCACGGCGGCGCACTGCGACTGGATGAGAGAATAGCAATCAATGAAATACGAATGGCAAAGTCGGGGAAATCCGGCGACTGCAAAACGAAAGGGTCTTTTTTCTGGCAGCCGGTTTCATCTTGAAAAACAGATGTAACCGGCTGCCATTTTATATGTCGGACGGCGAAGCACTCTGCGGGTAGTAGGCAAAGTGTATGTTTGATATGGTACAATTAAAAGATGAAGAACAAAATAAAAAGGAAAAAAGCATTGACAGTCCACAAAAAAGCTGTTATTATATCTAAAAATTAAAAACATAAAGAAACCGTCGAAGCGGAGATAACGTTAGCCATGCTCTCACAGAGAGTCCGGGGTGCTGCGAACCGGGCAGAAAACAGACTAACAAATGGACCGCTGAGGGCGCAGTGAAAGGCATTTGCCAAGTATTCTGCGACGTGAAGGCATACGTCAGTTGTCTGGGATATGTTGGTATCCTGTAAGTGCACGGCGCAAGCCGTGAATCAAGGTGGCACCGCGAATTGTTGATTCGTCCTTGACAGAACAGTTATGTTCTGTCAAGGATTTTTTTATTTTCGGGAGGTATAAAAATGCTCAAACCAAGTATGTCGGAAGTCAATCAATATGTTGCATCGGGAAAATATACTGTGCTGCCAATCAGTATGGAACTGCTTTCTGATTTTACAACCCCGGTGGAGGTGATGCGCATTTTAAAAAATGTGTCCAACCATTGTTATATGCTGGAGAGCGTTGCCGCGAATGAACAATGGGGGCGCTACACGTTTCTTGGCTATGCGCCAAAGATAGAAATCACCTGTACGAACGGACACATGAAGATCGGCGATATGCGTGTCGAAACCAACGATCCGGGTGAGCACATACGGCAACTGCTGTCGGCGTATAAAAGTCCGGTTATTCCAGGAATGCCGCCTTTTACAGGAGGGCTTGTTGGGTATTTTTCTTACAACTATATCAAATATACCGAACCGACGCTCAATCTTGACGCCGATGACACCGAAGGCTTCAATGATGTTGACCTGATGCTATTTGACAAAGTAATCGCCTTTGATAACTTCAGGCAAAAAATTATTCTCACTGTAAATATTCGACTTGACAATGCAGAGATCGAGTATAATCGAGCGAAGCTGGAGCTTCGGCAGATGGCGGAGCTTCTCCGTAAAGGTCAGTCAAGAAAAGATCTTGGCGGAAGACTCAAAAGTGAGGTAACGCCATGTTTCACGCTGGAAGAATACAGTCAAATCGTCGAAAAGGCCAAGCACTATATCCGCGAGGGTGATATTTTTCAGGTTGTTCCCTCCAACCGTCTGGAAGCGGAGTTTGAGGGCAGTCTCTTTGACACCTACCGTACGTTGCGAACTGTGAATCCGTCCCCATATATGTTTTATTTTGCTGGAGAGAACATCGAAGTGGCGGGAGCATCGCCAGAAACACTGGTCAAGCTTGAGCAGGGTGTTCTGCATACCTTCCCGATTGCGGGTTCCCGTCCACGAGGAGCGACTCCGGACGAGGACGCTGCGTTTGAAAAAGAGCTATTGGCCGACCCTAAAGAGAGAGCGGAGCACAATATGCTTGTGGATCTCGGGAGAAATGACCTTGGCCGCATAAGCAAATTTGGTTCTATCGGGGTCGAGGAATATATGTCAATTCTGCGATTTTCCCACGTCATGCACATTGGATCCTCTGTTCGCGGTGAACTGAAGGAGGGGTTGGATGCGATCGATGCTATCGCTGCAGTCCTCCCAGCAGGAACGCTCTCTGGCGCACCCAAAATTCGTGCGTGTGAGATTATAAATGAGCTTGAACAAAATAAGCGCGGTATTTACGGCGGCGCAATCGGCTACATCGACTTTTCGGGCAACATGGATACTTGCATTGCCATCCGAATTGCGTATAAGGTGAACAACAAGGTCTATGTCCGAAGCGGAGGCGGGATCGTTGCGGACTCCGAACCAGAGACAGAGTATCAGGAAACAATCAACAAGGCGGCTGCAGTTGTGAAAGCACTGAAACTGGCGCAGGAGGAAATTCTATGATTCTACTAATTGATAATTATGACAGCTTTTCCTATAACCTCTACCAGCTTGTAGGCTCAATTAACCCAAATGTTCGAGTTATCCGAAATGATGCCATGTGTGTTGAAGAAATTAGGGCACTCAATCCTGATGGTATTATCCTTTCACCCGGCCCCGGCAGACCGGAGAGCGCCGGTGTATGCATTGACGTGATCAAGGCCTGTGGAAGCAGTATCCCAATCCTCGGCGTATGTCTTGGGCATCAGGCCATCTGCGCTGCTTTTGGCGCGACGGTTTCCTATGCAAAGCAATTAATGCACGGAAAGCAGTCCATCGCGGAGGTCGACGCTTCCTGTCCGTTGTTTAAAAACTGCCCGGAACAGATTGAAGTCGCCCGGTATCATTCTCTATCCGCAGTCGAGAACACGATCCCACCGGAGCTTGCAATCACCGCAAGAACAGACGATGGCGAGGTCATGGCTGTTATGCACCGCAAGTATCCCATATATGGCGTACAGTTTCATCCCGAGTCCATTCTTACACCGGATGGACGGACAATTTTGAAAAACTATATTCGGATCATAAAAGGAGTAAAATTCGATGATTAAAGAAGCTATTGTAAAAATAGTCAATAAAGGAGATCTCACGTTTGACGAGGCCAATATGGTGATGAATGAGATCATGAGCGGTAGGACCACACAGACGCAGAATGCGGCGTTCTTATCTGCACTTTCCACCAAGAGCGCAAAGGCTGAGACCATTGACGAGATATCCGGCTGTGCCGCCGCCATGCGAGGACACGCAATTCCTGTCGAGCATCCCGGTATGGAGGTTTTAGATATTGTCGGCACAGGCGGTGACGGTTCGCGCAGCTTCAACATTTCCACAACGGCTGCCATGGTCATTGCTGCCGCAGGCGTAAAGGTCGCAAAGCACGGAAATCGCGCCGCATCCTCTGCCTGTGGAACAGCTGACTGTTTGGAGGCACTGGGCGTCAATATTGTGGTGGAACCTAAAAAGGCATATAAACTGCTTCAGGAGACCGGCATATGCTTCCTCTTTGCGCAAAAATACCATACATCCATGAAATATGTGGGTTCAATTCGAAAAGAGCTGGGATTCCGCACGGTATTCAATATTTTAGGGCCGCTTACAAATCCAGCCAAACCGTCCATGATGCTTCTGGGTGTGTATGACGAATATCTGGTGGAACCGATTGCCCACGCCCTAACGACGCTTGGTGTTAAGCGTGGGCTTGTTGTTTATGGCCAGGACAAACTTGACGAGATTTCCCTGAGCGCGCCCACGACGATCTGTGAGATTTCGGACGGCAGCTATCAAACCACTACCATTTCCCCGGAGGATTTTGGCTTGGCTCGTTGCGATAAGGCTGCGCTTGTTGGCGGAACTCCGGAAGAAAATGCGGCGATCACGCACGCCATCCTTGCTGGTGAGCAGGGACCGCGCCGTGACACTGTCCTTCTAAATGCAGGTGCGGCACTGTATATTGCGGGAAAAGCGGAAAGCATCGCAGACGGCGTTGCTCTTGCCGGGCGGATAATCGATTCCGGTGCCGCCATGAAGGTTCTTGATACGCTGATAGAAGCGTCGAACGCATGAGCACGATTCTTGATGCCATTGCCGCTTACACCCGCGTTCGGGTGGAAGCAGACAAAGAGGTGTGTCCGCTTGACGTTCTGATAGCAAAATGCCGAGAAATGGACACGGCAACTCATAGCTTTTACGATGCAATCTGCAAGTCGGAACTCTCTTTTATCTGCGAAATAAAAAAAGCCAGCCCATCAAAAGGAATCATATCCGAAGACTTTCCGTATCTGGCAATCTCGCGTTCTTATGAGGAAGCAGGCGCGGACGCAATTTCCTGTCTAACGGAGCCAAAATGGTTTTTGGGGTCAGATAAAATATTTGAGGATGTGCGCAAAACAGTAAAGACGCCGATGCTCCGCAAGGATTTTGTGGTAGATTCGTATCAGCTTTATCAAGCAAAGCTCATGGGTGCGGATGCGGTTTTACTGATCTGCTCACTGCTGAATACACAAACCATTGTCGAATATTTAGACATCTGCGCAAAGCTGGGGCTTGACGTTCTGGTCGAGGCACATGATGAAACAGAGATTATATCTGCCGTAGATGCCGGCGCGAAGATCATTGGCGTAAACAATCGAAATCTCAAGGACTTTTCGGTTGACTTCTACAATGCCGCGCGGTTGCGTGAGCGCATCCCCGCCGGAACATGCTATGTGGCAGAATCCGGCGTGACAGGCCCGGAAAATCTGCGTGCGTTGAAAGAAGTCGGCGCAGATGCTGTGCTGATCGGCGAAGCACTGATGCGCGCAAAGGACAAGAATGCGCTACTGTGTGCGATGCGGGAGGCGTGTCAATGACAAAAATAAAAATTTGCGGTTTACGCCGCCCATGTGATGTTGAATACGCAAATCGGCTGAAGCTCGACTATGTCGGTTTTGTATTTACCCCAAAAAGTTCACGATGCATTTCCGCAGAAACAGCGTTTGCTTTACGATCCGAACTGGACAGCGAGATTTGCCCGGTCGGCGTATTTGTAAATGCGCAACCCGAATCAGTGGCCCGGCTACTGGAGGATGGCGTGATTGACATGGCACAACTGCATGGGCAGGAAGATTCAGCCTACATCAGGCACTTAAAAGGGCTGACGAACAAGCCGCTTATAAAAGCTTTTTCTATCCACTGCGCAGAAGATGCCCGGGCATCCGTCAACGCGCAAACAGACTATATTCTGTTGGACAACGGCAACGGCGGAACCGGAAAAAGTTTTGACTGGTCGTTGACCACAGATGTATCGCGCAGTTATTTTCTCGCCGGAGGGCTGTCTGCGGAGAATATTGGACAAGCGCTGCGTGAGACGGCTCCCTATGCAGTGGATGTAAGCTCCGGCGTGGAAACCGATGGGTATAAGGATTATGAAAAAATGCACCGTTTTGTGCAGGCAGTGAGAGGAAACTAAGATGGTTTTTATTTTGAAGAAGGACGTTTCAGAAAATGCAGTGAAAGAGTTTCGAAATGAGTGGGAAGATCGGGGGTTTTCCACAATTTGGGCCCCCGGTACCGATCATGATGCCGTATGCCTTATTGGCAACACTTCTGCGGTAGATATGGATGCAGTTGTACAAATTAATCCGATCGTTGCGTATGCGCGTCGTGTAACTGAGCAATACAAAGCCGCAAGTCGCACGGTTCACGCGGATGATACCCTTATTCCTGTCGGTGGCGTTACCATCGGCGGCGGTGGCTTTACTGTGATTGCAGGGCCTTGTTCTGTCGAAACGCCAGAACAGATTATCGCCATCGCGGAATCGGCCAAACAAAGCGGTGCGAAAATCCTGCGCGGCGGCGCTTTCAAGCCTCGCACATCTCCGTATTCTTTTCAGGGACTCGGAGAAAAAGGACTCAAGCTTCTTTCCCAAGCGAAAAAAACTGTTAACATACCTATTATAACAGAGATCATGAATCAGGCGCAGGCACCTATGTTTGAGGATGTAGATATCGTACAGGTCGGTGCGAGGAATATGCAGAATTTTGATCTACTGAGGGAAGTCGGAAAAATGGGGAAGCCCGTCCTGCTTAAACGTGGGCTCTCCAGCTCCATAGATGAATTCCTGATGAGCGCGGAATATGTCATGAGTTCCGGATGCTCTGATGTAATTTTGTGTGAACGAGGAATTCGTACATTTGAAACCTCAACCCGCAACACGCTTGATATTTCTGCCGTCTGTGTGCTGAAAGAAAAGACTCATTTACCGGTTATCATTGACCCCAGTCACGCCTGCGGCATACGCGCTTTTGTCCCTGCGCTTAGTAAAGCAGCCTTTGCTGTTGGTGCGGATGGACTTATGATTGAAGTTCACAATGACCCTGCCCACGCATTATGCGATGGAGCACAGGCACTGAATCTGGAACAATTCAGAGTTTTAATGGCAACACTAAAGGAGTACGCGCAGATAGAACACCGAGAGCTTTAAATTATACACCAAGGAGGAGTAATTATGACAAATCCAAATGGGCGATTTGGATCTCACGGCGGGCAATATATTCCTGAAACACTGATGAACGCCGTTATTGAGCTCGAAGCGGCATATAACCGCTATAAAAGTGACTCGCAATTTCAGCAGGAGTTTATCTCACTGTTGAACGACTATGGTGGCCGCCCCAGTCGCCTTTATTACGCCGAAAAAATGACTGCGGAACTGGGCGGCGCTAAAATCTATCTCAAGAGAGAGGATCTGAACCACACCGGTTCTCACAAAATCAACAACGTTCTCGGGCAGGTACTTCTTGCCAAAAAAATGGGCAAAACACGCTTAATCGCAGAAACCGGAGCAGGACAACATGGTGTTGCCACTGCTACGGCAGCGGCTCTCATGGGTATGGAATGTGTGGTGTTCATGGGTGAGGAGGACACAAAGCGTCAGGCGCTAAATGTATACCGCATGCGGCTTTTGGGTGCTGAAGTGGTGTCCGTAAAAAGCGGTACTGCTACACTCAAAGACGCTGTGTCCGAGGCAATGCGCGAATGGTCTAGCAGAATCAGTGATACGCATTATTGTCTTGGCTCTGTCATGGGACCGCACCCGTTTCCAACTATCGTGCGAGATTTTCAGTCGGTAATTTCCCGTGAGGCTCGTCAGCAAATACTCGAAAAAGAGGGACGGCTTCCCGACGCTGTGATTGCCTGTGTCGGCGGCGGATCAAATGCCATCGGAAGTTTCTACCATTTTATTGGTGACGAAAATGTGCAGCTGATTGGCTGTGAGGCCGCAGGGCGCGGTATAGACACCTTTGAGACGGCCGCGACCATTGCAACAGGCCGGGAAGGTATTTTCCACGGAATGAAATCCTACTTCTGTCAGGATCAATATGGGCAGATTGCCCCTGTTTATTCCATTTCAGCCGGACTTGATTACCCTGGGATTGGACCGGAGCACGCATGGCTGCACGATATCGGCAGAGCAAAATATGTCCCTGTTACTGACGATGAGGCAGTCGATGCGTTTGAGTATCTTTCCCGCACTGAGGGAATTATTCCTGCGATTGAATCGGCACACGCTGTGGCGCACGCGATCAAAATTGCTCCAACTATGCCGGGCAAGATCATCGTCATTACGATATCCGGACGAGGAGATAAGGACTGCGCCGCCATCGCACGGTACAGAGGGGAGGAGCTTTATGACTAAAATAAGTGAAGCCTTTCAAAAAGGGAAGGCGTTTATTCCATTTATCACTTGTGGCGACCCGGATCTTGAAACCACGGGCAGAATTGTTCGGGAAATGAGCAAAAACGGCGCAGATATCATCGAGCTTGGCATACCTTTTTCTGACCCCACGGCGGAGGGGCCTGTGATTCAGGCTGCAAATATTCGTGCTTTGAATGGTGGCATTACGACAGACACTATTTTCGATTTTGTTCGTGATTTACGTAAGGATATTTCCACACCGCTTGTATTTATGACCTATGCAAACGTGGTCTACTCCTACGGTACGGAGCGCTTTGTCTCACGCTGTGCCGAAATCGGAATAAACGGCATCATTCTTCCCGATGTCCCATTTGAGGAGAAAGCCGAATTTTCCTCCGCGTGCGAGGCAAGCGGTGTTAATTTCATCTCCCTCATTGCGCCGACCTCGGAAAATCGAATTGCCATAATTGCGCGCGAGGCGAAGGGCTTTATTTATTTGGTGTCCTCGCTGGGTGTGACAGGCACTCGTTCGGAAATCAAGACAGATCTGCGCTCGATCATTCGAATTATTAGAGATAACACAAATATTCCCTGCGCAATCGGCTTTGGCATTTCGACACCGGAACAGGCAAAAAAGATGGCAGAGATCGCAGATGGCGTTATTGTCGGCAGCGCGATCGTAAAGCTTGCTGCGCAATATGGCACGGACGCATCTAACCCCATCGGAGAATATATTGCGACCATGAAAAAGTCAGTACTAATAACCGAGTGAGTTAGTATTCCCATTATACATAAAGTGAACGGCAAAATACTTTTATTGTTTTCTTTTGTATAAACTGCCCTTGACAAATCTTGTCTCA
>CALLZZ010000270.1 GCA_937858235.1 uncultured Clostridia bacterium
CAGAGCTCCAGCATATCCATGAACGCGGCCGTCATGTGCTTGCGATACTCGAATTTCTCCGGTTTTCGCATGTTTGCGGTGCGTTCGCTCACCCGAATCATGGAGCGGGTGATCCGCTGCCGCAGTTGCAAGTTGTCCATTATCTTTTTACTCCTTACATGGTAGAGGGGCGGCTTTGGTGGGCCGCCCCTCTTGCCAGATTTTCAGATTTCCAGATTACCCGATTTCCGGGATAAAAGCGGAGCGGAAGCCGACGCTCGTGCCCACACGGGAGCGGGAGTAGGAGCCGTAGAGGCAGAACACGCCAGCGCCCGCACCGTCGGACCAGCTGCCCCCGCGAACCACGCAGCGCTCGGCTACGCCGTTATTCCACCACATGTAGTCGCCGTCGTACTCGTCCGTAGCGACACCCTCGTCAGGTAGCAGGGCCAGAGAGCGGAGCAATATCTTGGCGGCGTCGCTGATCGAGCTGTCGGCCGTCACCTGATAGAACAGGCATGATCTGGAGCTGTCGGCCGAGTCGGCGATCGTTGTCGAGTACGTCCATTTGCTGCCCACATAGTCCAGCTTCACGGTATTGCCGGACAAGTGCGGGGAGGTGTCGGTCGTCTTGCTTTCTGGCTCAACCAGAGCGCCGTCAGAGGCGTTGATCGCTTTCCAGCTCGTGCTCGTCTCGTTTTGTGGGTTGTCAGGATCCGCAGCGTCGTTGTTAGCAAGGATCTGGATCTCGCCCCATACCATACGAAGGCCGCCCTGCCATTCCCACACGTTGCCGTTTAAATCCCAGATCCCGCTCAGAGTCTTGTCGTGACTCCACGTCAGCGGGCCGGTGCCGGTTGCTACGCGTCCGATATAATGATTGCCGCTATCGTCGTATTCATAGGTCGGGATCGCTTTGTAATTGGTTTCACGGGTATCTTTGCCGTAGTTATTGTTACCATAAGGCATAAATCCGTTCTTTTTGCACCAAAGGGCGATCGCGGCCCATTCTGCGTTTGTGGAGAGGTGCCAGCCTGCACCCTTGGCTTCGCAGCGTGCACGTGCCGTGTCAAAATTGATACTGGTGGCCGGATCCTCGCCGGGCAGACTGTACGCTGCGGCCACGTCGCCGCCGGTCAGCTTCGTGGTATGGACGACGTTCTGATACTTGGAGTAGTAGAAGCCGGGGATCTGTACACCGTTGACGATAAAAGCCGAGTGGGTGCTGTCGTTACCGCCGGTCAGCACGTCACTGTTCTTAAATGCTGGGATATACACCAGTATGGACGGTAGATCGGTATCGTCTACCTTGATTACATTATTCGGGCACACCGCTTGGAGCGCCAGACTGGAAAGATCAAAATTTGCCATTGTTGTGTCCTCCTTTTTTATTCAATACTCCAGAGAACGACGGTAACGTCTCCCATATCGAGCGGGTTTTTGTCTCTCTGGACGTTCTGCTGGTTCATGCCGCCTTCGGGTTCTTCTGTGGCCTCGATCACGGTTTCGGTGTAGGTTGCGGCAGGGATCATTACCTGCGCAACATAGCGCAGCCCGGATTGTGTTCCAACTGTCAGGTTTCCGGCTTTGTCTCTGCAAATATCCGCAGCCACGTCCCAGTCCTTCTGATACTTGGCCGCATTCATCATGAGCTCGTCGTCGCCGAAAATCAGGCGGGTGTCGCTCTGCTCGAAGGCGATTTTTTCGCCTGCGTTCTTTTCAATTACTTTCACGTCGTTGTAAATTGCCATTTTACATTCCTCCTTTAATTCTCAGCTTTATGGTGGCGCTTTTGGCGCTGCCGTCGTATGCTATCTTGAAGCCGTTCAGCAGGCGGTCAAAGATCCGTACCTCGCCGACGTTGCCGGAGTGCTCCAGCACCTCAGCCTCCACGGTGTAGTCCGTAAAGTTTCTCGCCTTTGTGAGGGCGATCGTCTGCGTCGAATTATTGAATGGATAGCCCTGACTATTTGTGAGTGCGACCGTCTTTTCCTCAGTCGCTACTTGCTCGGCGGTGAGCGAGGACGAGATCAGGATTAGGGCTGCCGCCAGATTTACGTCAGAAATGCCGCGCTCTACATTGTTAAAATGCCCGGCGCTTTGGTCGGTGCCGTCCTGAATTATCTCGCCGGTTTCGGTATCCACCACTTTGTCGAGCCAAAACGTGCGTCTATACATGACTTTTTCCTCCTTCCTTTAGGCTGTTACCTCGTAGATCGGGATCGTGAGCTTGATCATGGTGCCCTGCCCTTCCACTTTATTGATTGTTCGCTGCTGGTAGGCCGCGACTTCTCCGCGGGTATCGATCAGGCGTGAGGCGTCGATCGTGCATGCCACGGAGTCCAGAGTGGGGAAGGTCGCCAGAATATTGATGGTATCGCCCTCGATATTTTTCTTGTTGATCGTTCCGCGGTGCCAGCTGCCTCCGGTCTGTACCTCTACGGCGTGGATCGAGCGGAGCCACTGGTTCCTCCGGTTGCCCATGAAGGTGTTGTAAAAGTAGCCCATACTGTATTCCTCCTTTCGAGTTATTTATTCACCACAGCGCCTCGTCCCGCACTTCACGAAGCTATACACTCCGCAGGCGATATTCGCCGTTGCTGCTATTCGATTTTTAATTGCGGCTCCTATGGTGTCTGGGCGGGGGTAGGTACCACACGTCAGATCGCCCGCATGGGTGAAGCCATAGAGGTGTGGAGTTGCCCCCGACTCCGTTTCTATGCTTGGCTTTACCGCAAAGCCGATCGTCGCTATTCTCGGTTGGGTGCCGCATTTTACAAATTCATACCGGTGCAGCTTGGCGTCCAGCCCATACTCAACGCCGGGATCCGGGCCCTGCTGCCAGAAATAGAAAACGCCCGCGAGGTGCGAGCGTGAATTCTTTGCAGCTTTGACGGCTTCAACGAACTTCTCAAAATTGTGGGCGTCTGTGTTTGTGTTGGTAGTAAGAGCCACAAAAGTGTAGGGGACGTCGTCCGTTTCGTACCACTCCATGACGTAGCCCTCGCCGAAGTATGCCGAGATCAGGCGCTCGACGGCCCACTTTGTCCCGCGCTTTCGCTTGATCTGCTGCGCGAGTTTTATCGTTTCCCGCTTTTCTGCCAGACTCATGCCGGTGGAGTCGTACCAGTCAATGTCCAGCTCCCACGCCAGCTCGTCGCACTCGTTTTCGTTCAGATTGTCCACTTCGTCCCATGTACGGATCGAGGGGATCCGGCTGCCGGGTTCGCTTATAAGCTGGTTCATGGCCTTACTGAGCGCGATTGCCGCCTCGTCGTCCCGCATGAAGGCAGGCAGCAGGCGTATAAAATCCAGATTTGACACTTTCATGCCGCCCATATTACCGCCTCCTTTAGTCTTTTACTTTGTGGGACACTTTCAGATTGCCGGAAAACTCGGCCACGGTCGTGCTCTCCAGTTCTGTGTATTCCGGTTTGATGATGTTCACTCGCGTGGCTCCGATCAGGTCATCCTCCCAATTTGGGCTGAGGATCAGCTTGCGCAGGTAGTCCGGGTTTATGTCTTGGTTCAAGTTGGAGCCCTGCCAGTAAATGTACCGGCTGATTGCACCGCCGATCCCTTCCACATTCTGCACGACTTCGGACTCGTCGGCCTTGGTGGTGTAGTATTCCAGCTCTATGTCATACTGGTGGACGGTTGGAGCCTCCACCTGCACTTTGTCCGTGAGTGGCCGCACGTCGTCGGCCGAACAGGCTTTCAGTACGTCCTCCAGAACGTCCTCGTCCGGTATTTCGCCACCGGCGCATATAGGCACGATTTTAACGCGCCCGTACATATTCCGGGTGATCTTGATTTGAACAGACTCAGCGGCCGCCAGAGCCCCGGAGAGGGCCAGCGTCAGCAGCTCGTCGTCATAGGTTGCCGTGTAGTCTGCACCGGCTGCTGCTTCGGAGCCGTCCGGCAGGTACACCACAAGAGTGTCCGGCAGTAGATTGGCCCCGCCTTGGAAGGCGTGTCCGGCGTAAGTTAGCAGTGTTCTGGTGATTGTTTCCTTTTCGGACTCCACCACCGCGTCACTGACAAGCGGGTTCGCGGTCAGCGCCCAATATTTGTAGGCTTTGGCAGGGCCTGCTGTGCTGAGCTTGTTCTCAGCCTCTCGGATCCGCTCCCGGTAAGACTCGTCGTCCTCTCGGTCGCCGCCTCCAGTTGTCACCTCTGTGTTGGTTACATAGTCGATCAGGGGTACGTCCGACACGTCAACGATCTGGGAGATTTCCCCGATCGGTATGTCGTTATATTCTTTGCCCCCGTTTTCGGCGGTTGCGGTCACAACGGTATAGAGACTCCCGGCATATAGCACGACGGTGGCGTCCGTCAGGAAATAATGCACGAAGTCGCCTGTCACCCGTAGCCCCGCCGGTATTATGATATTGGACGCTATGGCCTCATTGATACCGAAGCGCAGCGTCGTGGTAGCAAAGGAAGGATCGAGGCGGGGTGTATCCCTGTTCTCGCCCAGCGCGTCCAGAACGGAGTCGCGGGCATACCGGAGCATTTTCTGGCGGCAGGCGTCGTTCACGCTGTTATAAACGGCCACGATCACCTGAGCCAGAGACTCGCCGAAGATCCGGCGCTCGTCGCCGGGGTAAAGAGGTTCCCGGACGCCGTTTTCAAGCTCGCCCAGAATGGTGTCGTACACCTGCCCGGCGCTTGTTTCTATGAATTTAAGGTCGCTCATTCTGTTTCCTCGTCCTCCTTTCTTTTTACAATGTTCACAATGGTGTCGAAGTCGCCAGACAGCGCCCCAGTGTCAGAAGTGACGGCCTCGGCGTCCACCCGTGGCTCGTAGGTTTGCAGCAGCCACTCTGCGTCTGCTGCCGCTTTCTCTATGGCGTTTGGCTGGTCTATCAGGGCACCGTCCCGGCCTCTGATCCGGTCATATGGTACTTCACCGCGTGTAATGCGCAGCAGGTTTGCAGCGCATACTTCTGGGCGGCCGTTTCCTTTTGCTCTCATGGCCTCCCCTCCTTTACACGAGCGTGACTTCGCTCAGATATACCCAGCTGTTGATCCCGTCCGGGTGTCCTAAAAGTACGCGGTTTTCGCTTTCTTTGATCTGGCTCACTTTATGGCTGCGATCCTTTACCCATTGGGGAATTGTCTGGCCGGTGTAATATTTGCTGCCGGTGGGCCGCACCATGGCCCCGACTTTGATCGTCTGGGTAGAAGCGGCCGCCAACTGATTATTTACAGGTTTGAGCTCCGACTTTGCGGCAGTCTTGGCTCCGACTTTTAGCGCCGAGGTACTTTCCGGCACGCTGGTGGTGGCCTCGTCATACTCCTTAAAGGTAAAGGAGAGAGTTGCCACCCTTATGCGGCCGAGGTCGTCCAGTTGGACGCTTCCGACGGCCACTTTCCTGAGCTGGAGTTTCGGGCCCAGCTTCTTGCCGTTGAGGTAAAACTGGCCTGTCTTGGTGACGAGTGCTTCCCAGCTTTCGATCTCTGCCCTTACGTCTACGCCTGCACCAGAGTGAAGCACAGTCGAGAAGGTGAGGGGGAAAAGCTGTGTCCCACGCTCGTTGGTTTCCTTCTTGTCCTCTGTAGCATTGTTGTTGTCGGCTTTCTGTTCGTAGGAAAAAGCAAGATCCTCCAGAGCAACAACCTTGCTCGCCGACACTTCCCATGTTTTGCTATTCCATTTTGCCATGGTTGCCATGGCTCCACCTCCTTTTTTACTTCGCGGCCCCGGTGTCTCCGGATCCGGTTTCTACGCCGCCGTGCCGGTGGTTTTTCAAGCTAATGCCGGAGGCGGTGACGTCGCCCTTATCTGAGGTGACGCTTCCGGCCTCTATGCTGCCAGCTGTCAGGCCGGGAAGATATGCGCCCCATTCGCCGTCCATTCTGCCGAGCAGAAGGCCGGTGGAGTCCTCAAAGAGTACAAAGGCCACCTCTGTGCCTTTTTGGAGGTTGCCAGACTGGCCCCTCATGTGCCACGGTATTGTGATTTGAGCCGTCGGCCTGCCGGAGGCAGCCGAAGGTATAACGCGGGCTTTATTTCCGCTTATTCCGGCAATCGTGCCCTTTTCAATCTGTGCCATTAGTAACCTCCTTCCAGCGGTTTTCTGAAATAAAATATTGTTGCGTTTGCAACGTAGTCGTGCCGGATCTTATTCACAAAGATCGTGCCGTTCCATGCGCTTGCCTTGGTAGTCTTTATCCTCAGCAAGCTGGCTGCAGCATAGCCGGTCATAAGAGATCGGGCGAATGTCCCACGCTG
>CALLZZ010000271.1 GCA_937858235.1 uncultured Clostridia bacterium
GAGCGCTCGCCTCACACGCGAGAGGTCGCAGGTTCGAGTCCCGCTGTGTCCACCAAAAGCGTACCTCATAAGGGATACAATGTGTATTCCCTATGGGGTACATTTTTTATTCTGGAAAGCCTTTCATAGCAGGCTTTTCCAGCCTTCTCGGTTGCAAGCCCGTTTTTTGTGCTCTCACATCACCGGTTCCGAACACCGGAAAACCGCATTATATAGCCGTTTCTGTGCCGAAACTGCAACCGCGATAATTCTCGACTACTCAAAATGTCACCTATCCAACCTTTTGTGTCAACTATATGCAACCGCATGGAGAAAGCAGTAAAAAACCGCAGACCGAAACGCTGTACTTCGTTTCTCGTCTGCGGTTTATTTATATGTGCCATTCAATTTCCGTTCCGTCTTTCAGCCTGAGCACGATTTTCTTTTTGCTGTAAACCGTCATGGTGTCCACCGTGGCGTTCCAAAGTCCCTCGTCAAACTCAGTAATGATATCACTGGTTTCCATTGTCTTGAAAAAGGCTTCGATGCGGTTCGCTTTCAGTTTGCGCTGCAGGATTTTCTCGTTCATGTTCTCGCATTTGCCCTTGGCGGCTTCATATCGCGCGGCAAGCTTTGCATACTTCGTTTCATAATCCTCTTGGCTGATTGCAGCATGGGCGTTTTCATCAATACACTTGCGCAAAAGCTCCGCAGCCACATCGCATTCCGCTTCCAATTTGCGCATGTCGGATTCCAGCTGGCTGGTATCCGTGAGGAACTCCACCGCCGTGCGGCAGCTATCAAGAATCTCTTGCTTGTTGCGAAGCGCGGCGTTCATCGCGCCGATAAAGAACGTCTTGACCTCATCGTCCGTGAGATGGGGCGTCTTGCACCGCAGACCGTCCCCGGCGCCTTTACCGTATTTTTTGTTGCAGAGCCAGACCAGCCGCCGGTATTTGTCGTTGGAGTGCCATACCTTGTGCCCGTAGCATGCACCGCATTCTCCGCAGATGATGTGCTCTGAAAACGGGCTGACATTGCGGTTTTGCCTACCGCCATTCTCCCTGCGGCATTGAAACTCATACTGTGCAAGCTCAAACACCTCCGGCGAAATAATTCCCTCGTGACTTTCGGTTACATAGTATTGCGGAACTTCACCCTCGTTTGCTTTCATTTTCTTCGTGAGAAAATCCACGGTAAACCGCTTTTGCAGAAGCGCATCGCCCTTGTACTTCTCATTTTTTAGAATACTCTCAACCGTGCTGTTCTGCCACCGCTTTTTGCCGGCAGGTGTGGGAATCCCCTTGCTCGTCAGTGCTTTTGCTATGTAGGTCGGTGAGTATCCCTCCAAAAACATCCGGTAAATACTGCGAACAACCGCCGCCTCCTTTTCAACG
The DNA here is from genome assembly GCA_937858235.1 of uncultured Clostridia bacterium. Classification (GTDB taxonomy): domain Bacteria; phylum Bacillota; class Clostridia; order Oscillospirales; family Oscillospiraceae; genus Onthomonas. The sequence continues at coordinate 1,377 of CALLZZ010000271.1, forward strand.
ACCTGCGGCAAACCGTCGGGTCCTTTGCGATAGCCGAGGAAATGCTTGTAGGGCATGGATACCTTTCCGTCGGCAAAGCGCTTACGTTGTCCCCATGTGACATTTTCCGAAATGCTGCGGCTCTCCTCCTGCGCGATGGAGCTCATGATGGTGATGAGCAGCTCGCCCTTGCTGTCGAAAGTGTAAATATTTTCCTTTTCAAAAAAGCACTCCACACCATGTTCCTTGAGCTTGCGGATGGTCACAAGGCTGTCAACCGTGTTACGGGCGAACCGGCTGATGGATTTGGTCACAATCAAATCAATTTTACCCGCCAGCGCGTCCTGAATCATTTGATTAAAGCCGGTACGGTACTTTGTGGAAGTGCCGGAAATTCCTTCATCCGAATACAGCCCCGCAAATTCCCAGTCCGCCCGCGCTATGATGTATTTCTTGTAGTAATCCATCTGCGCCTCGTAGGAGGTTTGCTGCTCCTCCATATCCGTTGATACTCGGGCATAAGCTGCTACGCGGCGCTTTTGTCCCGGCTTTGTGTGCTTTCCCGTAAACTTTGGAATGGTCGCGGGAATCACCGTTATTTCTCTTTTTGCCATGCTTCATATCTCTCCTTTGCCTTTTTGCTTGCCGCCATACGCTTTTCCTCTGTCCAGCTGTCGCGGCGGGAGGTCTGCCAGTGCTTTGTAACCTCCGTTCCATCAGGCCGAACAATCACCACCGTGTTTGCCTCCGGTATCCGAAGCTGGGTGAATGGCTCACCGTCTACCAAATCCAACAAAACCTGCTCCGGTATCTGCTGCGACGCGCAATACGATTTTCCCAAGGTATTGAAGGTGGAGCAAATCCAAACGGGCTTACTTGCCGTCGTTTTTCGTTTGTAGTGCTTTCCGCATTTTCCGCAAACGATTTTACCGGTAAACAGGTAAGTGTCTTGACGCGGTTTATGCGGCGTATGCTTTTGGGCCCGCCGCTGTATCTCGGCTTGTACCCGCTCGAAGGTATCACGGTCAATAATGGCTTCATGCGCGTCACGGACATAATACTGCGGAAGCTGCCCTGCATTTTTTACCTGCCGCTTGCTGATGTGGTCTGCTATAAAAGTCTTTTGCAACCGCATATCACCAACATATTTTTCGTTTCTGAGGATGCTTGCGACGACAGATTCATACCACAGGCCGCCGTTTTTGGAGGGTATTCCTCTGGCATTTAGCTCCTTTGCAATGGCTGTTTTCCCAAGCCCCGAAAGGTAAAGGTTGAAAATCAACCGCACCGTTTCCGCTTCCTGTGGAATGACAACAAAGGTGTCTCCAACGAGCTGATAGCCGGTAATTCTTGCGGATGTTGGCTTGCCTTCCTTGAAATTCTTGCGGACGCGCCATTTCTGGTTTTCACTGGTAGACAGGCTTTCCTCCTGCGCGAATGATGAAAGCAGCGTGATTAAAAATTCACCGTCCTCACTGAGCGTATGGATTTTTTCACGCTCAAACCACACGTCAATGCCCAGCCGCTTTAGCTCCCGTATGGTTTCCAGCGTCGTGACCGTGTTCCGCGCAAAACGCGAGATGGACTTTGTGAGCACAATGTCCAGCCTTCCGGCACGGCAGTCCGCAAGCAGACGCTGGAATTCAGGACGCTCGTTTTTCGTACCGGTATACGCCTCGTCCGCATAAACGCCGCAATATTCCCAATCTGCATTTTGGCGGATAAAGCGGCTGTAGAAATCCACCTGCGCAGAAAGCGAATGAAGCATTGCGTCTTTCCCGCTTGAAACCCGCGCATATGCAGCCACACGCTTTTTTGCCTCAGCAGGCCCGGCAACTGCAGCGTCAATTTTTGTGATGGTTTTCATCTTGCACCTCCTCCTTGAATTTATCTAAAAGAAGCGGGCCGGTCAGCGGCTCATAGATTTTCATCAGCCGTTTCGCAGCCCGTACAGTGTCTTTTGCCGTCATAAAACCATGCACATGAAGCGCAGAGACAACCATCAGGCATAGCCGTATGTTTTTCTCCGCTAAATGCTGTACTGCGGTCATGCCCTTGTGCTTTCGGTGTGTAGTCCTTGAATCGATCTTTGAAATAGCAGTCTGTCGAGCAGTATTTTTTCGTCGAGCTCTCATTGGCTTCAAACTCCTTTCCGCAGTACAAGCAGGAGCGCTTGACTTTTTTTCTATTGATTCGGTCAGGATGAACTGACCACCAAGCTGTTCGGCAGCTGTCATTACAGAACTTCTTCCGTTTGGTTTTCGGCGTTTGTTGCAGCTTTTCGCCGCATTGCAGGCAATAAACGTACAGGGTATTTTTACGAAGCCCCTGACGACTGATGTAACTCTTGACGGTATTGATTGATAAGCCAAGCTTATCTGAAATTTGCTGATAGGAGTCACCGGCAGCCCTGAGCTCGGCGATGTGTTCCTTATCTTCATCCGTTAAACGCATTGTATCCCTCCTTTGGTAGTGTTGTATATTACCTCTGGTTTCGGGGGATAGCAAGCGATATCACGATAATAAATCGCCGATTATAGGCTTGTATTTCGCCTTGAGATTTGTATCAATTTGAGCAAATTCAGACTCCGTTATCAGCTTTTCAAAAAGGATACGGATCAGAACGCTTCTGGCAAGGCGGTATTCTTTTTCCGCTTTATATTGCTCCGGAGTCATCATGCCTTGCCACCCCCAAAACGGGAACGGATATAGCACTCATGTGAGCAATACTTCTTCTCTTGCTTTCCATACACCGGAAATGCAACGCCGCAGCCGGCGCATTTGACCATGCGCATATTTTTATGCTGCTTCAAGAACCGATGGTCGTTCCACCACTTAACGCGACATTCATCCGAACAAAACCGGCGTGGTTTTCGCTTGGTTTGTTGCTTAATTGGCCCTCCGCACTGCAGGCAGCAGCCCGCATGATTTGTTGCTTTTGCCTTGATATCCTTATCTGTCAGATGATTCCGAGAGCAATAGCTCTTGATCGTGGTTTCCTTAAGAGATAGTCCTTCGGCGATATCTCTGTAGGTTTTGCCTTGCAGACGCAACATATGAATTTGTCTTTTTTCTGAACCTGTCATGCTTCTTACCTCCAGTCTGAGGACGTTGTCCTCACTACCCACTGGAAAAAAAGAAGCCCATCGTACAAAAAAGTAAAAAAAACAGCCCCTCACCGTCCGGAAGCGGACAGCGAGGGGCTGATTGGCAGGTGTTTTACTTTTTCGGAATCTTCAGCTTCTGCCCGGCGTAAATGGTGTCCGAGCTCAGCCCGTTCAGCGTCT
>CALLZZ010000272.1 GCA_937858235.1 uncultured Clostridia bacterium
CAAAACAGGGGCTTCATTTCTTATAAAAATAAAATACCTTTGTCATCATAGACAGATTCATTGTTATCATTACCACAGCGAATCGCACGGTCCAAAGCCATAATGGTGGCCACAACCCCATCAATTTTTTCTGTGGATTTTTCTTTATCTGGTTTGATATTTCCTGCCAGATCACTTTTAATAAAAATATTGTCCATCATCCAGCGAAGTACCGGCTGTCCACTGTGAGCAATTCTTTTCTCCAAAGTCAATTTCACCAGCTCTTTTGTTGGAGGCGACATGTCTTTAAATCCTTGTCCAAAGGGAACGACCGTAAATCCCATTCCCTCAAGGTTCTGTACCATCTGTACTGCACCCCAGCAATAAAAGGCTATTTCCCGAATATTAAAAGTCTCTTCCAGCTTTTCAATGAATTTCTCAATATAACCATAGTGGACCACATTTCCTTCTGTTGTATTTAAATATCCTTGTTTCTTCCAGACATCATAAGGAACATGATCTCTACGAACACGGAGATCCACGTTCTCACCCGGGATCCAGAAGAAGGGAAGAATGCTAAATTTATCTTCTTCGTCTAACGGCGGGAATACAAGCACAAAGGCAGTGATATCTGTGGTACTGGAAAGATCTAACCCTCCATAACATACACGTCCTTCAGCGCTTGCCTTACCTCCAAGAGATTCACCGTCACGGATCTTCTGCAGGTTGTTGAGCCCGCAGGCGATGCCCTTGTTGCCGGAAGAGTTGAAAGCATAGAAGGTGATGCTGGCACGACCGTATAAGCCGGAATATACCTCCGAACGAGTCAGGATGGGATTGAGATCGGCATCCACGATACCGGGAGCAGAAGTAGCGTTGGCGTTTACGAAGTAGGTATTCTTGTAGGCCTCGTCATCTGGGCGTTCTGCATCTCCGTCACGGAGCGGAGTTTTGATAAGCGACAGCGCTGGGACAGTTTTGCTGTTGCCCTTGAGCTTGGCTTCGCCTTCCTTGTAGGCAGCCTTGATGGCCGCATTAATCTTAGAGACAGTCTTGGTATCAGTTTTTGGGATGATCAGATGATTCGGTTGCTTGTATTTCAAGTTGCAACAATAACTGGTGCGCTTCCTTATTGTTTTTATTTTGCAAGCCCGCAATAATATCCATTTTGCTATATCTCAAATTCAAATTTACAGCTTTGTATACAGCTCTAACTGCGTATCAATATCTCGCCCGCCATACATCACACGGATAATCGTAACCAATGCTTTCTCCATATCTGGAATATACAGCACACAGTAATTATCTACTGGCATGATATGTAAGCCTCGGCTATGCCAAGGCTCCTTTTCATATTCACGAAATCGTTCTGGCATCTGATCAAGTCCCATAATGCATTTTTCAAATCTGTCAAGCTGACCACTCGCATTTTCTGGGGATTGCAATTCGAATGCAATATATTCATAGATATTTCGAAGGTCATTATCTGCCTGGTCTGAAATTTCTATTTTAAAAATCATAAATTGTAATCCTTGCGGATATTTGTAAATGCTTTACTGGCAGGCTTTGTTCTGCCAGCCTTCATGTCCGCATATCCTTTCTCCAGTTCTAGATTCATCTGTTCCTCTGATAAATTATTCATATCTACCGGTCTTGCAGATGGAATCTTCACGTCAAAAGGAAGTCCTCTTTGAAGGATAATCTGTTTATAGAACATATTGATAGCATTAGATGCAGGAATGCCAAGTGCTGAGAGAATACCTTCTGCCTGTTCCTTTACCTCAGGTTCAATTCTGGCATATAGATTTGCTGATTTTGCAGCCATAATAATCGCTCCTTTCAAAAAACACATAAATTTTCTTACACTTATATTATATGCATTTGTCAGCACAATAGCAATACATATTGAAAATTTTATATTTTGTTCATTAAAACTTATCAAAATCCTCCTGTGTTGCAAGAGTATCGTACTTGTAGTCAGCATTTCTACTTTCTGCAAACATATCATTGACCATTCCAATCGTAAGCAAATCTAAATCACGAATGGAAAGGCCGAGCTGGACGCAGCGTAGCAGGAACAAAGGCGTTGTCATTCCTGGTCAGTTGGGCGAGCTTTTTTTAGACTCGACCTCTGTTTGGGTGTTGGAAGACCTACATGATGAAACATACCAACGAAGTATTCGAGTTCGGTCCGGCATTTAGCAAGTATTATCATCTCCATTACGTAGTGCTAGAGCAGTTGCAGCAGAACATCGATGCGGTGCTTTCCGAAGCGGAACAGCCTGCCGATGATGTGGATGGCAGATTGGAAGAACTGCAAAAAGAACTGCTGAAACTCTTGTCCCGCAGTATTATGTGGAGAACAGCCACGAGGCCATCATTCCCCGTGACCTTTATATGCAGGTGCAGGAAGAGCTGGTCAGACGAGCCAATCTCCACAGCGGAGCCAATCGGAAGAAGCGTGTGTACAGCAGTAAATACGCACTTTCCAGTATTAGGTATTTGATATAAAATTAGTCATAGGGAATCTCCTTCTTTTTTGTTTAGTAAGATTTTTGGTTGATAGCTTAATTTTACATCAAAAAGGGATCAGATTCCTTATATTTGGGGCATTTTCTGAAAGTTGTGTATAAAGACATGGCTTAATTCAGGTTTATGTGGATAAAACTGCGGTAACAGTTCAGCCATCAGCTCGATTCCACCCCAAGGGTACCGTCCTTGTTAAAC
>CALLZZ010000273.1 GCA_937858235.1 uncultured Clostridia bacterium
GCTGACCGGCTACGACGCAGCGGTGGAGGAAACCGCCCGCCTGACGGATCGGCGCATCGAGCTGGACGAGAGCGAAAAGGAAGCAATCGACCTGCGGCTGACGCTGGTGCAGGAGCGCCTGCCCGTGCCGACAGAAGTGACGATCACCTATTTTATGCCGGACAAAAAGAAGGCCGGCGGCGCATATGTAAGCGTCTCCGGCACGGTAAAAAGGATTGACGACTACGAGCGAATGGTGATTCTGCGCAATGGGACAAGCATTCCTATTGACGATATTCTTCATATCAATGGAGAACTCTTTGATGGCATAGAAGCGGGATGATCATTCTAAATCTTGTTTGGCAAGACCATGTAGGCAGTCAGAAATTCACGTGGTATAATAAAATAAAGAAGTAGTCTGCAGAGCAGACGTAAGCGAGGTGTTCACCATGAGCTCAAGACCAACCTCTTCCGCCGAGGAAAAGGGCGAAATTATGATCTATCAGACCGATGATGGTCTGACGCATATTGATGTCCGTATGGAGGACGAAACGGTCTGGCTTACGCAGGCACAGCTATGTGAATTGTATCAGACCAGCAAATCTAATATCAGCGAGCATATCAAGCATATTTTTGAGGATGGCGAGCTGACTGAGGATTCAGTTGTTCGGAAATTCCGAACAACTGCCGCTGACGGCAAAGTCTATAACACGACGCACTATAACCTTGACATGATTATTTCTCTGGGATACCGTGTGAAGTCCATCATCGCCACAAATTTCCGGCGTTGGGCGACCGAACGCTTGAAGGAATACATGATTAAGGGCTTCACCATGGACGATGAACGGCTGAAGCAATTGGGCGGCGGAAATTATTGGCATGAGCTGCTGGATCGCATCAGAGATATTCGTTCCTCTGAAAAAGTACTGTATCGGCAGGTTCTTGACCTGTATGCCACAAGCGTAGATTACGATCCCAAGAGTGAAGAATCGGTTCGATTTTTCAAAATCGTGCAAAACAAGCTTCATTTTGCCGCGCACGGACATACCGCGGCGGAGGTAATCTATGAGCGCGCCGATGCAGCTCAGCCCTTTATGGGCCTGACCTCTTTTTCTGGTGATATGCCAACTTTGAAAGATATCGGAGTCGCAAAGAATTACCTGAAAGAGGATGAGTTGAAGGTGCTGAACAACCTCGTTTCGGGATATTTTGATTTTGCCGAGATTCAGGCGATGCGTCATAACCCCATGTATATGGATGATTACATCCGTCACCTTGACAGCCTTCTATCCTCCACTGGAGAGGCCGTGCTGGATGGCTCCGGTACGATCAGTCACGCGAAAGCAATTGAAAAAGCAACAACGGAATACCGCAAATATCAGGTGCAAGCCATTGCCCCCGTGGAGCAGGAATACCTCGATACAATAAAGAGACTCGAAAAAGAAGCAAAAAGCAAATCAAGGGAATGACGGCTATGTGGAGGTGCTTATATGGCTATTCAAGCGTCGACGCATCCAGAGGTGGCAAAGAACCAGCACCTTGTTCCGCAGACGTATATGAGCGCCTGGAGTTATAACAATGGTGATTCAGTGTGGGTGTATGATAAGAATAATGCAAAACATCCCGATAAAAACGGAATCCCCGCTGTTAGATCCAGGAGTATTGAGAAAATCAATTGCATCAATAATTACCACGATATAAAAGCGGGCGACTTTTTCACAACGGAAGCAGCTTTGAACGAAATATTTGGCTTTTTAAAACCTTACTCTATCTCAGTAGATGGTACACTGATCACATCGCTTGAATCGCTTAATAAAGAATACCTGCGTTTTGATGAGTGGGAGATTATCAAACCAGACGGCAATCATGCAACACGAAAAGATCGAAATACGATAAAGACTGCATTGCGGCAATCTCGTTTTCCCTTTATTGAAACAGCGTGGAGTGACCAGTTTGAATCTGATTGGGAGGGCTTTATTGCTGGTATAGAGAAGCGGGTTCGAATTATCAGAGGTTGTTCACCGGGACAAGCAGCATTACTTCCTTCGGATATCAATCGGCTGATGGAGTACCTGGTCGTTTTTGATTGGCGCTCTCAAAAAAGCAATCATCTTCTTTCGGAAGCGTTGGATCTCATTTTCTCTGTAGTGCCCGAATTCAATATAGAAATTCCTGAGTCTGATAGACTGCATCCTGGAGTGCACACCGTAAAGGATGAGATAAAGCAGAACTACTTGCGGAAGATGTACTACGAATTCCTAAATCACGGAGAAAGCACCATGACAACTGCGGTAACAGCTTATCTGCAGAATCTTTCAATCATTTTCTGCCTTACCAGTGTACCAAATCTATTCATAACTTCAGACAGACCAGCGTGTATGCTGCAGCGAGACGATGGTTTTAAAGAACACATTTTAGTGGCAACGCCAACCATGCTGATTACTACAGCAAGGACAGATGATATTAGAAAATATAAAGTTTCCGTGCTAAATCCGGATGAGGTCTTGCAATATAATCGAAGGATTGTGCAAGCGTGTGATCTTCTAATTCTTCCGGACTCAAATAAGGATATTTCGTTATTGTTGGAGTAACCAATGATTGCTATTGTTATGTGATAATGGAGGTATAGGTGGCATTATTTGATTGGCTCGAATTTGACTCACCAGAAGAACGTGAAAAGAAGCGAAAAAAGCAAATCTATGAAATTGGCGAAGCAACCGGCCGCTTTTTTGAGGACGATGCACCCGGTAAATTTGGCTTTGAAGAACGCGAAGGTCAGCAAGACATGGCGTTTGAAATACTGGACGCCATAAAAAGCGAGCAGCACATAGCAGTGGAAGCAGGCGTTGGAATTGGAAAATCCTTTGCCTATTTAGTCCCGCTTATGCTGTATAATCAGCGTTCCAAAAAACCTGTTGTTATTGCAACTTCAACGATTGCTTTGCAAGAACAACTTTTGGATGATGCACATCGTCTTCAAAAACTGCTGCATTTATCACAGGAGATTACCCTTGCCAAGGGCCAATCGCACTACCTGTGCCTAAAGCGAGCGGAAGAATATATTAGCAATGAGAACGCAAAACTACGTCATGAAATTGAAGATGGAATGAGGACTGGATACTTTGAACGCAAAAATTATCCATTCGCCATTCCACAGGCTATATGGGATGGGATCAATGTTACTCGCTATAGTAAGCGAACCTGTGATGCCTGCCCTCAGAAATGCGCATACCGTGCTTTGAGGCAACGGCTGAAATTCACGGATGGCATTATCCTGTGTAACCAAGATTTGCTGACAGCTCACCTCATAAATCAGAGTCACGGCCAAGAGGGTGTCCTGAATAGAGAAATTGAAATTGCGGTTATTGATGAAGCGCATAATTTGGAAGACAAGGTGCGAAGTGCAACA
>CALLZZ010000274.1 GCA_937858235.1 uncultured Clostridia bacterium
GAGATTGGGGAAGGTGCGATAGAGATAATCCGCTACAATCATGCCGAGGACAGAGTCGCCAAGAAACTCCAGCCGTTCATTGCTGCTGATGGAGCCCAAATGATGTTCATTGGCGTAGGAGCTGTGAGTCAGGGCGTGCTCCAGCAGGGAAGGATCCTGAAAATGGTATCCAAGTTTTGATTCTAACGTTTTCATAACTGTGCCTCGATTCAGTCACTGTAGATGGAGGTCAGGATTGCACTGCCTGATTGGACGGAACTGTCATAGAATCTATGTTCTGTTGAATATCCGTCACCAGAGAGGACTCAGCGAATTGAATTGCCTGCCCGACTGCACTGCAAATGGCGTAGGCGTCAGAGGAGCCATGCGCTTTGATCACCGGCTTCTGAATACCCAGCAGTGCAGTACCGCCTACTTCTCGGGGGTCCATTTTTTTGCGCAGTCCATTCAAATGCTTTTTGAGGAAGAACGCCCCTAGCTTGGTAGTGAGGTTGGTAAAAAATGCGTTTTTTAGCTCGTGCATCAGAAAGCTGGCAGTACCTTCCAAAGTCTTGAGGAAGACATTGCCCGCAAAGCCGTCACAGACGATCACGTCAGCTTGTCCCTCTACCGCACTGCTGCCCTCCAGATTGCCGATAAAATTGATCCGGCCTTGATCACTGGCCTCTTGGAGCAGTTGATGTACCAGCTTGTACTGTTCATTGCCCTTACTGGGTTCTGTACCGATGTTCAGCAGACCGACCCGAGGTGCGTCAATGTTAAAACGCTGCTTGGCGTAAAAGCTGCCCATAAAAGCGAACTGCATCATGTATTCCGGTGTGCAATCGGCATTGGCGCCAGCATCAATGAGGATCGCATTTCCGGCTCCGGTGGGGATAACCGGGGCTACAGCAGCCCGACGGATGCCGGGAATCCGCTTGATCAGCAGGGTAGCGCCAGAGAGGATCGCTCCGGTGCTGCCAGCGGAGATGAAAGCATCACCTTCCCCGTTTTTCAGCATGTTCAGCCCCACTGTGAGGGAGGAGTCCTTTTTTGTGCGCCAGACGGTGGAAGGGTTGTCGCAGATTTCTACTACTTCGGTGGCGTTTCGAATCTCTAGCCCTTGGGGCAAAGAGGTGATGTTTTTCCGTGCCAGAACTGCACGGATCATGTCTTCTTTTCCGACCAGAGTGATCGGTTGACCATAGGTCTGACACGCCTGTAGCGCGCCCAGTACAGGGGCTTCTGGGGCGAAGTCACCGCCCATGGCGTCAATGATAGTTTTCATAGGAAGTTCCTCCCTTTATCGTTTCAGCTGCGCCAGCAAGTCCAGGGAACGCTGACTAAGCGCTGCATTTTTGTTCCGCTTGCCCTTTACCTTGTAGCCCAGAGGAGGAATGATTCCGAAGTTGACATTCATCGGCTGGAAGTTTACCACGGTAGGGTTGCTGACATAGTGTGCCAAGGCGCCCAGAGCAGTTTCGGGCGGGAAATCGACAGGCGGCAATCTCTGAAGACGGTGCGCCAGTTCGACCGCGGAGACCAATCCAGAGGCGGCAGATTCCACATACCCTTCTACGCCGGTGATCTGTCCTGCGAAGGTCAGGCGCGGCTCCTGAATCACCTGATAGTAGCGATTGAGGAGCTTGGGGGAGTTGATATAGGTGTTCCGGTGCATCACGCCGTAGCGGACAAACTCTGCTTGTTCCAGACCGGGGATCATGGAAAAGACCCGTTTTTGTTCCGGCCAGGTGAGATGAGTTTGGAAGCCTACCATGTTGTAGATGCTGCCGTCGGAGTTGTCCTTCCGGAGCTGCACCACGGCATAGGGATCCTTTCCGGTTCTGGGATCGGGGAGCCCTACCGGTTTCAGCGGACCGTAGCACAGGGTGTCGTGGCCCCGTCGGCCCATGACTTCCACAGGCATACAGCCCTCAAATACGTTTTGATCTTCAAACCCGTGGAGCTGTGCTTCTTTTGCGCTGCACAGCTCTTTCCAAAAGGTGTCATACTCCTCCATGGACATGGGGCAGTTGATATAGTCGGCGGTGCCTTTGTTGTATCGGCTGCCGAACCAAGCTTTGTCCATGTTAACGCTTTCAAAGGTGACCAAAGGAGCTACGGCGTCGAAAAAGTGAAGGCAATCCTGATCGGGGAAGTGAGCCTGAATGTCATCCGCCAGAGCGTCAGAAGTCAGGGGACCCGAGGCAACGAGGACAATGCCTTCCTTCGGAATCTGTGTCACTTCCTCTTCGATAATTGTGATATTGGGATGGCTGCGGATTTTTGCCGTCACGGCATCGGAAAAGGCGCGCCGATCCACTGCCAGAGCGCCGCCGGCGGGAACTGCATGGGTATCGGCCATCTCCAGAATGAGACTGCCGCAGCGCCGCATCTCCTCTTTGAGGAGTCCAACGGCGTTTTCAACATTGTTGGCTCGGAGGGAGTTGGAGCAAATCAGTTCGGCAAAACTGCTGCTTTTGTGAGCGGGCGTAGTTTTGGCGGGACGCATTTCATGGAGTTCCACCTGTATTCCCCGCTGAGCCAATTGCCAGCAGGCTTCACTGCCCGCGAGTCCAGCACCGATGACAACTACTTTTTCCATTATTCCGTCACCTCAGTCTCTTTTTTCGCTGTGGCACCCTTTGTGGTTGCCGCACTTTTTTTGGCGGTGGTTTTCTTTGCAGTTGTCTTTTTCTTGCTGGCGGCACTCTTTTTCGTCTTTGCGGCTGTTTTAGTACTGGTCTTTTTTGCGGCAGGTTTCTTAGTTGTGGTGCCCTCTTCTTTCGGATCCTGCTCCTCAGCCGCCTTGGTGGAATCAGTTTTCTTTTTATAGCCACGCTGATCTTCAGGCAGGAAGTTACTGCACTTTTCGTTGATGCAGAAGGGCTTCTTAAAGCCGCGCCCAGATTTTTTGAACAGGGTCTGGCCGCAGACAGGACAGTTTTCCTTTACCGGAACATCCCAAGACATAAAGTCACAGGAGATCCCCTTAGAAGTGCGGTTGTATTCACAGCCGTAGTAGGTGTAACCTTTGCGGCTGGTTTTCTTTAAAATACGGCTGCCACACTTGGGGCATTTCCCAGGCATTTCGATGACCAGAGGCTTGGTGAAGGTACACTCGGGGTAACCGGGACAAGCCAGAAATCGTCCAAATCGGCCGGATTTGATGACCATCTGCTTGCCGCAGACGTCGCAAATCTCGTCGGAGAGCTCATCGGGCACTTTGATCCGCTCCCCGTCCAAATCTTTTTCCGCCTGTTCCAGCTCAGCGTGGAATCCCTGGTAGAAGCGGCTGAGAACATCTTTCCAGTTTTCCTTTCCGGCTTCGACTGCGTCCAGGTTTTCTTCCATTCTGGCGGTAAAGGCGGGATCAACCACATCCTTAAACTTATCCTCCATAAGACCGGTTACGACTTCGCCCAACGGGGTGGGGCGGAGGGCACGACCCTCCTTTACCACATATTCCCGAGATAGGATAGTGGACACTGTGGGGGCATAGGTGGAAGGCCGACCGATTCCCTTTTCCTCCAGAGTTTTGATGAGGGTTGCCTCAGTAAAGCGTCCGGGCGGTTGCGTAAAGTGCTGCTGCTTATCAGATTTTTCCAGCAGAACCGTTTCCCCTTCGGTTAGATTGGGTAAGGGGGAACCGGTAGCCGCTTCGCCCTCATCCTTTCCTTCCACATACACCGAAGTAAAGCCCGCAAATTTTAGGCTGGAGTGGGTGGCGCGGAACAGATGGGTTCCGGCGGTGACGTCGATGGAAACGCTGTCATAGAGGGCATTTGCCATCTGACAGGCCATAAAACGGCTCCAGATCAACTTATACAGACGGTTTTGCTCTGGTGACAGGCTTTTGCGGACGGATTCCGGCGTCAGGTTTACGTCGGTAGGACGAATGGCTTCGTGAGCGTCCTGAGCCCCGGCTTTGGTCTTAAAGACCCGGGTTTCAGGCGGACAATACTCAGCCCCGTAATGGGAGACGATATAGTCCTTAGCTGCGCTAATCGCGTCGTCGGATAGACGGAGGGAGTCAGTACGCATATAGGTGATCAAACCTACAGCGCCCTCCCCACCAATATCAATGCCCTCATATAATTGCTGGGCAATGGACATTGTGCGTCGAGGGGTCATGTTCAGCTTTCTGCTGGCCTCCTGCTGAAGCGTGGAGGTGGTAAAGGGGGGCGCAGGCTGACGTTTCTTCTCCGTGCGGCGAATGCCAGTAACGACGAAGGGATTGTTAGCCAAATCAGCTAAAATGCCATCGACCTGTTCTTCGTTGGTCAGCTCGACTTTCTTTTTGCCCTCCCCGTGATAGTGAGCCAGGAAGGTGCCTTCCAGGGGCAGAATACGATTGAGCACGACGTCTAACGACCAATACTCTTGGGGGACAAAGGCACGAATTTCCCGTTCCCGGTCTACCACCAGCCGGGTAGCCACCGACTGGACGCGGCCAGCGGAGAGCCCACGGCGAATTTTGCGCCAGAGAAGGGGAGAAAGCTGATAACCTACAATACGATCCAAAATCCGGCGTGCTTGTTGAGCATCTACCAGGTCTTGATCAATGGGTCGAGGTGCGGCAATGGATTCTGTTACCACCCGCTTAGTAATTTCGTTAAAGGTAACCCGAAAGGTTTTTTTCGCTGGAATCTCCAACAGTTCCTTCAGGTGCCAGGAAATGGCTTCGCCTTCCCGGTCCGGGTCAGTTGCTAGATAAATGTTATCGCTGGCGGCAGCAGCGCTGCGCAGGTCGTCAATCACTTCTTCTTTGCCTTTGATAGGTTGGTAGTTCGGGACAAAACCGGACTCAATATCGACGCCGATTTTGCTTTTGGGTAGATCGCGGACGTGCCCCATAGAGGCCTTGACTATATAGCCGTCGCCCAGGTAACGTCCGATAGTTTTTGCTTTTGCCGGCGATTCTACGATCACCAGATCGGTTTTTGTCATGAAAGTTCCTCCAGTTTGGTTCAAACAGGGAAGGTACGCTACAATTATATGCACTTCTCTGGATGATGGGACAGCTGAAAGCGCTTCCCGGGTAATTCTATTGCAAAGCCACGTAGAACTAGCAGATTGATGGCGGCTACCGCACGGGGTGCAGGCAGTCCAGCCACTTCAATCAGTTCGTCGGTGGAGAGGGATCCCTGCTGTAAAGCAGTCAGTAGGGCGAGTTCGTCGAGATCGGAAGAGCACACGTCTGAACTCCAGTCACGT
>CALLZZ010000275.1 GCA_937858235.1 uncultured Clostridia bacterium
CAAAGCTACTGTAAGCGGATGGAAAAGCTTTTATCCTTTAAAAAAGTCATCCGGAAAGAACCAGCCATCAAAAAAGAATAAATTCAATAACTTTCATCAACGAGACTATGACTATGAAAAACTTGAATCTCAGTTATTGAACAAATAGGGGATATGCACATGAAGAAAGATAAAAAGAAGAAATTGGAGGAGACACTGATCCAGGACTATCAGAGGTGGAACGATTTATATGAGGTTGGAGGCTCTGATCCGTATTACGAGGATGGCAGAAATTTAAACCTGATCCGTAATCAGATCATGGCTGATAAAGCGCAGCTAAAGAAGCTGCAGTATTTTCCGGAAGTTTATCACTGGGAGCTTCCACCGGAGATGTCAGACACATTTATGGTCAGAGGTAAGGAGATTCGAAAGAATGCAAAAAAGAATCTGGAGATCTATGAGAGCGATGAGAATTATCATTATCTGCAGGCACACAAGAAAGATCTGACAGTACAGCAGAAGCAGGAGTCTCGAATAACAGCTGTTACGGGATCCGTAGACGCACTGATTATCTTTATCATTGCAGATGATTTGGTCGGTATGAGGCGATATGAAACGATGAATTTACAAGAGGAGTTTGCAGAATGCAGGAAGGAAGTAGAGAAACTGATGACAGAAGAAAAGCCGGAAGAACCTGAGAAACTAGGTCAGCTTAGTATTTTTGATTTTATTTAGGAGGAAAAGAGTATGGAAGCATTACAGATATTTACAAGCCCGGAATTTGGACAGATCAGGATAGTAAAAATTGAGGGGGAACCCTATTTTGTAGGGAGGGATGTTGCTGAAGCACTTGGATACTCGAACACAAGAGATGCACTTGCAACGCATGTTCAAAACGATGATAAGAATACCGTCGTGATTTCCGACGGAAAAAGAGGAAATCCGAATCAAACAGTAATTAACGAATCTGGTACCTACGCTTTGATTTTCGGGAGCAAGCTTGAGTCAGCACAAAGATTTAAACATTGGGTGACTGCGAAGGTACTTCCTACAATTCGCAAACATGGGATGTATGCCACAGATGACCTGCTGAATGACCCAGACTTAGCGATCAGGGCATTTACAGCGCTCAAAGAGGAGCGAGAGCGCAGCAGAAGGCTGATTGCCGATAATCGCCGGATGAAGCCCAAGGAGATTTTTGCAGACGCGGTATCTACATCGAATGATGTCATTCTGATCGGAGCCCTGGCAAAGATCATCAAACAGAATGGTGTCGATATTGGGCAGAAAAGATTATTTGAATGGATGAGGGTTTCCGGCTACCTGATGAAGGCAGGGAGAGACCGAAATCTTCCCACTCAAAAAGCTATGGATTTAGGTTTGTATCAGATAAAAGAGCGAACGATTAACAATCCGGACGGATCTGTCAGAATTACAAAGACAGTTCTGGTTACAGGGAAAGGGCAGCAGTACTTTATTAATAAGTTTTTAGGGAGGAGAAATCACTATGAAATGGATATCAACTGAAGAGCAGATCCCGAACAATGGTGAAAAAGTACTTGCAAAGATCAAGCATCATGCATGGGTATCAGACTACGACTCGGATTTTCCGGAAAATCAATTGGAATACCATGATGAGTACATAGAAATCTGTGAGGCGGTATTTATTTACGGAGAATGGACTTACAGAGACTTGGATTGTGATTGTGAGGTTGTAAGTTGCACGTGGAACGGAGTGGAGAACCTGTCGGAACCGAGAGATGAAGTGATTGCATGGGTGCCTATGTGGCGTGTAGCGTATAAGGGGGATGAGCAGATGACGAGTGAAGAGTTGACAGGGATTACAAGAGAAGATGCGAAGGCATGGGTTACTAAACGATTGAATACAGGGAAGACTTATATGATCCGATCTGGATGTGCGGACACAAATGACGATAGTAAAAGACCTATGCAGCCGCTGACGTTTTATCCTAACTATGTTTTCTTTCGAGATTGCAAGAGAGGTGGGTATGAAAGCTTTACATACGGGGAGTTATTGGGAATATTATCAGGGACATCAGGAGGAATTTGAGGTGAACAAAAATCAGTTGATGCAGTATAAGGCCCTTATAAAGGAACAGCCAAAGCTGGAGAAAGATCTTGAAAAGCTGTATGATCGACTGGATCAGGTACCAGTGGTATCTGGTAAGATTACAAAATCCAGTGATGACTTTCCATACATTGAGGAGCATATGACAGTAGAGATGCAGGACCCGAAGATATCCGATGAGATCAAGAAGCAGATCAGGATCAAGAAGAAGAGACTGAACAGTGTAGAAGCGGAGAGGACTGCTATAGAACAATTTATTGGAGGCATTCCGGACAGCGTGGATCGTCAGATATTCGAGATGAGTTTTTTGGACGGAAAGAAGCAATGTGAGGTGGCGGATGCGATTGGATACAGTAAGGGTAGAATTTCGCAGAAAATAGCCTGCTATCTCAAAGATTAAACTTATTAAACTTTTAGTATGTTATAATTAGAATGGATTTAGTGGAATTGATTCCTTTTCCATATATACAAAACTCCTTCATAAAATTGAACATCTTCCCGGTTCTGAGACGGCCGGGAAGATATATCAGGAAATAGCTCATT
>CALLZZ010000276.1 GCA_937858235.1 uncultured Clostridia bacterium
CCTCTTAGGGTGGCGCATTTCATTTTACAATCTATCTAAAATAAAAAAACTGCCGCAATCAGCAACGAGGTCACGGTAATCTCAACCGTTTTCCCCAGTGCAGCTACAGACGAAGGCAATTACCACACAAATAGTGTGAGCACTTTCAATTTAGGTTTCTCCTCTTTATACTGCTTACCGGCTCCTTTTTTAACGGAACCCATGCCATCTTCTCAGGAAGATGATCAGACGCAACAGCCGGAAAAGGCGGTCAGTCCTAAAGGCCGACCGCCTTACTGCTGCGTATTATTTGGAACTAGGATGAATGTTATTTGCCGAAATAAGTGGACAGAATCTTGTCGTAAGAACCGTCTTCCTTCATACGCACAAGGGCTGCGTTAGAGGCCACGATCAGTTCTGGATCGTTCCCCTTTAGCACAGCAACACTAGTGGGATAGCTATAGTCAGAAGTGTTGGCCACCTTGCAGTCAATGGAACCACGGTTGATTTCATACGGGACAATCGGATAGTCCTTAAAACAGGCCGACGTCTGACCGGAGGTAACATACTGATACATCACAGAGGATTCATCCACATACTTCAGATCCAGATCATAGTCCTTTTCCAGCTGTTCTGCGTATTGGCTACCGGTGGTGCCGGTTTTACAGGCAACGGTCTGACCCTTCAGGTCATCCAAGCTTGCATATTTGGAGTCACTATCCACTGCAACTGCGACTGCACAGCCATATTAGGACTCAGAGAAGTCATGCTTCTCCTTACGCTCGTCCGTAATGGACATGCCAGCAATAACCGCTTCCACCTGAGATGCTTCCAGTGCAGTAACGGCAGCGGGGAAGCCCAGGACCTTCCAATCTACCATTTCCCGAGACACCCCAGGTTCCTCCCTCTAGCAGGACGCATATGATACCACGCGTTGTATGTACGCCACTTTCCATCTCAAACTCCTTTGCTACTCTCTTCTGTTTTCCCAGTTTATCGTTTCACTCAGCCAAGTGGTGTAAGCCCCCCATAGGTGCCCTTTTCTTGCCATCAATTCACTGTTGTTTTCTGAATCTCGCATACGGTCAGCACATCTTTCTCTACGCGAAAGCGGACGTTAACCCCCGCAAACTCCATGCCATAGACACGTTCCGGATCGTTTTGGTAGGACGGTCTGGGATCGTGGGCTAGTACGGACAGCAACGCCCTTTGGGCTCTGGCCGGAACTTCCTTCAAACATTCCTGTGGACAGTTTACCGACAGCTTTCGTTCCTGCAACGGCACAACAAACCCGCTGGTCGCATCCGGATGACTATCTGCATAGAGTACATACGGTTTGATGTCAAAAATCGGGGTACCATCCATTAAATCTACTCCGGAAACGTGGAGCAACGATCCCTGCTCCGTGTGCAATTCTACCTTGTCCAACAGAACAGAGGAAAGCCCTATAGCATTAGGGCGGAAAGGAGATCGGGTCGCAAACACCCCCATTCGCTTATTCCCTCCCAGACGGGGCGGACGCACAGTGGGAGACCAGCCCTCACGCGCCGACTCAGAAAAAGACCAAATAAGCCAAATGTAAGAAAACCCTTCCAGTCCCCGTAGCATATCCGGATTGCGATATTCCGGCTCAAATATAATGGTTCCCTTGAGCTCCTGAACCACCCCACTCTGTCGCGGAATCCCAAATTTTCTTGGAAAATCGGTATGAATTTTTGCGATGCACTTCATTTCCGCCATATTGATTTACTCCTTTCCAAACTAGATCAGCGTTGTTTATCATAGCAGATTCCCTTTCCTACTGCAACAGACAAAACTACCTCTTCCATCGGCAAATGTATCAAAATGCGATATATTGAAGTAACATTTAGATGATAGAAATGAGGGGTAGATCGATGGCACGAGCTTTCTGCACAATGACAAGCATTTTTTCCTATTCTGTCTTTGTGCCTGCACCCCTTTGGTTCATACAGACTCCTCCATTGCCACCCCTTCGGCATCCCCATCAACAGACGCTACTTTCCCATCCAGCACATCGGAATTGGTGGCTGAACCTTCTTCCCCTGTCACGTCAACCCCACCCGTTTCCTCCACCCCCACAGAATCCATAGCCACTCAAAAAACTGAGCCAATAGACGCAGCGGATTCTTCTGCCGCTGACAACAGAAACGTCAACGGAGTGATGACCCTTTGTCAGACCACAAAGAATCCCAATAACCGTTCCACTTACCAGGAGAGCAATGCCCTCTCAACCGCTGCACTGGATGGCGTAGTGGTCTCCACTGGTGCGAAACGGATTCCCTCTGTGAAACCGACACCACAAGTGGTATTAACTTGGCTTCGATTCCAGTCACCATTTTCGAGATGGGCTATATGACCAATCCACAAGAAGATGTCTTGATGGCAACTGATGATTGTCAGACTAAAATCGCGGCCGGTATTGCAAATGAAATTGATACCTTTTTGAACGCCTAAACGGCACAAGGTGGGACGAACTATATGTTCGTCCCACCTTGCTATCTGCTGGACTTACTGTCACACAGACGATCTAAAATTACTGTATCCACTAGAAAAAGGCATACTGCTGGATTTCTTCTCCGGTAATCCACTGTAGATCCTGATGCTCCAGGCGTTGGGGGACCCCCTCTGCAATTCCGCCTGAAACAGCGTCAAATGAGTGGAAGGATCTGGATAGGCATGAATCACCTCCAGCTTAATATTCAGCTCTTTCTGGCACTCCCGTATCAACACCTCCTGCTTGGTTTCCCAGGTCCTACCTTTTCACCTGCAAACTCCCAGAGCAGTCCTCTAGCTTTCTCCTCTGGACGCTAGCAAATCATAAACTGCTCTCCGTCCCAGATGAGCACTGCTACTACTTCTGCCATATTTAGTGCACCACTTTTCTCCGTTCTTTCACATACCTCTGTATCCCATCTGCTCCAATTTCACTCATATCTGTGGCCCTCGCCTCATAATAATGCCCCATGGACAGAATGGAGGCGATTTGTTGAGGGTCATCGGAAATCAAATTATCTGGCGAAAGGTCGTAGCTGCGTGCGCCTTGGCACTCTCCCTGGGATTGTGTTTCCTTGCCGGACACATGCAGCGCAGTCAACTTGCAGTTTCCTCTGCCACAGACGCAATTGGAATTCTGTGTGAGCACACGCTCTCTTCCTTTGGCTGGGAAACTTCTGGCCTGATCTCTCAGGATCAGGTTACATTGCCAGAAACCTTCGGATCTGAATATACAGACTTTTTAGCTATTCAGAAAGAGGCTGGCTTTCATCTGACACCCTACGCCGGTAAAACCGTTACCAGATACACCTATGAAATTAAAAACTACCCCATGGGCTCGGATATTATCTACGCGGATCTGCTGGTCTACAACCAAGTAATCATCGGCGGGGATATTCGTGCATCCAGTTTGGATGGGTTTATGAGTAGCCTGCTGTACCCCGACACCTGACGCTCAAATCCCCCCTCAAGAAAAAAAGCTGACGCCGCAAAAAATTGCAACGTCAGCTTGTTCTTCTGCATATTATTCTTCTTCGGCCACATCATAGGCAGTTTTATTTGCTCGAGACACATTGCTCAGACCTGCCAAAGACCGGAACTTGCTCCGAGACTGCCGCACTTCATTCAGTGCTTCGGCCACTGCTTCCTCTGTACGTCGAAGTGCATCCTCGCAGTACTCGTTGGCAACGCTTTTCAACTCATTGGCACGCCGCTCTGCTGTAGTCACTAGTTCCTTGGACTTCATCTCCGCCTGACGCACTTTTTCGTTGGCTTGAATGCGAGCAGCTGCTGTAATTTCATGTTCGTTGATCATGTGCCTAGCCTGATCTTCCGCTCGCTTCCCCAACTGATCCGCATCAGCTTCTGCCTGCTTGCGGAACCGCTCCGCATCAGCTTTCGCATTTTCCATGAATTCACTGCGGGTCTCCATCATTTTACGTGCCTCGCTGATCTCGGCAGGAAATCTACCACGCACTTCGTCCAAAATATCCAACGCTTTATCTCGCTCAATCTTACACTGGCCGCCTAAGCCGCCCTTTGCGTCGTCAATCATCTCATAAAGCATGTCCAGCAGTTCCATTACACTGTTCGCCATGGCTATGCCCCCTTCCTATCCTGCCTCACTTTTTTTGCCTGTTGTTTTCTAACGCCAAATGTTCCTTCATCTTCTGATTGACATCTTTCTCAATCAGAGGAGAGACAAACCCTTCCAACTTCACATTGTAGCGCGCCATCTCCTTGACAATGCTGGAACTAAGATAGGTAAAGTCCTGACAGGCCGTCAAAAAGATCGTATCCAGTTTGGGGTTCAGCTTCCGGTTAATGGTAGCCATTTGGAACTCTTCCTCGAAGTCAGACATCGCCCGCAAACCCTTTACAATACAGGACGCGCCCTTCCCTTTCGCGTACTGCGCCAGCAACTGGCTGGACATATCTACTTCTACATTGCCCAGATCGCTAGTCACGCGCTCAATCAATTCGACCCGTTCTTCCGGCTGAAACAAACCGCTTTTATGTGAATTGAACATGACGCAGACAATCACATGGTCAAACTGCGTCGCAGCACGTTTGATAATATCCAGGTGACCCAGCGTAACCGGGTCAAAACTTCCCGGATAAATAGCGATACCCATGTTATTAACATCCCTTCCGGTAGAGCGTCACCTTAATCCTCCCATATCTATAATCTTTGTCTTTTTGATACGGGGCGGGCAGTTCCGGCAAATCTTGGTTCGCTCGACTTTCGCAGATAATTATACCATTTTCCGCTAAAATGTCAATTGCAGCAATGCGTTTTAACGTCGAATTTAGCAAATTTGCGTCATAAGGCGGATCCAAAAAGATCAAATGGAACCTTTCACTGGTACCGCTCAAAAAGGACAGCGCGTCTCCCTGTACTACTTTGGCCCTGTCAGTCAGCCCTGTAATCTCCAGATTCTCCCGGATCAGCTTGACCGCATCCTTTCGCTGATCCACAAAGGTGCAGTGTACCGCTCCACGGCTCAGGCACTCTATGCCCAGCTGTCCTGTTCCGCCAAATAAATCCAATACCTTCCGTCCCTCAATATCGAATTGGATAATGTTGAACAGTCCCTCCTTGACCCGATCCGTAGTGGGTCGGGTATCCATACCGGACAGTTCTCCCATCCGTCTTCCTCTGGCGGTTCCTGTAATCACTCGCATACCGATTTTCCTTTCTCTTTTTGGTCGTCGGTCACATCCGTCTTGTTAAAATGCTGGTAGACGGATTGCGCCACCTGTTTGGGTACCACCTGACACAAGGTTTCATAATCAGCTTCCCGGATCGCCTTCAGGCTTTTGAACTGCTTCAGCAGCACCTGCCGCCTGGCCTCTCCCACTCCCGGGATTTCCTCCAGTGCAGAGGCAACCGTACTTTTCGCATGGCTCGCACGATGATATTCGATGGCAAAACGGTGGGTTTCCTCCTGAATGCGTCCCACCAACGTAAAAACAGCAGGTTGACTTTGCAATCCGATCTCCCGCCCATCTGGTGCCACCAGCCCCCGGGTACGATGGCGATGATCCTTGACCATGCCAAAGACTGGAATCGCTAACCCTACCTGAGCCAGCACCCGGCAGGCAACGCCCACTTGCCCTAATCCACCATCCATTAGAATAAGATCCGGCAAAACGTTGAACTTCTCATTGCGCTCCCGGTAACGGCGAAACCGTCGTGTCAACACCTGATCCATAGAGGCATAGTCGTCAGGTCCATCCAACTCCTTTAATCGAAAACGGCGATAGTCCCTTTTCAAGGGCTTACCATCCTGGAAAACCGTCATTGCTCCCACGATGTCTGCCGCGCCTGTGTTGGAAATGTCGTAGGCTTCAATCCGGAAGGGCAACGTTTTTAACCCCAACATAGAGCCAAGCAGTGTCATCAGTTGACTCTGACGCTCCTCTTTGGAGATCGCACGTTCCGTCTCTTCCTCTGCGTTTTTGTTGGCCAGCCGGATCAGCTCCAGCTTGCTGCCCCGCTTCGGAACCAATAGCGACACCTTATATCCTGCCGCTTCCGTAAGCATCCGCTCCACTTCCTCTCGATCCTCAAAATCGAGTGGCAGGTAAATCCACTTCGGCAGATGCCCGCGCCCGCCATAGTACTGCTTAAGCAGGGCGGAAAGCACCGACGCCTTCTCTTCCTCCACGGGAATAGTGACCAGTTCTGTGTCCCGCTCTGCCAGAGCGCCCTCAAGATAGTGCAGCACCACAAAGCCATATTTCAGCTGCACCTGGTGCACCCCGATCACATCGGTATCTCCCCTGGTATTTGCGACTACCTTCTGTCGAATTCCCAACAGACGGATGGCCTGGAGACGATCTCGCAATTCCGCAGCCTGCTCAAAGCGCAGCTCCTGAGAGGCTTGCTGCATTTCCCGTTCCAATTCCGCCTCTACCTCGGAGAACTTTCCATCCAGCAGGTGAATGGCGTGCTCTATTCTGACGTGATACTCTGCGGCCGTCAGTTCTTCCCTGCACCACCCGTCACATGTTCCGATGTGATGGTTTAAGCACGGCCGTTCCTTACCAATATCCCTGGGAAACTTTTTCCGGCAGGTAGGCAGACGCAGAGCGCTGGACACCGTTTGGATAATCTCCCGACTGCTGCTTCGACTTCCGTAGGGACCAAAGTATCGGGCGCCGTCCTCTGCCACTCGGCTGACCAACGAGAATCGTGGATAACGCTCCTGAACAGACAAGCGGATATAGGGATAGCCTTTGTCATCCTTCAGTAAAATATTATAACGTGGCTTATGGCGCTTAATTAGCGAGCACTCCAGCACCAGCGCCTCAAACTCACTGTCTGCCAAGATATAGTCAAAGTGATCAATTTGACTGACCATAGTTCGGGTTTTCCCCGTGTGGCTGGCCAGATTTGCAAAGTATTGGCTGACTCGATTTTTCAGGGCCCGCGACTTGCCTACATAAATGACCTCACCTGCCTCGTTCATCATAATATATACACCTGGTGACAGAGGCAAAGCCTGGGCTTTTCGTTTTAATTCCTCTCGGGTCATATGTGCCTCCTGCTGACGGCGCGTTTTCATGAAAAAAGCGCCGCAGACATGCAGCGCTTTTTATCTCTCATAGTTGTGCCTATTACTCAGCACGGCTGCCGGCCAACAGGGCTACTAAATCATCCAGCGCTTCCACTTCACCCGGGCCATCAGCAATCAAATGAATTTTCGTTCCCTGGGTAATTCCCATGGACAGGACGCCCAAAAGGCTTTTGGCATTGGCACGACGTTCTTCTTTTTCCACCCAAATAGAACATGTATGCTCATTTGCCTTTTGAACAAAGAAAGTTGCAGGTCTGGCATATAGCCCATTCTGACTCTGTACAACCGCTTCCCTTACTGTCATATAAAATATACCTCCCCAAGGCATTTTCGTTAAGTGCCTTAAAATATCATACCAAATCATGAATATTTTCGTCAAGAGCATTTTTAACAAACTTCGTGCGGAATCCTTTTAAAAAATATTGACAACAACAGAATGGCTTCTGAGAACGCCGTTTTTCCATTATTTCAGTTCCACAATGGTAACTCCAGTTTCCCCTTCACCATAGCGTCCCAAACGATAACTTTTTACATATTTGCAGGTTTTCAGATGCAGCTGTACTGCCTGTCGCAGGGCTCCAGTTCCCTTGCCATGGATGATGGTCACCGTAGTCAAATGAGCTAGCACTGCATCATCTAAAAAGCGATCCACCATAGCTACGCCTTCATCGGTCATCATACCCCGGATATCCAGCTCCGGACGGGCACCAGCGGCCCGAATCTGACTTTGCACCCGCCGCACCATGCGTCGTACCTGCTTTTGGGCATTGTGCTTAGGTGTGTCGATCACGCGCACTTCGCTCTGCTTGGCAGAAATCTTCAAGATACCGGCTTGCAGCTGCAAACTACCGTCCTTATTGACCTCCAGCACCTGCGCCTTGGTTCCAATCCTTCTCAACTCTACCGTATCTCCTACCTTTGCCGGGCGAGTCTCCTCTTCCTCCTCCGGTACTGAGGAACGTGCGTTAAATTTTTCATCTGCCTCATTGATCCTGTGCCGCATGGCACTGCGCTGCTGGTTGACACTCTGCCAGTCCTGCTCCTTTTGCCGCCGTTTCTTCATCTGATCCAGCTCATGGAATACCGAATTAGATACCGCTCGTGCTTCCGACAAAATCTCCTGGGCTTCTGCCCGAGCCGTATCCAGCAACTTGGCGCGCTCTGTCTCTAAAGCCTTGCGGTTGGCTGCTACCGCTTTGGAGTCCTCCTCCATCTGCCGACGCAGTTTGGCCGCTGCTCGCTTCTCTCCTTCTAATTCCTGCCGCTGACGTTCCATCTTGGTCAATACGTCCTCAAACTGAATATTCTGCTGGTCAATACGGCTGGCCGCCGTCTCGATCACATGCTCCGAAAGTCCCAATCGTCGGGCAATAGCAAACGCATTTGATTTCCCCGGAATGCCCATCAAAAGCCGATATGTGGGCTGGAGCGTCTCCACATCAAACTCGCAGGAGGCATTCTCCACCCTATCCGCCATCATGGCATAGATTTTCAGTTCTGCATAGTGGGTAGTTGCCGCTACCTTTGCGCCCAAGCTTCTGGCTTCCTCGATAATGGCAACCGCTAGTGCAGCGCCCTCGATGGGATCGGTTCCCGCTCCCAATTCATCGAACAACAGCAGCGTCTGATCGTTCGCTTCACTCAAGACCTGCACAATATTAGTAATATGTGAGGAGAAGGTTGAAAGTGACTGCTGAATAGACTGCTCGTCACCGATATCCGCCAGCACCTTCTGAAAAACCGAAACCTGACTGCCATCGTCTACCGGCAGATGCATTCCACACTGGGCCATCAATGCCAACAAGCCCGCAGTCTTCAGCGTTACTGTTTTGCCACCTGTATTGGGTCCGGTGATCACCAGGGTATCAAAGGTCACCCCCAACTGTAGATCTACTGGCACAGCCTTTTTCGGATCTAACAGCGGATGCCGGGCGTGACGAAAGATCAAACTTCCATCCTCAACCAGTTTTGGTTCCATTCCGTTCATCCGATAGGACAGCTTCCCTCGTGCAAAGATCAGATCCAGTGCCAGCAGCAGATCATAGTTTCGCAGGATGTCCTCCTGATCGCTGGCCGCCTCCCGGGACAGTGCTGCCAGAATCCGTTGAATTTCCTTTTCCTCCTTGGACAGTAGCTCCCGGAGTTCGTTGTTGGCCTTTACCGCTCCCATGGGCTCAATAAAGTAGGTGGAGCCAGAAGCGGAAACATCATGAACCAATCCGGGAATACTGCCCTTGTACTCTGCCTTCACAGGTACGACAAATCGGTTCGCCCGAATGGTGACAATCGCCTCCTGCAAATATTTGGCAGAAGATGAAGAAACCAACCGTTGGAGCACCTCCCGCGCCTTCCCTGAGGTCACGCGAATCTTGCGGCGAATATCCGCTAATTCCGAACTGGCATTGTCAGCGATTTCATCCTCTGAAAGAATCGTGCCACTGATCTTTTCTTCCAAGTATTTGTTG
>CALLZZ010000277.1 GCA_937858235.1 uncultured Clostridia bacterium
TCCGATACATCTGCATCGTCTGAAAAATTTGCATCATCTTCAAAGAATACAGAGGTCAGTAAGCTATGGAATTTACCTACGACACTACCATGTTTCAACAGTGCTTTGAGCACGAGTTCACTTGGATCAACGGATTCTCCCGAAACGTCCACCGTTTCCCCAACAGCAAGGCGTTAACCGATCCGGTTGCCGGAAAAAGCTGGACCTACCATCAACTGAACTGGGAAGTTAATCAACTGGCACACCGCTGGCAGGCCTCCGGTGTGCAGAAGAACGACGTCGTAATGTATCTGTTCTACAACTCTCCCGAGTTCGTGTTCTGCTATGTGGCCACCCAAAAAATCGGTGCCATTGGCTGCCCTATTAACTACAACTTCGCACCGGGGGAAATCGCCATCGTCTTGGAGGACAGCAAACCAAAGGTGTTTCTGTACGACGCTGACTTCGAGGAAAAAGTCGCCCATGCCCTGGCCCTTTCCGCCTGGAAGCCAGATGTCTGCGTCCCCATTGGCACAGCGGGTACCAGTGGTTCAACCTTCCAGTCGTACGTCCAGGGACAGTCCAAAGAAGAGCCAAGTGCCCCGGACTGCCATATCTTCGATGAAGTGCTGCGTCTGTACACCTCCGGCACCACTGGCCGCCCCCGCGGAGTCCCCATAAACAACATCAATGAAGTGCTCACTGCCCACGATGTGATGATGCACTTCCCCCTCAACAGTACCGACCGAACGATGAATATGACTCCCTGGTTCCACCGGGGCGGTATTCATTCCGGCGGCCCGACTCCCACCTTGTACGCCGGCGGCGAAGTGATTATCCTGCGGGTGTTCAACCCCAAAATCTGCCTAAAGTATGCGCAGCAGTATCGCATCACCTTCTTGATCGGTGTCCC
Source organism: uncultured Clostridia bacterium (assembly GCA_937858235.1). Lineage (GTDB taxonomy): Bacteria > Bacillota > Clostridia > Oscillospirales > Oscillospiraceae > Onthomonas. Next base: position 893 of record CALLZZ010000277.1, read on the forward strand.
CTCAGTCCTGTCCATGCTGGCGCGGTGCCAAGAGCGGGAACCAGTGAAACTCAACGACTTGAAGGGCATTGTGACCATGGGAAGTCCCCTGGATAAAAAAACATGCATTTATTTTCAGTCTACCCTGACCCCCAACATCTTTAACGGCTATGGTACTACCGAGTCCTTCTTTAATTCCGTCCTGCGTCCCTACGATCTGCCAGATATGGCAGGGAGTGCTGGCCGAGCCTGTACCGATGACGAAGTGCTGGTAGTGGCGGCTCACGAGGATCGGAAGGCAGAGGCTTGGGAGTTGGTAGCACAGGACAACCAAGAAGTCGGTGAGATCATCATAAAGTCTCCGGCCAAGTCTGCCTACTGTTACTACAATAACGAGTCGGAGACCCAAAAGCGCTTTTACAATGGCTTCCTCTATACCGGTGACTTGGGTACTTGGGACGAAAACCAGTATATCCATGTGGTAGGCCGAAAGGATGACATGATCATCTCCGCTGGTGAGAATATCTACCCGGTACAGATTGAAGAGGTCATCCAGCAAAATCCCAGGGTGACCGACTGTATCGTTACCAGCGTCCCTGACCGGGCGCGCGGGGAAGCCGTGGTAGCCTACCTGATCCCGAAAGACGATACCCTGACCGTCCAGGATATGCTCACCTACTGTGCCAAGCATCCCATGCTCTCCACCTACAAATGTCCTAAATACTACCGTTTTGTCAAGGAGCTCCCCTACAACGCAACAGGAAAGAAGCTCCACTATCGGGTGAAGGAGATGGCGCAGAAGGATAAGGAAGCCGGTCTTTTAGAACGCTTTTAAGGGAGATAGCAGTCATGCAGTTCGAGCCCTGTCAGAGGTAGGTTAACTACTACGAAACGGATCAGATGGGGATCGTTCACCACTTTAACTATGTACGCTGGTTTGAGGAAACCAGCGCTGACTTCCTCCGCCAGGCGCATTTAGACTACGCCGCACTGGAGCATCGATGATGCCCACGAATTTAAACTACAAGTTCTCCGAAATCAGCGCTGCCCTGTGCAAAGTGCTTCCCATCAATGATTCCGATTCCCAAGATTACCCCTTGAAAAGGGACAGTCCGTCACGGTATAATACTCTGATGTAGAATCTATATTGAGAGGGAAGAATGAAGTGACATGAAAGAAAGCAACTACGAAGAAGGTACTGTCAAAGGCAATCTGATTTTAGCCGGAATTGAAGAGCTGGGCAAAAACGGAGTGCAGAATTTTTCACTCCGCCGCGTGGCATCCTCCTGCGGGGTCTCCTGTGCTGCCCCCTATAAACACTTTAAAGATAAGGAAGCATTTTTGCTGGCCGTAATCGAATATATTAACGAACTGTGGTCCAAGCGTCACGAAGAGGTGTTAGCAGACTTTGTCGGTGACGTGCGACAGAAACTCATCGCTACCAGCATGGCATATATCCATTTCCTAGTGGATCGTCCTCATGTTCGCTCCATTATCATGATGAAGGACAGCGACTTCGGTACAAGCTTTACCAAGTCCAAGAGCCATCTGAGCCTTCGCTCCCAGTCCCTGATCCGGGAGTACTGCCAACAGGTGAATATGCCCAAAGATGTGGAAACCTACAAAACCTTTGTGGTGCGTTCCATCATCTACGGCGCAGCCTTGATGATCGACAACGGGGAGATTGAAAACTGCCAACAGAGCTATGACTACACCGAGATGATCATCAGCCGGGAATTTGATATTGGAGACGGCTACTATCCTCCTGCTCCTGCCATAACAGGAGCATCATACTAACGAAATACGGCCATCGAGAACCAAACAGTTCCCGGTGGCCGTATTATTGTGTGCTTATTTCAAAAAGGATAAAAAAGAACGGCAACAGCGCCGCAAGAAACCTTACGCGACGCCATTGCCGCACAATTACAAATTGTTTTTTCGACTAGGTTTATATGGTAGAATCAGCAGCAGCCCTGTGCCTTCATCGCTTCCGCAACCTTCAGGAAACCAGCGATGTTTGCGCCAGCCATGTAGTTGCCTTCCATGCCGTAGGTTCTTGCCGCTTCGTCACAGGATGCAAAGATGCTCTTCATGATACTATGGAGCTTCTGATCTACTTCCTCGAAAGACCAGCCATAACGGATGGAGTTCTGGCTCATTTCCAGACCGGAAGTTGCTACGCCGCCAGCGTTAGCCGCTTTTGCAGGACCATAGAGCATATTGTTGGCAAGAAACACTTCGATTGCCTCAGGAGTAGAGGGCATATTTGCACCTTCCGCCACGCAGTAGCAGCCGTTTTTGACCAGCAGTTCTGCATCAGCCTTGCCGATGTCATTCTGGGTTGCGCAGGGCAGAGCGATGTCGCAGGGAACCGACCAAATGCCATGGCCTTCATGGTATTCTGCGGTGGGATGGGTAATCAGATACTCCTTGATCCGCTTCCGGTCTACTTCCTTGATCTGCTTGATCGCAGCCAAATCCACACCATTGGGGTCGTAGATATAACCGTTGGAATCGGACATTGCCACAACCTTTGCACCCAGCGCGGTTGCCTTCTGGTTGGCGTAAGTAGCAACGTTGCCGGAGCCGGAAATGACGACGGTCTGATCCTTGAAGCTCTTGCCATTGGCCTTGAGCATCTCTTCGGTGAAGTAGCACAGACCAAAACCAGTTGCCTCGGTACGAGCCAAGGAACCACCGAAGGACAAACCCTTGCCGGTGAGGACGCCGGTAAACTCATTGACCAGACGCTTGTACTGTCCGAACATGTAGCCAATTTCCCGTCCGCCGGTACCGATGTCCCCTGCGGGTACGTCACAGTCCGCACCAATGTGACGGAACAGCTCGGTTATAAAGCTCTGGCAGAACCGCATGACTTCCCCATCGGACTTGCCCTTGGGATCAAAGTCAGAGCCGCCCTTGGCACCGCCCATAGGCAGGGTGGTCAGGCTGTTCTTGAAAATCTGCTCAAAGCCCAGGAATTTGATGATACCGATGTAAACAGAGGGATGGAGGCGGATACCACCCTTATAGGGGCCAATTGCAGAGTTGAACTGGATTCGATAGCCCCGGTTCACCTGTACCTTACCGTTGTCGTCAACCCAGGGAACACGGAAAATAATCTGCCGTTCCGGCTCTACCAACCGCTCCAGAACCCCAGCCTCTACCAGGTCGGGTCTTGCCTCGATCAACGGTTCCAGACTCTCCAGAACTTCAGTAACAGCCTGGATGAATTCAGGCTCACCCGGATTACGCTTTTCTACAGTTGCCAGTACATCAAGTAAATATTGACTTTTCATTTTTGCTCATCCTTTTTTGAAATTTGTAAAGCTAACTTGCAAAAGCAGACGTCCGCAGGAGAAATTTCATGGTCATCTCGTCTTGCAACATCCCTTTCACCACGTTGCGTTATCTTCCTTCTTAAATGTTTGTTTGTCAGATCAAAAGCTTTTGTTTGCAACGTTCGGTGTTTTAAATTGCAAAATCATTTTACCAAAGTAAATCAGTTTTGTAAACCGTTTTCTTCTGTATTTTTTAGGAAATGTGAAATCTGATCAATCTTCCACTGTCATTTCCACTTCTTTCGGGGTCTTTTACTCTATTTTATCAAAAAACTGCTGAGGAAAGGCCCTTTCTCTCCCAGCAGAAAGTTCTTTCGTCTGTAAAAATGGTGTTATTCTTCTATCGTTTCTGGTTGGTAGCACATACTATGTCAGCCAAGGTCACCAAATCTACATAATCTTGGATTACCTCATCCAACCTTGCCCAAAAGTGGCTTGCTTGACAACAGCTCTGTGTTCATAGCCATGCGCCGGATCTTCCAGACAGGCTAAAGACGTGGGGCTGCCTTCATTGATCCGGATAATGTCCCCTACCAAATAGCCTTCCGGCTTATGGGACAAACGGTAGTCACCGTTGTTTCCTCGCGCACTGTGGAGATACCCTACCCGATTTTGGGGTGGAATAATTTGTTCTAAGCGCTTTTCCGTGATTCCCTGGCTCTCAGAGATAGCCTTCAGCGGAATAAATGCGCCCGTATCATGGGTTGGCAAGTAGAGTGTAACCTGCAACGCATAACGCCCCTTTGTGGATACCCACATACCTTTTTTCCTCCCTTGGCATAGTCTTTTGTTAATAGCTGCCTGAATTGACTTCCATTCGAGGCTTTTTTAAGTTTTACCTATTGATTCCCACAATCTTAAGTGGAATAGACTGCTTTTCCTTTTGAGCACTACTGACTGCTCTGTTCAACGCACAGAAAAAGAGCTGACCACAGCCAGCCCTTTTGGTAAGCATTCCCTTATTGGTTCCAGATGACGCTTCGGTAAACCTCTTCCGTATCCACTTTGCCTACTGCGGAAAAGGAGCACTGATCCCACTGGAAGGTCTCCTGTGCTAGTGCCTTCAATTCCTCTATCGTTACCGCATCGTAAGCGGCAATGATCTCTTCTTCGCTTCGAACCGGCTCCTGGCGCAGGGCGGCACGCGCCATATTGTTCATACGGGCAGTGGTAGATTCTAGTCCCATCAGTACGTTGGCCTTTGCCAATTCCCGCACGCGATTCAGTTCTGTCTCTGCCGCACCCTCTTGCGTAAACCGATCCACCACCTGACGAATTGCCGTCAGCGTCTGCTGCTCTGTTTCCTTGCCCAGGGCGGCATAGATGGAAAAAGCTCCGATATCCTGGTACCCCGCACCGTAGCTGTAGATGTTGTAGCACAGCCCCTGGTGCTCCCGCACCTCCTGGAATAGCCGGGAGGACATACCGCCACCTAGAATGGACGACAGCAGCTGCAAAGAGAATCGTCTGGGATCTACGTCAGGAAGGGAAGGGAAGGAGAGTAGCAGGTGGTTTTGCTCCGTAGCTTTCCGCTTTAAGGTCAAAGCAGGGTGATAAACCGCCGCCTTGCTCTTCTCTAGGGTTCCGGGCTCCATAACGGAAAAGCGCTCCTTTAGCTCCTCCACAAAGGACTCCTCAAAGCTACCGGCCAGTGCGATCACCACCCGGTCAGGGGGATAGTGGGTTCGCTTATACTCTTTTAACCACTCCCCGCTCATCTTCTCCAGGGTGGCTTTCTTCCCCAGAATGGGGCGTGCCAGGGAACTTCGCTTGTAGATGACCGCAGCCATCCGCTCCATTACCAAATCTGCCGGATCATCTGCGTACATGCCGATTTCCTCCAGGATCACGCCCCGTTCGGTCTGCACATCCTCTTCCGCAAACTTGGCGTCAAAGAACATCCCACACAGAATGTCTGCCGCCTCCCCCAGGTGGCTGTTTAATGCCCGGGCGTAGAAACAGGTACATTCCTTGGTCGTGAAGGCGTTCACCTGCCCGCCGATGACATCCATTCTCTGTGCCATCTCCCGAGCAGAATACTGATTGGTTCCCTTGAACAGCATGTGTTCAATAAAGTGAGCAGCGCCATTTTCGTTGGCTTTCTCATCCCGGGAGCCGGTTCCCACCCAAATGCCCAGGGCAGCGCTGCTGACCGCCGGAACATGCTCGGTGAGGATCCGCACCCCATTCGGCAGGGTGATCTGATTGCATTCTAACATCAATAACATGCACTCCTTTTCGACCCATCAATTCGGACAGGCCAAAGTTAAAAACTGCCCGGAGGGACCTTTTATGTTGTCCTCCCGGGCAGAATTTTATTTGCTGCAACGGAATGTTACATTTTTTTACTGATCCTCTTCCATCTTTTTTGCCTTGATCTCACGGATCGCATCGATGTGGCTCAGGTTCACCCGACCCTTTTCGTCAACCTCGGTTACCTTAACCCAAATCATATCGCCTACATTCACTGCGTCTTCCACCCGGCCAATCCGATGATCGGCCAGCTTGGAGATGTGAACCATGCCGTCCTTGCCGGGTGCCAGCTCTACGAAGGCACCAAACTTCAGGATGCGCACCACTTTACCGTAGTACAGGCTGCCCACCTCGGGAACAAACACGATGGTGTCGATGGCCTTTTTGGCTGCCTCGCAGGAAACAGCGTCGGGGGCGGAGATGAAGATCTCTCCGGTCTCTTCAATGTCGATCTTTGCGCCGGAATCCGCCTGGATTTTCTGAATCACCTTGCCGCCGGAGCCGATAACGGAACGGATCATATCGGTGGGGATCTTCATTTTGATCATCTTAGGAGCATTGGGGCTGATCTCAGGACGGGGTTCCGGAATCACCGGCAACATCACCTCGTCCAGAATGGCGCAGCGAGCGTCATAGGTCATTTCTAGCGCTTCCTTGATGATGGGCATGGTCAGACCGTCGTTCTTCAGATCCATCTGGATGGCAGTGATGCCAGTCTTGGTACCAGCTACTTTGAAGTCCATCTCACCGTGGAAATCTTCCACGCCCTGGATGTCGATGAAGGTCTGGAATCCACCCTCATCGTCCTGGATCAAACCACAGGAAATGCCCGCTACGGGTGCTGTAATGGGTACGCCAGCATCCATCAGAGCCAGGGTAGAGCCGCAGATAGAACCCTGGGAGGTAGAACCGTTGGAAGAGAGAACCTCAGAGACCACACGAATCGCATAGGGGAAGTCGGATTCCGAGGGCAGAACCGGCAACAGCGCCTTTTCTGCCAAGGCACCGTGGCCATATTCTCTCCGGTTGGTGGAGCGACCGCCTCTGGCCTCGCCCACAGAGTAACCGGGGAAGTTATAGTGGTGCATATAACGCTTAGACTCTTCCTCCCAGATGTTGTCCAGCTTCTGACTCATGGACAGAATGTTCAGGGTGCAGACAGACAGCACCTGAGTCTGACCACGGGTAAACATGCCGGAACCATGCACTCTGGGAAGCAGTGCCACTTCCGCCCCCAAGGGTCGGATTTCGTTGGCAGAACGACCGTCTACGCGATGCCCGTCTAAGAGCCACTGCTTAACGATCTTTTTCTGGAATTTGTAGGTGATCTCGTCCATATACTGATCCATGCTCGGAAACTCTTCCAGGAACTGTTCGTGGAGGTGATCGATCAGCACATTCCAACGGGTTTCCCGCACGTTCTTGTCATCGGTATCCATTGCAGCCTTGGCTTCTTCCATGCCGAATGCCACGACCTTCTGGAACAGTTCTTCGTTGAAATCAGCATGGGGGTAGTCGAACTTGGCTTTGCCCACATCGGCTACCATCTGATTAATCAGCGCAACCTGCTTTTTGGTCTCCTCAAATGCCTGCTCAATGCCGTCCATCATCACTTCGTTGGACACCTGATTGGCACCGGATTCGATCATAACGACCTTTTCTCCAGTCGCTACCACAGTGGTCATCATATCGCTGGCATGACGCTGCTCCTGATCAGGGTTGATGACGATCTTTCCGTTGACATAACCCACGTTAATACAACCCACAGGGCCGTTCCAGGGAATGTCAGAGATAGCCAGTGCGGCAGAGGTGCCAATGGTAGCGGCAATTTCAGGCTGACAGTCATAGTCCACACTCATAACGGTGCAGACCACAGAGACGTCGTTACGGAAATCACTGGGGAACAGGGGCCGGATGGGGCGGTCAATGCAGCGGGCAGCCAGAATGGCGTTCAGACCGGGACGACCCTCTCTGCGCATGAAAGAACCGGGAATGCGGCCTACTGCGTAGAGTTTTTCCTCAAAATCTACGGACAGAGGGAAAAAGTCCACACCGTCACGGGGGCGAGAAGCAGCGGTAGCAGTACAGAGTACGGTGGTCTCACCATACTTAACCACTACGGCAGCGTTAGCCAGTTCGCAGACCTTGCCAACCTCCAGCTTCAGGGTACGGCCAGCCAAATCCATCTCGTAGACTTTATAATTAGGGAATTGACGTTGGGTAATAATTGTTGACATAAATGTCCTCCTTTTTGAAATACAGGGGGACAGGGTCGCTCTTTAGCACTTGAAGGCAAGTCCGACCATGCGGGCACATCTTCAACTGCTAAAAAGGCAGAAATCCCCTGACCCCATACGTTTGTGTGCAGAACAAGGATAAGGGCGGCGACGTAGCACCGCCCTTTGGAAAGAGACTTACTTACGGATTCCCAGCTTGGCGATGAGAGCACGATAACGTTCAACGTCCTTCTCTGCCAGATAGTCCAGCAACTTACGGCGCTTACCGACCATTTTCAGCAGACCGCGACGGCTGTGGTTGTCGTGCTTATGAACCTTCAGGTGCTCAGTGAGCTGCTGAATACGTGCGGTCAGAATAGCGACCTGGACTTCGGGGGAACCGGTGTCGTTTTCGTGAGTCTTATTGGACTCGATAACGGCAGCCTTTTCTTCTTTACGGATCATGGATGTTTTCCACCTTTCAAAAATAGTCCCGCGTGGCTGAGTCCTGGGCAGGTGAACCACGGCAATCGCCGCTGTATCCCCAAACCAAGCCTCGGGGTAACGCATAATTCGGCTCATTATTCCGAATACGGTACTCGTGAAAGAATATCATACTTCCCTAAAATTGTAAAGAAAAATCTTTCCTGCCGTTCCCTCCATTATGGCAGCTCCCACCAAGATCATTTGTCCTTCTGTCGCGGTCAATTTGCAAGTCTTTGTCCTTCTGCACAAAGGTCTTTTGAAAAGATACTTCGAAATTTGTCGCTTTTTTGTTAGGTTTTGCTTGTATAAATTCATGGATTATGGTAGATTATAGTTATCAGGCTGAACCACTGTTGTGCGGCTCCG
>CALLZZ010000278.1 GCA_937858235.1 uncultured Clostridia bacterium
TAAACACAGCGCTGCCCAGCACCTGTTCCATGTTCTGGCTGGCTTCGTTGGATTTCACATTGCTGACCGCTTTGTACAGCTTGTCGAAGTCAAAGCCTGCCATCCGCAGATATTCCTGCTGACTGGACAGGTAGCTTACCGACTTCAGGTCGCAGCCTATGAGCCGCAACACCGCATCGGCCTCCAGAATGGCGATGGTGGATAGCTCGTCAAAATAGATGGAACTGCCGCAGTCGATGATGACGTGGCTTTCCATATCACGCAGCACTTCGAGCAGCTCCCGTAGCAGCTTCTCGTTCACCGGCGGATAGCAGTTTTCGTTTTCTCCCTTTTGCAGACCGATGACCGCCAGATGGCTCATGTGCTTATGGGTGTTACAGTTGTTTTTCACCAAGGACTCCGTGATGGAATTGGCGGCCAGAATACTTCCCAGCGAATGACCGCCATCTAAATCTCCGGGCGGACAGATGCAGGGCAGCATGGGCGTGGTGCAGTCGCATAAAAGCAACACCACGTTCTTTTTTCTGTCTGCCAGATATTTGGCCAGCTTCACCGCCACCGTGGTTTTGCCGCAGCCGGGGCTGCCCCAAACCGCCAGTACCTGTGCGCCTTTATCCGGTTCTGTTTCCTGTAACTCAAAATTGTTCTTGCGGCTGAACAGGCCGCCTTTTTTGAAGTTCAGCATTTACTCAGCCCCGCTTTCCACCGGTGGTTTTGCAGGCGTTTCCGGCTGACGAGCATCCTCGCTTTCCTGAGATTCCGTTTCCTCCGGATACAGCTTGGAAAGCACCGAGTCCTGTGCCTCAGTAAACTTCGCAGCATTTTCCTTGCTGCCACGGTAAACAAGGGACACATGAAGGGTACCATCCGCTTCCAGCTCGGCAAGAATTTTGCTCTGGTCCGGTGTAACCAGTAAAGTGACGGTGGCAGGCAGCTCCTTTTCATCCGCATCTGCCTGCTCCGAAGACGGATTAGATTTCCCGTTCTGCTGGTTGGCATCGTAGCCGCTGTCTGCGGTGACGGCGATGACCTCCACATACCGCAGCTCCGGAGGGATCACCGTCACGCCCTGCTTTTTGTAATCCGGGACAACGATGGACACGATATCCCCGGAAATCAGCTTGCCGGACAATCCTGCGGCGAAGCTCTTGACCGTTACAGAGATGGCCTGTTTTTTTCCGGTCAGGTTGTAGAGATAGGCGTTCTCCGCAGCCGGGGCATCGGCAATTTTGGAGGCGATGATGTAATCTCCCGGAGCTAAGTCTGCGGAGGCAAATTTACCAATGACGGTGTCCGTCTGCTTGACCACGTCCTCCGGCAGATTATAGCCGCCCACCTCCACGGCCTGTACCATGTCCTTGGTGATGGCCTCCCCGATTTTAATGGGTTTGGTCACTCGTACAATCTCGGTTTTCTGGCTGATGCTTTGGTTAAACAGCGGCGTAACCGCAAAGCAGATCAGAAGCGAAAGCACGATGCAGATCACGCCGATAACCGTTCTATTCTTGAAAAAGCTCATAGCTTAAGTCCTCCTTTAAATGAAATAAGCGAGCAGACAGCCCGCCGATAAAAAAGGTGCAAGGGGGAAGGCTTTTTTCGCCTCCCGCCTTTGCACCCTGCAAACAATCCGGTATATGGCTACATAGATGAGCAGCAGGCTGAGTCCGGCCATTGCCGCAAACAGTCCTTTCGGTAGCCCCAGCACCAAACCACAGGCCGCCATCAGCTTAATATCGCCGCCGCCCATACCGCCGAAGAACACGCCGATCAGCAGGAACGGCAGGGCGATAAAAATGCCCAGCAGCTGTTCCGGTGAAAAACACAGCAGTGATATTGCGGCGATCATAAGGTTCAGCCAATCGGGAATGATACGATGCTTCAAATCAACCACGGAAGTTGCACACAGCAGGGCAACAAAAAAGGCCGCCTGCAAGACGGCCAGTTTATCCGGCATAGTTAAACATATCCTTGATGCGCTGCACGAGAGTGGGAAGTACGGTTTTGTCGAAGAGCATATACAGACCGGCCAGCACCAAAGCACCGATAACCACTGCCATTAAAATTTTAATGGCGGTATCCACGAAGCCCTCGGCGTGGTTGTTGGTGAGCGCCATTTTTGCCCTGATTGCCAGCAAATTTGCCTTGTTCATGATTTTTCTCATTGTATTTACCTCCAAATTTTTTTGTTAGGTTTATAGGTTGCTTACATACCACCCATCTGCATGGGCTGCAGGGATGGTTCCGGTGCGGCTTCCTGCGGCTGCACCGGCGCTTGGTTCATGGCTACGGCCTGCTGGTAGCTGTCCAGCACCGCCTTGTGGAGCTGCTCCCGAAACTCCTTGGTCACCGGGAAGCAGATTTCCTTATATCCGTTTTCCGTTTTTCGGCTGGGCATGGAAACAAAGAGACCGTCACGGCCTCCCTCCACCACCTTGATGCCCCGGATACCGAGGCAGCCGTCCACCGTTGCCGAAGCGTAGGCACGAATGCCGCCGCTGGCTCCGGGCGGGTACATGGAATTGATTTTTACTTCTACATCAGGCATGATTT
>CALLZZ010000279.1 GCA_937858235.1 uncultured Clostridia bacterium
AACCTGTGTTACCCACTTCACCAATCTTTGCACCGGTGGCAGGGGTAAATGTACTTTTGGTAGTCTTCGTTTGTGTACCATTATACGGTTGGCGGTAGGATGCAGTGGTAGTATCTGCTGTCCCGTTGGAGAATTTCGACAAATGTGCGTAGATTACAGACTTGCTGTTTGCGGTGCAAGTTATGTGGTTTCCATAGTTCACTAAGTAAGTCACTCCGTTTACTACACCTGTGCTGATTATGCTGCTATGAGACACATTGCTTACTGCGTAGACACTGGTTCCTGCTGCAGCAGCAATGTCAATGCCGGTGTGTGTGCCGCTTGAGCTGTATTCCTTGTAATCTTGTGAAATCGAGCCGGATAAAATCGGGCGCGACCAAGTTGTGGAGGGTATTTTGACCGCTGCCTTATCGATATACCCATAGGCAGTCGTGCTAACATTTATATAGCGGATATAATAGCGATTGGCATTAGCGTCGTTGTTATATACCCACACCCGTTCACGAGAATCTACAATACCCTGTTTTGTGGTTCCGGTAGCGGTAGTATAAACTGTGTAGGGACCACTGATAAAGCACAGCTTTTCAACGGCCGCCCGGCTTTGGATTCCTTCGAACGGGTCGACGAGGCCAGCAGCTCTTTGCTGTGCAGGAGTCATTTCGTCAGCGCGAGGACCAAGGACGATGCCATTTTCGGGCGTTGCGTATTCGGCACCATAGCCTGGGGGTGCGATTTCCACAACGTCCAAGGCGTATGCGGGAGCAGCAATACAAAGTGCGATCGCAAGTGCTGCACACAGGCTGATGATTCTTCTTTTCACAAGTTTACCTCCTTTAACCTTTTGCGTTTCTTTCCGGACGAATGATTATAGGACTGCAAAGCTTAGAACATTGGACTCATCCCCTTTCTCGAAAGGCCGATTTAGACGCTGCATTCTGCTGAAGTGCATTCGACATTCTCTCCGCCAACACTTACAACAACTCTGGCTCTATATATAGTTCCTGCTTTTCCTGTATAAGATTTGGATGCGGTAATACTGCCGGTGCCGCTGATACTCCAAGAAGTAACACTTTGCCAGCTGCTGCCTGACTTCTTTTCCAGATACAATGTACCGCTAATTTTTGTTGATGAACTCTTAGCGCTAATATAGGTGCTTGGCTTTAGAATCTGATTGGAAGAAGAGATATTTGCCTGTGCGCTGGCGGTATTCCTCCAAAAAGGGGTGATAATCATACCTAAACCGGATGATATTACGCCCTTCGGTTGAGCGGCCAGTGCAGGCGTCACCATCATTGTCATAACCATCACCAATGAACACACCAACATACTTGTCCGTTTGAGTTTCATAAAAATCCTCCTCGTTCGTTATTAGGTTCTTTACCTATATAACGAACGAGGAGGAAAAATGTGACATGATATTCTCAAAAATATTAGATTTGTATGTTATCGGCAATTTTAATTATTTTTTCATAGCTAACTTGTCCAAAAATATTTAGTTCAAAGCCCTCTTGCTGCCATATGAAATAGCAAATTCCATCTCTATACCACCAATAGGCTGTTTGATCGTTGTACATAATTTCATTGATTTTGGTATTTTCGGTATCAAATAAAATAGGGGAGCCTGTAGGGGTTCTTGCATTGACAGACAGGATGTTTCCAGACGAGTCTTCGTAACGGTATACTATCATCGGATCAGCTTCAAATGTATCAACCAGCGTGTATCCAGATGGAATGTAGATTAACTTCATATTTTGCAAACGTTCAAAATCGGATGAACTTGGTTCAACAGTGCTTGCGGCACCAAATTGACTGAACAGTGGAAATGTCTCTACAAGCCAGTCGAAAAATCTTGCCCGCAACTCTGCGCTTGCAGTAATTGTCATGGCAAAAGCTATGATGGCTGCAACGATTGCAATACCTATACGCCTTAAGGAAAGGGAACCGTTATAATATTGTGCTGCCTTTATATCTTTTAACCGCCTTCTAAATTTATTAGAGTAATTGGGGTTCTTCGCAGGAACAGCTATGTCATTTTTCAGCATTAACTTGCCTAAGGCTACCCCGGCAGCCTGCTTCATGCTTGTCTTTGAAATACGCTGATTATCAGGCAACCTTAGTGAATAAGCAAGAAGCATTTCAGCATACCGTAGCTTTTGCTTTGAATCACTGATAGATAGTATGCCTTCAGCTGCATTAGGATCAAAACCAAAGATATACTTCATGAATAAAAGAGATTGCATATATTCCGGTAATAGCAAAATTTTATCTTTTAATTCATTGATATCTAAACTATCATCCTTAGGTGGGACATCATTTAACCCAATTGCATAGCTACGCTCTATCATGGATTGCTGAAATACTGATAGAGCGTAGCTATGCAATTGGGTTAAATGATGTCCCACCTAAGGATGACATATTCCTCTTCCAAATATAATTTTTTAAGCCTTTCAAAAGCTCTTTGAAACCGTTTGCGAGCGGTAGCCTCCGTAATGTTCAAAATGGCGCCAATATCCTTATAGGACATATCTTCTGCCAGCCTTAATTCAAGCAAATATCTTTCTTGGGATGATAATTTTTTGATCAGATTGAGCAGCAACTCCCTGTCATGCCCCTTAAAGAAAGTATCCTCCGTAGTAGCAGAAAGGTCTTTCCATTCTTCGAACGAGTCCACAGGAAGCGTTTTCCTGTTTTGGCGATATATATCTATGGAAATATTTCTTACTACAATAACGCAGAAAGGCAGCCTTTCGTGACAAGGTATTTTTTCAATTTTATCAATATGATCCATAATTTTAAGAAAGGTCTGTGCTACCGCATCTTGTGCATCCTGTTCCGAATGCAGAATTTTTAAAGAAATGTTATAAAGCTTAACATTATAATCTTTAAAAATCTGATTCACTAAATCTCTTTCAGAATCGGTTAGCACCCCTAAAATTATAACAATCAAACTGTCACCCCCAACGCTGTAATATGATTTGATATTATTTTACCATGGTTAAGTAACTCATTCAAACATTTGGTTAATTTGCTGAATAGCTTCCTCTCTCGTCTTGTAGTATTGTGTTGTACTTGAGGAGGTGACGAAAATGCAGAAAGAAAAAATACTGAGTGAGCTGTACCACGGCAACATAAACCCAGTGGCAAAATCCGTTGTGCAAGGCAGTGCCTATCAAAAAGCAATGTACCAAATCAGCAGTCTTGAAGAAAAGATGATGGCACAGCTTGATGCAGAGCAGAGAAAGCTGTTACAGGATTTCGTATCGGCACAAGGTGAGCTAAACTACATCAGCGGCGAAGAGCGATTTATAGACGGCTTCCGCATGGGAGCGAGAATGATGCTCGAAATATTTGAAAAAGATGACGGACAGTTCAAACCGATTACCGGTTAGCTGTTCGTCATTTTTTTATTATCTGAATCTAATACGATATCTCAAAGCCTCGTCCGTTAGAAATAGCGGGCGGGGCTTTTGCGTTTATCGGTGATTTATCCTTTTGAGCTTCCTTAATTGCTTTTCGTGCCAACGACCAAATTCCAATCTCACCATTCATGCAAGCATCTGTTAGCTTTTTGAGAGCCTTATCTTTTGCCTTGGCAGCTGCGTTTTCCGTAAGGTCGAACTGCTCTCCTAAATCAGCTAAAGTGTGTTGTTCATAGCCAAATACACCGAAGAAACCACCGAGAATTTCACGCTCCTTAAAGGATAGCTTGTCAAACTCTTTCTCCAATACCTCAAGATAGATTTGGTGCAATACGATCTGCTCCACATCCTCACGAGCATCCTTGATTTGAACAACAGGCTCGCCGTTATCATCATACTGTTCATCAAGGGATGAAAAGCTGAGATATCCTTGCACATGCAGTGCCTCAAATTCTCGCTTGGACAGGCTGACAGGATACAGACTGTTCTCCAACTCCCGTTTCATTGCGCCTATGATGTAAGGATAAAGAAAGGTGGACAGAGTTGCTTCGATGTTGGGATTATACCTGTCTGCATAAGTAAGGATTGCAAGTGTTCCTGCCGAAACTAAATCCTCCCGAAGCTGTTCACAGTGAAATTGGCGGCACAGCTTATCCGCACAGGCTTCTACCATTTCTTTGTTCTGCAGATATATGCTTTCCAACTTGCCGCCTCCTCCCACGGGTACAGACTACCGTCTGCCTTTTTTTGTGATGCCAAGGGATGAATACAAAACAGCGGACTGCATTTGAGCATCTACTTCCCTGTCGGTGAGCAAGCCGCTAATTGCCATATCTTTCAAATCAATAATTTTCCGTTTGGCGTTTTCCCAATCCTCCACCGAAATATTCCCTCGTTGTTTGTCCGCTGTAATCCGTTGATAGGCATTGGTGTAGCTGCGGATAACAGGGTTGTTGGCGGCTTTTTCTTTCGCTTTGTTTTTTGCCCCCTGATTGCGGCAGGTGCGGTGGGGTTTCCCTTCAATTGGCCTGTCGCAGTAATCGGTCTTGTAGCCTTTGGTAAGCAAGAAGAACTGTTTGCAGTTCTTGCAACGGCGAATGGTATGCCCGTGCATGATTGCCTTCATAAAATCCATCTTCAAAAATGCCTGTAAATACTTGACCGAGTACACCTCATAGATGGCATAGGTGTCTGGCTGATTGGGAATCATGTCCGGCACATACCGCACATCAATATTGTCAAACAGCGTGAAAGCGTGTCCCTCGTTTCTGAAATGGTTGATCATCATCTTATCAAGGTTAGGATGTGTGTAAAAATCATACAGGGCAGCCGCATAGTTTTCGCTATCCAGTGTTTTCAAATGCATTAAACCGTTGTCAATAAACCAAAACATTGTCTGGTTGAACGAGTAAATATCGCTGATAATTTCTATATATTTTTCTG
This sequence comes from uncultured Clostridia bacterium, assembly GCA_937858235.1. Lineage (GTDB taxonomy): Bacteria > Bacillota > Clostridia > Oscillospirales > Oscillospiraceae > Onthomonas. The sequence continues at coordinate 4,863 of CALLZZ010000279.1, forward strand.
CGGAATGCATCCTACCATCGGCAATCAGCTGAAACAGCTTGCGCCCCATCAGCATCTCATGGAGTTTTTTTATATTGTCTGTGTTAAGGTCTTGCGATAAGGCATACATGGCTTCAAATTCCTGCGGCGTGATGCTCAAAATGTCCACCGTTAAATCGCCGAGTAGAAATTCTTGTCCTGCAACCTCAATTTTATCGTCATGTATTCTAAAATCAATTCGACTAAACATTGTCTGCCTCCCGTGTATAGGATTGACTTTTATATTGTAATCCTATTTTATATCTTTACTCTAAAATGTTCCATAACTATATTGTACAGGATAATATATAAAAAATCAATCCTGCAAATACAAAAAGGAGTGAGTACATGAAAAACAAACTGAATCTAATCAAAATGAGCAGTGTAGATGTAGAAGAAATTCAATGGATTTGGTATCCCTACATTCCATACGGAAAGGTGACCATCATCCAAGGTGACCCAGGCGAGGGCAAGACCACATTCATCCTCGCATTAATGGCACTGCTCACAAAGGGCGAGCCGTTGCCCGAAGAAGAAACCGCCACAGAACCCATCAATGTGATTTACCAAACTGCTGAGGACGGTCTCGGCGATACCATCAAGCCAAGGCTGTTGTCGGCTGGTGCTGATTGCGAAAGAGTGTTGGTCATAGATGAAAACGAGGTAGAGCTGACACTTTCCGATGAACGCCTGGAGCAAGCCATCAATCAAACAGGTGCAAAACTGATTGTGCTTGATCCGATGCAGGCGTACCTCGGTGAATCTGTGGATAT